>NZ_KZ627140.1:126934-174131 GCF_001811075.1 Rothia sp. HMSC069C03
TCTTCGGAATCGGCGGGATTTTTGCGTTCCCTGAATTTTATAGATTTTGGCTTGAGGTATAGATATTCCCCTTGCTCCTACAGGGAACCCGTCCTCGCTTCGCTTCGGACACCCTGATGTCGCGACGGGGAATATCTATACCTCTGCGCATCTGTGGTTCAGGGGTTCGCGGAATCTCGCCGGTTCGTTGGGTTGCGTGGTGGTTCAGTATGTGCGCCCCGTGCCTAGCGAACTGGGGCGGGGGAGGCTGTCGCCTCTTGGTCTGTTGCCTGGTGGCTGGTGTTTTGCGTGTGGGGCGGGGGAGGCTGTCGCGGTTTAGCGTGTTGCATGGTGGCTGAATGTTTGGGCTGGTGCGCCGTGTTTTCCGGAAGCGCCCTCAGGGTGTCACACGGACGCTCTCCGCAGCGAAGCAAGGAGGGGGCGGAGCGTCCGGGTGACGGGTGCCCCTGCGTAGGCGCGGAGGAAACATGCGGCGTGCTAGCCTCCACCCACACGCAATGAGTCAGCGCGTATCAGACTATAACCAGGGTGAGAGTCGTACCTAATACTGCGGTAAACTGAAAGTTATGACTGCAACTCCGTTCTACATCACCACCGCCATCTCCTACCCCAATGGCAACCCGCACATCGGCCACGCCTACGAAACCATCGCAGCCGACGTGCTAGCCCGCTTCAAGCGCCTCGACGGATTCGACGTGCGCTTCATGACCGGCACCGACGAGCACGGCCAGAAGATGCAGACCACCGCCGAGAAGCTCGGTAAAACCGCCAAGGAACTCGCCGACGAGAACTCCGCACGTTTCAAAGCAATGAACGACGCGCTGAACATCAGCTACGACCGCTTCATCCGCACCACCGACCCCGACCACTACACCGCTTCCCAGGCCATCTGGAAGCGCATGGAAGAAAACGGCGACATCTACCTCGACAAGTACGCCGGCTGGTACTCCGTCCGCGACGAAGCCTACTACGCAGAAGACGAAACCGAAGTCCGCGACGGCCAGCGCTACGCCATCACCACCGGCACCGAAGTCGAATGGACCGAAGAAGAATCCTACTTCTTCCGCCTCTCCAAGTACGGCGACAAGCTCCTCGAACTCTACGCCAACGAAGGCTACGTCTACCCCGAATCCCGCCGCAACGAACTCATCTCCTTCGTCAAGGGCGGCCTCAACGACCTGTCCATCTCCCGCACCACCTTCGACTGGGGCGTACCCGTACCCGGCAACGACAAGCACGTCATGTACGTGTGGGTCGACGCCCTCACCAACTACCTGACCGGCCTCGGCTACCCCGACACCGACAACGAACTGTTCACCAAGTACTGGCCCGCCGACCTGCACCTCATCGGTAAGGACATCACCCGATTCCACTCCATCTACTGGCCCGCATTCCTGTGGTCTGCCGGAATCGAACTGCCCAAGCGCGTCTTCGGCCACGGCTTCCTGCTCGTCAACGGCGAGAAGATGTCCAAGTCCGTCGGTAACGTTGTCGACCCCGCAAACCTCGTCGACGCATTCGGCCTGGACGCGGTCCGCTTCTTCCTCATGCGTGAAGTGTCCTTCGGCCAGGACGGCTCCTACTCCGAAGAGTCCATCATCAACCGCATCAACTCCGACCTGGCAAACAACCTCGGCAACCTCGCCCAGCGTTCCCTGTCCATGGTCGCCAAGAACTGCGGCGGTGCCGTCCCCACCCACGGCGAATTCACCGAAGCCGACCGCAAGATCCTCGACCAGGCGGCAGCCCTCTACGCGCCCGTCCGTGCAGACTTCGACGAGCAGGCATTCCACCGCGCTTTGGAACGCATCTGGACCGTCCTCGCAGACACCAACGCCTACTTCGCAGAACAGGAACCCTGGACCCTGCGCAAGAATGGCGAACTCGACCGCATGAACACCGTGCTGTACGTAACCCTCGAGGTCGTACGCCAGGTCGCTCTGCTGCTGCAGCCCGTCATGCCCGACGCAACCGCCAAGCTGCTGACCCTGCTCGGCGTACCCGAAGGCGACGCACGCCAGTTCGCAGCCCTCGGCACCGCACTCGTGCCCGGCACCGAACTGCCCGCACCCGCACCGGTGTTCCCCCGCTACGAAGCGCCCAAGGCATAACAGCTGCTTCTGACATAGCGTGAGAAAGCCCCCGGCTTCCCCACCCAGATGGGGGGAGGAGCCGGGGGCTTTTCGCATACATATATATGTGTTGGCGCGAGGCGGCGAAGCGAGGCAGAGATACTGGATAGGGGTGCGGGCGAGAGCGCGGGTGAGAACGCCGGTTGAGCCGCCACTCATCCTTAAGGATGATGCCAGTACCCCGCCCAGCCCGCCTCAGGCTCATTTCAGCCCGTGGAATGAGTGGGGAACTCCCGCATCCGCAGGTCAAGACCCGGTGAACACCCGCCAAAATCAACCTGGAGGATGAGAAAAACCCTGTAGTCAGCGCCATGCTGCGTGAAATAATTGAACTATGACTACGACAACTCCTCACGCACAGACGGCACAGGTCGCCGTCTCCGCACGAAACCTTTCCAAAACCTACGGCATGGGTGAAGCAACCGTCCACGCCCTCAACAACGTCTCCGTCGACTTTGAGCAGGGCAAGTTCACCGCCATTATGGGCCCCTCCGGCTCGGGTAAGTCCACGCTGATGCAGACCATCGCAACCCTGGACACCCCCGACCCGAACCCGGCAACCTCCATCCGTATTGGCGGTACCGAGCTCTTCGGTCTGAAGGACAACGCCCTCACCGAATTCCGCCGCGAACACATTGGCTTCATCTTCCAGGCGTTCAACCTGGTGCCCACCCTCACCGCGGGCCAGAATATTGACCTGCCGCTGGGCCTTGCCGGTAAGAAGCCGGACCCGCAGTGGCGCGATTACCTGGTTAAGACCCTCGGCCTGGAAACCCGCCTCGACCACCGCCCCGAACAGCTCTCCGGCGGTCAGCAGCAGCGCGTCGCCATCGTGCGCGCCCTGCTCGCACGCCCCGAAGTGGTCTTCGCCGACGAACCGACCGGTAACCTCGACTCCAACTCCGGCGCCGAGGTGCTGCGCCTGCTGCGTGCCGCCGCAACCGACCACGCACAGACCATCCTCATGGTCACCCACGACGCAAACGCCGCCTCCTACGCAGACCGCGTGGTCTTCATCAAGGACGGCATGGTCGCCGGCGAAATGATCGAACCCACCTACGACGCCGTCCTCGGCGCAATGGCACAGCTGGAAGGTCGATAAGCCGTGGCAACCACACTAAACACGGTGGCGCGCTCCAATCTGCGCGCCTCAAAAGGAAAATACATCCTCACGGGCATAGGCATCGCGATCTCATCCTTCTTCATCGCCGCCATTATGATGCTCACCAACTCGCTGCAGGCGACCGTCAACTCCTCCGTAGGTGACGTGCTCTCCCGCGCCGAGGCGGTCGTCGCCTCCGCCGCTACCACCTACGACGGTAAAGACAGCACCGCCATCTACCTGACTCGTGACCAGATTCAGAAGGCGGAGCAGAGCGACCTGCTCTCCGGCTACTGGGTGCAGTACGCCGTCACGGGTTCGATCGGTACCGGCGACCAGAAAGCTCCCGTGCAGTATAACCAGCTGCCCGCCGACTCTAGCCTCTTCCCGTACAAGGTGCAGGGTAAAATCCCCAGTAGCAACCACGAAATCATGGTCTCTACCTACTTCGCGAAGAAGCACAACCTCTCGCTGAACGGCAAGGTCACCAGCACCGACGTTGTAGAATCCGTCAGCGCCCCCGGTACTGACAAGACCTCCGAATACACCGTCGTCGGTCTGTTCGACCCCGGTTTTGAAGGCTCCACCACCAACCAGGCTGTCTTCATTGGCGGCACCAGCCTCGGCGAAGCCACCCTGAAAGCAGCCGAGACAGAAAACAAGAACTCCGCGGCAGGCTACCGGAGCATGGCTGGCGCGAACCTCATCTACCTCAAGTTCAAAGACGGCGTAACCGACGCCAAGCTCAAGAGCCTGCAGGATTCCCTCAGCAGCGGTGACACCAAGAACGACCCGCGCGTCATGACCGGTCAGAAGCTGCTGGAAGACTACCAGAAGAGTATCTCTACGGTCTTCACTTCCATTAGCGTGGTCCTGGGTGCCTTCGCAGCACTGGCTCTGTTGGTTTCCTCGTTCGTCATCTCTAACACCTTCGCGGTGCTGGTTGGCCAGCGCATTCGTGAACTGGCTCTGCTGCGTACCCTCGGCGCCCGCGGCGGCTCTCTCGTACGGATGCTACTCATCGAATCCATTACCGTGGGTGTGGTGTTCTCCCTCATCGGTGCACTGCTGACCTTCCCGGTTGGCGCGCTGGTTGGTGCGAACCTGACCACCATCATGATTTCGTACTCGATTACCCCGATCCTGGTGAGTGTGCTCCTCTGCACCATCGTGACGGTTCTGGCGTCGCTCTCCCCGGCACGAAGCGCCCTGCGCATCTCGCCCATTAGCGCAATGAGCGAACACACCAACCGCGAAGTCAGCAAGCCCGGCAAGATCGGTCCGATTATCGGTGCCCTCTTCGCCATCGGCGGCGTGGTCGCTGTTGTGGCTGCACTCGATAAGGCAACCAGCGTGGAGCGTGACGGTAACTCCGCGATCTTCCTCGGCATGCTCGCCGCACTGCTGCTCGGTATTGCGGTCTTCCTCATCACCCCGCTGGTGCTGCCCCCGCTGGTACGCGCCCTCGGCGCGGTCACCCGCACCCAGACCGGTAAGCTTGCGCTCGCCAACGCACTGCGTTCGCCCAAGCGAACCGTCTCCACCGGCCGCGCTGTGCTCGTCGGCACCCTGGTTGTGTCGATTGTACTGACCGGCTACACGGTTCTGAGCGCATCGTTCGTCAAGGCTCTTGACCAGCAGTACCCGATTTCTGCGCAGGCGAACTACAGCTCGTACGACCAGTCTGAGGCTGCCTCCACGGTGACCAAGGCGGAGGATATCGCCTCCAAGGTCAAGGGTATTAAGAACGTTCAGGCATCCGCTGTTGGTTACGCAGCCGGTGTGGTTGACTACACCGTCGAGTACGAGGGCCAGACCGCCAACCAGAATTCCGATTTGGTGGCGCTAAGCTCCTCTGATTTGCATGCAATCCTGCCCGACGAAAACTCGAACCTTGCTGACGACACCGTGCTCGTGCCGCAGGGGTTCTGGAAGGCTGCTGGATTGAATGAGTCCAGCCGTCTGAAGGCGCGCGGCCCGCTAGGCGAAGTGGAACTCAAGCCCGTCAAGTCCGCAACCAAACAGAACCTGCTGATTGTCAACCCTGCCACCGCCGCCAAGCTACAGGATGCCAAGAACCCGCAGGTAGTTGCCAACCCCGCCGCTGAGGAAGCTCAGAAGCGCCTGGAAGAAGCAATCGCGAGCGGTGACCAGGAAGCTCAGACAAAGGCAGCACACCTGACCGTCACCAGCCAGGCACGCGGTAACAACACCGTCATTCTGGTGCGCGCCGCCTCCCCTCTGACCAGCAGTGAAAGCTCAACTCTGCAGACTGCACTGAACCGAATCAGCCCGGACAACTCATTCAACGGTGGCCTGCAGGAGCGCCAGACGTTCGACCAGCTGCTGACCGTCATGCTGACCTTCACCCTGGTGATGCTCATGCTTGCAGTGGTTATCTCCATCATTGGTGTGGCGAACACTATGACCCTGTCGGTCAACGAACGCCGCCGCGAGAACGCGATGCTCCGCTCGCTGGGTCTGTCCCGCAAGCAGCTACGCCGCATGATTTCCATTGAGGCGATTCTGATTACGCTCGCCGCAGTGGTGCTCGGCATGGTTTCCGGTGCGGTCATCGGCACGGTCTCCGCGAAGATTGTGATGGCTGCCGTGAGCTCCAGCGCCCCGCTCGTGCTTGACCTGCCGTACGTCTGGTACGTGGTCATCCTCATTGTGGGTGTGCTCGCCGCGATGCTCGCTTCGGCTCTGCCTGCGGCTCGTTCCGCTCGCATGTCCCCGGTTGAGGGTATGCGCGGCTAACCAGCTGTACCTGGCATAGTCACAGTACCCGGCGAACCCGGATACTCGGCGTGAGAAAGCCCCGGAGGGTGCCTCGATTAGGAGGCGCCCGCCGGGGCTTCACTGTGTCCTCTAGCTTGCCGTGCTCTCTAGTCTACCGTGTCCTTATATAAGGGAGCGCTAGTGGGCGATACCCGCCTCATACGCCATAATGACCGCCTGCACACGGTCACGCGCCCCCAACTTCGCCAACACATGCGACACATGCGTCTTCACCGTCGCCTCCGAAAGCACCAGCTCCCGCGTAATCTCCGCATTCGACAAACCACGCGCAATCAAACCCAGCACCTCAAACTCACGCGGCGACAACTGCTCAATCAACTCACGATGCGGATAATCCTGCACAGGCTCAAAGCTTGCATGCTCAGCCGGAATGAACGTTGCCTTAGGAAGCTCAGAACCAGCAGCCGGGGGAATAGCAGGAACAGACTCAGCGGTAGGAACAACAGGAGCGGGGGAGTCCAGCACCGGAATCATCTGCTCCAACAGGCGGCGAGTCGCAGACGGCGCAATCACCGCATCGCCGCGGTGCACCGTACGAATCGCCTCCAGCAGCTGCTCCGGCGGAGTGTCCTTCAACAAGAAACCGCTCGCACCCGCACGCACCGCCGAATACACGTACTCATCAATATCGAAAGTCGTGAGCATGATAATGCGCACCCGCTCATCCTCGGAAACTTCACGCTCGCCGTCACGCTCCAGAATACGGCGCGCCGCCTCCAGGCCGTCGCAGTGCGGCATGCGCACATCCATGAGGATGACCTGCGGCGCCTGCCCCTCAGAGACCATGCGGTCAAAAACGTCAATGGCCGCCAGGCCGTCATCAGCTTCCATGACGACCTGCAGGTCCGGCTGGGAGTTGACGAGCATGCTCAAGCCGCCGCGCACTAGGCGCTGGTCGTCAACGAGCATCACGCGGATTGGCTGAGTGGTCTGTGGTGCAGAAGAGTACATAGTTTCAATCCTAGATCATGAGGTAGTAAAGGGCACGGGTATTAGAGGTCGCGGTAGGGCAGCGCCGCCTCAACGAGCCAGCTACCGTCGGGTTGCAGACCGTAGGTGAGGGCGCCGTGGTAGAGGGCGATGCGCTCGCTCATGCCGCGCAGACCGTTACCGCTACCGGGCACCGGGCTGGTGGTGCGCTGATTCGAGGCTGAGGTCGAGGCAGGGGAAACAGCGGAAACCGGGTCGTTCTGAACCCGCAACTGCAGACCGTCCTTACCCCAGTGAATGGTGATGGTGGTTGCCGCGCCGGGGGAGTGCTTGAGCGCGTTGGTGAGTGCCTCCTGCACGGTGCGGTACGCTGCCAGCTCGGCACCTTGCGGTAGGGTGCGCGTCATGGTGCCGGTGATTCCGGTGAAGGTGACGGGTAGCCCGGCGCGGCGGCTCAGCTCCACGAGGGCGGGTATATCGCTGAGGGTGGGCACGGGGGCGTAGGTGGTTGCCTCGTCCGTGCGGAGCAGCCCGAGGAGGGAACGCATCTGGGTGAGGGAGTCGCGTGCCGTGTCTGCGATGAGTTCGAGTGTCTGCTCGGCAATATCCGGTTCGCTCTGCTGCTGAGCCTGACCCGACTGCTCTGCCTGCTGGGCGCGTGCACTCGCGGCGGCGTAGCGTGCCCCGTCCGCCTGGGAAATAATGCTGGAGAGCGAGTGCGCCACAATATCGTGCATTTCACGGGCGATGCGAGTGCGTTCGTCCTGCGCGGCGAGGCGGCGTTCCTGTTCCTGCTCGTATTCGAGGCGGCGGGCGCGTTCTTTGAACTCTTCGCTGCGCAGTTCGCGCATGCGGCGGGAGTCGCCGAGGAACCAGAAGACGGTGAAGATGGATCCGCAGAGCACGCCGAGCATCAGGGAGATGAAGATGCGGGCGGGTATGTCGTCCCAGCGATAGAGGAACGAGAGCGAGGACTGCACGGTGACGGCGAGTGCGCCGAACCAGCCGAGAATGAGGCCGCGGAAGCGGGCGCGGCGGGTCCAGTGCCTGCCGATATGGTAGGCGGCGAGGCTGACGGGCGGGTAGCAGGTGATGGCGAGTGAGTCGGGGAAGGGGGTCACGAGGGTGAGGCAGAGCGCCGCGATGATCACGTAGATGCTGCCGTAGGGGAAGCGGTAGCGGAAGTACAGCGCGGTGGTGCTGCAGAGTGTGGAGATGACCGGGATCCAGCCGTAGCCGTTGATGAAGGCAACGGAGAGTACGCAGCAGAAGAACTGCATGTGCGCGACGACGATGAAGTTCATCCAGCCGCGTTTGTCTCTGAGGTAGTTTTGCATGCGGCTGGAGGCGCTGATTGCGTCGGCGGGTAGGTCGCTGTTTTCTGAGCTGCGGCGGGTATGCGTTACGGCGTAGCTGGGTTCGGCTGTTGCTGTGCTGTGCTGTGGGTTCTGCTGGGGTTTTGCGTGCTTGTGGGGCATGGTTCTAGTTTATCGGGGTAGTGTAGCTTACCTATCGTCCGAGCCCGGCGTTGACAGCACGGCGATTTGGCAGACCCGCCCCGCAGCCGGTGGTAAGGACTACGGTAACCGCGGCGTCGGTGGCGAAGGTGGCGAGCAGCCCCTGCTGTGCAGCAAGGCTAACGTCTACGGTGTTCTGCGCTTCACCAGCAGAGCAACTAGGAACTCTTCAGCTCCTCCACCGCTGGCGACAAGGGTGGCTCCGGCTTCGCATAGTTCGGTGGCGGCGGTGGCGCTGGTGGCTCCTACGTGGCTCCCGGTGTTTCCGGCGGTACCATAGAGTCCGCAGGCAACGCTCCGACCGCTCGTGGCGCACGTGGCAACGGCTACGTCAAGGTCTCCCTCTGCAAGCGCACCGCGTAATTGCATAGACCTTTAGAGCTCTCACGCTGAGTGAGAACTCATAACGATATTTCCCGGCTGATTTATTCAACCGGGGAATATTGTTTTAACCGGTAGGAGCTGAACACCACAGAATCCAAGACCCCAGAAGCCAGTGGGCGCCGAGTCGACCAGAAGGGTAGGGAAGTGGCATGGCAGGAGCTACAGCTAGTCAGACGGGGGTTAGCCCAGAGTCTGAGACCTCGCCCGCACACTCTACCGCCCACCCGCGGCGCGTATTACGGTA
Organism: Rothia sp. HMSC069C03; assembly: GCF_001811075.1. Classification (NCBI taxonomy): domain Bacteria; kingdom Bacillati; phylum Actinomycetota; class Actinomycetes; order Micrococcales; family Micrococcaceae; genus Rothia; species Rothia sp. HMSC069C03. Next base: position 136,046 of record NZ_KZ627140.1, read on the forward strand.
GAGGCATGACTGAAGCACGTAGCATCGACCTCGCCGTCATCCCCGGCGACGGCATCGGCCCCGAAATCATTACCGAAGCCCAGCGCATCCTCACCCGCGCCTGCGAGCTCGAAAACATCACAGTAACCCCCACCCACTACAAGCTCGGCGCCGAGCACTGGCTGGAAACCGGTGAAACCCTGCCCGACTCCACCAAGGACGCCCTCAAACAGCACGACGCGATCCTCTTCGGCGCGATCGGTGCAGACCCGCGTAGTGGCAAGATTCCCTCCGGCCTCATCGAACGCGAAATGCTCCTGAAGCTGCGCTTCGCCTTCGACCACTACATCAACCTGCGCCCCTCCCGCCTGTACCCCGGCGCAGTCTCCCCGCTTGCCAACCCCGGCAACATCGACTTCGTCGTCGTGCGTGAAGGCACCGAAGGCCCCTACATCGGCAACGGCGGCGTCATCCGCGGTGGTACCGTCCACGAAATCGCCACCGAAGTCTCCCTCAACACCGCACACGGTGTGGAGCGCCTGGTACGCTACGCCTTCGAACTGGCATCCACCCGCCGCAAGAAGGTCACCCTCGTGCACAAGACCAACGTGCTCACCCACGCCGGTCGCCTCTACAACCGCTACTTCGCCGAAATCGCGGCTGAATTCCCCGAGGTTGAGACCGACTACCTGCACATTGACGCGACCACCATCTTCATGGTCACCGACCCTGCACGCTTCGACGTGATCGTCACCGACAACCTCTTCGGCGACATCATCACCGACCTCGCCGGTGCAGTGACCGGCGGTATCGGCTACGCGGCAAGTGGCAACATCAATGCCGTCGGCGAGTTCCCCTCCATGTTCGAGCCCGTACACGGCTCCGCACCGGACATCGCCCGCCAGAACAAGGCAAACCCCACCGCCGCAATCCTCGCTGGCGCAATGCTGCTACGCCACCTCGGCCACGACGCCGCCGCAGCCCGCATTGAGGATGCTGTCGAGGCAGATATGCGCGAGAACGGCGCGAGCGTGCGCGGAACCGATCAGGTCGGCGCGGACGTGCTCGCACGCCTCGCTTAATACTTGCCCGGCTAAAACTTGCTCGGCTAAAACGTGAACTACGCTAGTGAAGCCCGGAAGGAACACACCTTCCGGGCTTCACCTGTTCACATCCTGAATGGGAGAAAAGGTGCGCATGCGGCAAACGCATCTTTCCGGTACTCTAAACAGGTCAGGCACACCCGCCCGGCACCTCGGCGGTGGACACCATCCACCACTAGCTTTGATGCATCCAACTAGCACAGACCGCTAGATGCACCATCTGCCCCGCACGACAACGCGCCCGGCGGCACACACCGGTCCCTCGCCCCGCCGCGAGAACCGCCACTCAAAGAACGCCCATAGAGGCAACTAGACGAAGAGGAACGCAGAACGATGGCAACCGAATTCAGCCACGAAGCAAACCAGTCACCCGCCACCGCCGAACGCCGCGCCGAAATCCTCGCAAACCCCGGCTTCGGCGACTACTTCAGCGACCACATGGTCACCATCGACTGGGAGGGCGACTACAAGACCGGCGGCACCTGGTACGACGCACGAGTGCACCCCTACGGCCCGCTGACCCTCGACCCGGCCTCCGCTGTCTTCCACTACGGCCAGGAAATCTTCGAAGGCGTCAAGGGCTACCGCCACGCAGACGGCTCCGTGTGGACCTTCCGTCCCGAAAAGAACGCAGAACGCTTCGCACGCTCCGCACACCGCCTCTCCCTGCCCGAACTGCCCGCAGAACTGTTCATCGAATCCCTGCGCGAACTCGTCAAGGCAGACGAAGCATGGGTACCCACCGGCGATGGTGAAGCCTTCTACTTCCGCCCCTTCATGATTGCAACCGAGGCGTACCTCGGCGTTCGCCCCGCAAAGCACGTGCAGTACCACGTCATCGGCTCGCCCGCAGGTAACTACTTCGGCACCCCCGAACCCGTAGACATCTGGCTCTCCACCACCTACGCCCGCGCAGGCGAAGGCGGCACCGGCGCGGCAAAGTGCGGCGGTAACTACGCGGCATCCATGATCGCTCAGACCGAAGGCGAAAAGCACGGCTGCAAGCAGGTCATCTTCAAGGACCCGCACCGCGGCGACGCCATCGAAGAACTCGGCGGCATGAACGTATTCTTCGTCTTCGGCAAGGAAAACAAGATCGTCACCCCCGAACTGACCGGCACCATCCTTGAAGGTGTGACCCGCTCCTCGCTGATTCAGCTCGCCAAGGACCGCGGCATGACCGTCGAAGAGCGCGCAATCACCCTCACCGAATGGCGTGAAGGCGTGGCAAACGGCGACATCACCGAAATCTTCGCTTGCGGCACCGCAGCAGTGGTCGCCCCCATCGGCAAGCTCAAGGCAGAAGACTTCGAAATCCCGGCACCCACCGAGCACTTCGGCGAAATCTCCAAGAGCCTGCGCGAAGAGCTCGTCGGCATTCAGACCGGCGTAGTTGAAGACCGCCACGGCTGGCTGACCCGCCTCATCTAAACGTTCAACATAACGTAACCCGCGAAATCCCCGCAGGATGCCCCACCCGACCCCGCACGTCGCGCGGTGAGCAACCCGCGGGGATTCGCTGTGCCCGGTCAATGCTGTGCTGGGTAAATGGCGTGCCCGGCGAATAGTGCGCGCGGCGTTGATAGCGTGAGGACAGGGGAGGGGAGGGGCGCCCCGCCGCCGCCCCTCGATAAAGCCCTTGCTAAAACTTATCCCGCCGCCCCCGCCCTCGAAGGCTGGTACCCTAGAAAGTATGCGTATTGCACGATTTACCGTAAATAATGAGCTCCACTTCGGGCTGGTAGAAGGCGGCGCAGGCGAAGAAACCCTGCGCGTACTCGCCGGCGACCCCTTCTACTCGGGCATCGAACCGACCGGCACCACCTACCCCATCGACCAGGTGCGCCTGCTCGCCCCGATCATCCCCCGCTCCAAGGTGATTGGAGCGATCGCAAACTGGGCAGGAACCGAGGCGCCCGCCTCCCCGCAGTTCTTCCTCAAGCCCAACACCACCGTCATTGGCCCCGGCGACCCCGTGACCCTGCCCGAGTACTCCGAAGCCGTCAGCGCAGAGGGTGAACTCGCCGTCGTTATCGGTCGTATCGCCAAGTCCGTGCCTCTTGAGCGCGTGCACGAGGTCATCTTCGGCTACACCGTGGCAAACGACCTCACCGCCCGCGACCTGCTCGAAGACCGCCAGTGGACCCGCGCTAAGGGCTTCGACGGCTCCACCCCGCTCGGCCCCTGGATCGAAACCGACCTGGACACCGACTCGCTGAACATCACCACCTGGGTTGACGGCGACGTCGTGCAGGAAGGCAACACCTCCGAAATGCACTACTCCGTAGCCGAACAGGTTGCCGCAGCCTCCGAAATCTTCACCCTGTTGCCCGGCGACGTACTGCTCACCGGCACCCCCGCCGGCATCAGCGTACTGCGCGACGGCAACGAAGTAGAGGTCGAAGTCGAAGGTATCGGCTCCCTCGTCACCCGTGTGCGCGACTAAACAGCCCGCACCCAAAAACGTAACGTACATCCTGAAACACACCGTCAAGGAGACATCATGACCGAATACCACGGTCCCGTACTCAACAGCCCCGCAGACACCCGCGTCCGCTTCTGCCCCTCGCCCACCGGCACCCCGCACGTGGGTATGGTCCGCACCGCCCTCTTCAACTGGGCGTACGCACGCCACACCGGCGGCAAGCTGATCTTCCGCATCGAAGACACCGACGCAGCACGCGACTCCGAAGAGTCGTTCAACCAGGTGCTCGAATCCCTGCACTGGCTCGGCATCAACTGGGACGAAGGCGTCGGCGTCGGCGGCCCCCACGAGCCCTACCGCCAGTCCGAGCGTAAGACCGCAGGCATCTACAACGAGATCTTCGAAAAGCTCGTTGAAGGCGGCTACGTGTACGAAGACTTCTCCACCCCCGACGAGGTGAAGGAACGCCGCAAGGCAGCCGGTCAGGACCCGCAACTCGGCTACGACAACTACGACCGCAACCTCACCGAAGAGCAGAAGGAAGCCTACCGCGCCGAGGGCCGTAAGCCCGTGTGGCGCCTGCGCATGCCCGACGAAGACATCACCTTCAACGACCTCGTTCGCGGTGAAATCACCTTCAAGGCCGGTACCGTGCCCGACTACGTGGTCGTCCGCTCCAACGGCGACCCGCTGTACACCTTCGTGAACCCCGTCGACGACGCACTCATGGGCATCACCCACGTGCTGCGCGGCGAAGACCTGCTCTCCTCCACCCCGCGCCAGATCGCGCTCTACCGCGCACTCATCGACACCGGCGTGACCAGCTTCATCCCCGAATTCGGCCACCTGCCCTATGTCATGGGCCAGGGCAATAAGAAGCTCTCCAAGCGCGACCCCGAGTCGAACCTCTTCCTGCTGCGCGACTCCGGCTTCATCAAGGAAGGCCTGCTGAACTACCTGTCCCTGCTGGGCTGGTCCCTCTCCGCAGACCAGGACGTCTTCAGCATCGACGAGCTCGTCGAGCACTTCGACGTACACGACGTTGTCGCCAACCCCGCACGCTTCGACGTGAAGAAGGCAGAGTCCATCAACGGCGACCACATCCGTGCGCTCGACCCCAAGGACTTCCGCGACCGCCTCATCCCGTACCTGCAGGCTGCAGGCGTACTCGGCGAAACCCTCACCGAGCGCCAGGAGCAGGTCCTCACCGAAGCTGCACCCCTCGTCCAGGAGCGTATGCAGCTGCTCGGCGAAGCACCCGGCCTGCTCGCATTCCTCTTCAAGGCTGACGAAGAAATCAGCACCGCAGACGACGCACGCAAGCAGCTCAAGGAATCCGCACCGCAGGTCCTCGCCGCCGCAATCGAGGCTCTGGAGCCCCTCGAGGACTTCACCGCCGCCAACATTGAGGCAGCCCTGCGCGCCGCAATCGTCGACGGCCTGGAAATCAAGCCGCGCCTCGCATTCGGCCCCGTGCGTATCGCAGTGTCCGGTGAGCGCATCTCCCCGCCCTTGTTCGAATCCATGGAAATCCTGGGCAAGGAATCCTCCCTCGCACGCCTGCGCAAGCTTGCCGCTGAACTGAGCTAACCATGAGCCAGCCGAATAACCAATCCATCATTGGCAAGGCGCTGCTCAAGGGCACCCTCATGGCGCTCACCAACGCCTGCATTATCTGGCTGTTCGCCTACATTGCAGGCTTTGACCGCTCCGTATGGATGGTCGTCATCATTATTGCCGGTGCGGCGCTCGCCTACGTGACCGCGTTCCTGGAGGCACGCGCCATGCAGAACGCGGCTCGCGGTGGCGACGTGAGCACCTCGTCGTCTGTCGTGGACTCTTCTGACTCTTCGGACGAAGAAGAGGAAGAAGACGACTTCGTGGACCCGGGCCCCGACCCGGACGCGGGCGACTTCGACGCCGGAAGCTCCAGCAGTTCGGACTACAGCAGCTACAGCAGCTCCGACTACTCTGGCGGCGGTGATTCCGGTGGAGGCGACTCCGGCGGTAGTAGCGACTAAGCTCTAGCCGCTTTCGGTGCTGCCTGGCGCGCTCGCAGGCATCTGCGGCGCGTGCTGTGAGAGCCCGGCGAGAACCCACGTTTAAGAGAATCCCCTTATCCAGCGGGAATCAGACGACCGAAAGGTCTGAAAGAAACCCGACGGATAAGGGGATTTTTCATAAATTTGAGAATATTTTTTGTGATGGATGTTTCCTGTAAAACTACTAGTCAGTATGTTTTGTTGGGGTGAATATGGCTCCATTTTGGGGAGTATGGCAAGAATTTAGTTTGTGCACCCCGGCAAAGGCTCGTATAGTAGTACCTGTTGTTGCGACGAACTGAAAAGTTCAAAGCAAAAACATGCGGTTGTAGCTCAGTTGGTAGAGCACCACCTTGCCAAGGTGGATGTCGCGAGTTCAAGTCTCGTCAACCGCTCCACTGAAGCCCAGAGGTTCGCCTCGGGGCTTTTTGTTGTCTCTGGGTTTTGCTGTCTCAGGGTTTTTACTGTCTCCGGGAGGTTTGGTTTTTGGAGATGTGGGGCGCGGGGGCCCCGCGATCTTTTCCGAGGTGGTTGCTTGGGTGGTCTGGCTGTCAGGCTATCTGACTACCTGGCTACCTCTGACTACCTGGCTACCTGGGTGCTGGCTGCCGGGCTATCTGACGACCTGACTGTCCGGTCATCTGGCTATCGGGAGGCAATACAGGAAAAATCTTCAAAAAAATTTGGGGCTCAAAGCGTGCGGGGGAGGGGGGTAAAACTACTCTCCAAGTCCCCTCGGAGCTGCTTTGGAGGGTGAAAATCGGCTCCAAAACCCTCTTTTTGAAGAAATTTAAAAAACTTTTTAACCCCAAAACCCCCGGAAACACACGGAAGTAGCGGGCATAAAACCGTGAATGTGAGGCGGCTCTCCAGATTTCGGCTTGCACGCCTCCAGAAAGGCCCGTATAGTTATTACTCGTTCCGGTGAAAAGCCGAAAGGCGAAAAACGGAACGGTAATGGGATATGGTGTAATTGGCAACACGAAGGTTTCTGGTTCCTTTGTTCTAGGTTCGAGTCCTGGTATCCCAGCTAACCTCCTAACGGAGGTTGCGGCCCCATCGTATAGCGGCCTAGTACTCCGCCCTCTCACGGCGGCAACACCGGTTCAAATCCGGTTGGGGTCACACTAGGAAAAAAGCCTGGTTTCTTCGGAAGCCAGGCTTTTTTGTTTATATCTGTATCTGTCGGAAGACATTTTAGATTCTATGGTGCCGCCGTGAGCCTCTCACGGCGCCGCTCCTTACGTCGCGGCACTCCGGGGCATGATGGAATCCCTCGCGCGCTCGGCATCATGCCCCTCCGTCACCGTTACAAACCGGTTGGGGTCACCACTAGGAAATAAACCCTCAGTCTTCTGACTGGGGGTTTATTTGTTTATCTGGTGAAACTGGTTTTAGATTCGGTCATGACTTAGCGACTTCAGCCATGGTTAAAAGCTATCCCTCAAGACGCTACCCCAGCCCCACAGTCCGTAACTCATGACCAGAGTCCATAAGTCATTACTGAACCTGCAGCCACCTCAATAGGAGGAAGCAGCGCATGAGCAGAGAAGAAGAATCTCCTCGAAAAGCCACAAGTGTTTCGAGAAGCCACCATTATGGTGGCTTTTCGAAACACAAGTGGCTTCTCGGCGGAAAAGAAAAAAGGCGAGCGCAAAATTTGACCTTCATCCCAAGCCTCGGTATAGTCTTATCCGTAAGCGTGATTGGCGCAGTGGTAGCGCGCTTCGTTCACACCGAAGAGGTCACTGGTTCGAACCCAGTATCACGCACCAAATAACCCCCGTTTCAAGGAACGGGGGTTTTATTATGCCCACCGGTATTTGTGCCCACACGCAGTACAAACCCAGCGGCGGACACAACCACCCGAGAATGAGGTACCCCGTGACAACACCCGAACTCGCCGCAGCCACCGACTACGGACGCATGTACGCGCGCGTCCGCGGAGGAGAGCCCCTCGTCCCCTCCATCACCACCGTCATCGGGCAGCACGCCAACGACCTCAGCGGCTGGCACGGGTACATGGCCGCCAAAGCCGCCCTCGAAGACCAGCGCGCCTACCGCGCCACCGGATCCCACGGCCTCAAATTCGCCATCATCCGCGACGCAGCCAGCGCCTCCGAACGATACCGCGACGCAGCCGCCGCCCGAGGCGACCGCGTCCACAACTACGCCGAAGCCGTCGCCCTACGCGCCATGGGACGCGAACACAACCTCGACGAAAGCCGCGAACAGCTCATCATCAACGGCGAACAAGCCTACGCCGACCGCTTCGACGAATGGTGGGAAGCCTTCAAACCCCGCCCCCTCGCCGCCGAAGTCACCATCTGGAACGACACCGTCGGCTACGCGGGCACCCTCGACCTCGTCGCAGAAATCGCGGGCCGAACCTGCATCATCGACTACAAAACCAAAGGCACCGACAAACGCGGCCGCGTCAAAGCACTCGACGAAAAAGTCGTCATGCAGCTCGTTGCCGGACTCAAAGCCGAAGAATCCATCGTCGACCCCGACGAAGGCACCTGGGAACCCTGGAAATACGGCGACGCGCCCGTCCTCATGGGCGTGGCACTCGGCGAAACGCAGGTGCTGCCGCAGCAGGCAAACCCCGCCGTGCTCGAACGCAACTGGTACAAGTTCTGCGCTCTGCGCCGCGTCTGGGAATTCGACCGCCAGGTCCAAGAATTTGAAGACCCCGCGCTCATGCCCGTAGTACCCCCGCCTACGGTGTAGACCAGCACCGCCGCCCGCCGATTAGAAGACTTGGCGGTATAGGGGAGTAGCGGGCATAGGGGAGAGGCAACAAAAGCCCTGCGGAGGTGAGCGGGGGGGGGAGATGAGTGTGGGGAGGTGAGGCTCAGCCCTCACCCTGCCGCCTCCACCCCCAGCGCCTCGATTTGTTCTAGATTCGCGCTACCGAATCGGCGACAATAGAACAATAGACAGATCGGCGCACCTGCTGTGAAGAATGCGCCCGCTGTGAAGAACCCGCTACTGAGAAAACCGCCAGCGCAGTTTCACCCGCGAGGTTCTATCGGTGCAGTTCTGCCACCATATTGAAATCCGTAAGCACATTCCCGGCACCCCGCCGGCAAAGGAGGACCATGACCATCCTGAGCATCCGCACCGTAGGCGACCCGGTGCTGCGCAGCGTCTGCGACCCCATCACCGTCTTCGACGACGACCTGGCACGACTCATCGACGACATGCTAGAAACCATGTACGACGTGGGCGGCGTGGGCCTTGCCGGCCCGCAGGTTGGCATCTCCAAGCAGATCTTCACCTTCGGCGGTATTGACGACCGCGAAGGCTACATCATCAACCCCGTGCTCGAAGTCGGCGAAGAAGACCAGGAAGGCGGCGAAGGCTGCCTGTCCGTGCCCGGTCAGAAGTCCGTAACCCCGCGCAAGAACTGGGCGCGCGTGACCGGCGTGGACCGCCACGGCGAACCCCTCGTGCTGGAGGGTGAGGGCCTGTTCGCGCGTATGCTGCAGCACGAAACCGATCACCTGCACGGCAAGCTGTTCATCGACCGCCTCGTGGGTGAAGACCGCCAGCGCGTGATGCGTGCCCTGCGCGCCGCAGACTACAACGCCGTCGCCGCGAAGACCGTGACCGAGCGTGCAACCCGCGTGGGCGGCGCCTTCGGCGGCGGCGGTGCGTTCGGTGCCGGTTCTGCTGGTTCCTCCTTCGGTAGCTTCGGAAAGTAGGCTCACATGCTCAACATTATTTACGCAGGCACCCCCGACGTTGCCGTGCCCCCGCTCGACTACCTGGCGAACTCCGATAAGGTGCGCGTGGTCGGCGTGCTCACCCGCGAAGACGCCCCCGTGGGCCGCAAGCGCGTGCTCACCCCCTCCCCGGTTGCACAGCGCGCCGAAGAGATCGGCCTGCCCATCGTGAAGGCAAACCGCTGGAACGACGAAGCCGCCGCAGCCATCGCAGAACTGAACGCTGACGCAGCCGCCGTGGTCGCCTACGGCGCCCTGCTGCCGCTGTCCGCGCTCGAATCCCTGCGCTACGGCTGGGTCAACCTGCACTTCTCCAAGCTGCCCGCATGGCGCGGCGCCGCCCCCGTGCAGCGCGCCCTCATCGCCGGTGAGCAGGAAATTTTCTCCACCACCTTCCTGCTCGAAGAAGGCCTGGACACCGGCCCCACCTTCGAACAGGAATCCACCCCCGTAGCCGCCGACGATACCGCAGGCACCGTGCTGATGCGCCTCGCCACCAGCGGCGGCGCACTGCTTGAACGCACCTTCGAACGCCTCGAAGCGGGCGAGAACGGCACCGTACAGGTCGAGGACGAATCGGTCAGCTACGCCTCCAAGATGAGCATTGCCGACGGCCGCCTCACCTGGACCGAACCCGCCGAACAGATCCTGGCACGCTTCCGCGGCGTCACCCCCGAACCTGGCGCATGGTGCGAACTGGGCGAAAACCGCTTCAAGATCGGTGGCCTGGCGGTCGCCGACGAGCGCCTGGTGCAGTCCCTGACCGAGGCGAACGGCGGCCCCCTCGCACCCGGTGCGGTGCGTCTACACGCAAAGAAGGTACTGGTCGGCACCGGTACCGAACCCCTGATGCTGCTGCAGGTTCAGCCTGCCGGTAAGAAAATGATGGATGCGCCCGCGTGGGCTCGCGGCGCTGGCAAGGACATGGCGGAAGGTCTGGTGGTACTCGCATGAGCAACGAAAAGCGCCCCTACAAGGGAGGACACGGCAAGCCCGGCAACGGTAAGTTCAGCCAGGGTAGCGGTCAGGGTGAGGGCGGTGCGAAGCGTAAGCGCCGCCGCCGCTCCGGCACTGGCAGCGGCTCCGGCTCTGGTGTGAGTGATCAGAACCGCCAGCAGTCCCAGAACCAGCGTTCCCAGGGCCAGCGCTCTCAGGGCCGCCCGCAGAAGTGGGATGACAACTCCCGCCCCGAATCGCGCACCGGCCGCCGCTTTGACGGCCTGACCAGTGTGGAGCGCGCCGAACGCCGTGCCAAGACCGCGCACGAGGACACCAAACGCGGTGGCGGCGGCACCTCCCAGCGCAATAAGAGCGGCCACGAACGCAACCGCCGCTCCATGTCCACCCGTGAATTCTCCGCGGCGGCCCCCTCCGCACGCTCGCGCACCGCAGACACCGCACGCGCAACCGTCTTCGACGTACTGCGCTCCGTGGCGGAATCTGACGCCTACGCGAACCTCGTGCTGCCCAAGGCAATTCGTAGCCACCGCCTCGACCACCGCGACGCAGGCTTCGCCACCGAGCTGACCTACGGCACGCTACGCCACCAGGGGACCTACGACGCAATCCTCAGCCGCTGCGTAGACCGCCCCATCGAGAAGGTCGGCACCACTACCCTGATCGTGTTGCGCATGGGCGTGCACCAGCTGCTGAACATGCGCGTTCCCGCCCACGCGGCACTGAACCAGAGCGTGTCCCTGGCGCGCGAAAAAATCGGTGCGGGCCCTGCAAACTTCATCAACGCGGTGTTGCGCCGCGTCTCCGAGCGCACCCCCGAAGAGTGGTACGAACTCATCATCGAGGACGCGAAGGACGACACCGAGCGCATAGCGCTGCTCGCCTCGCACCCCGGCTGGATTGTGCGTTCCATGCGCCAGGCACTCGTCGCGCACGGCCGCCCCGCCTCCGAAATTGAGCAGCTACTCGAAGCGGACAACCTCGCCCCCGTGGTGAACCTGGTTGCGCTGCCCGGCCTGGGTAGCCTCGACGAGGCACGCGAACAGGGTGCCGTCGACGGCGAGCTGGTTGAAGGTTCGGCGCTGTACGCCTCCGGCGACTTGGCGCGCCTGGAATCCGTACGTGAAGGCACCGTCCGCGCGCAGGATGCCGGCTCCCAGCTGGTGGCACGCGCGCTCGCCGCAGCACCCCTGGACGGCACCGACACCGCATGGCTCGACCTGTGCGCAGGCCCCGGCGGTAAGGCGGCGCTCCTCGGCGCGCTCGGTATTCAGCGCGGCGCATCCCTGGTCGCCAACGAGGCGGCACCGCACCGCGCGCAGCTCGTGGAATCCTCCATGCGCCCCCTGCCCGAGGACAGCTACACGGTACTCACCGGCGACGGCCGCCAGATCCGCGAGACCCTGCGCAAGAACGTCTCCGACCTGCCCGGATCCATTGAGCCCGGTCAGCTTTTCGACCGTGTGATGGTGGATGTGCCCTGCTCCGGTCTGGGTGCCCTGCGCCGCCGCCCCGAGGCGCGTTGGCGCAAGTCCCCGCGCGATATTGCAGAGTTGCTGCCCCTGCAGCGTCAGCTCCTGGACGCAGCCATTGAGGCGACCCGCCCCGGCGGTGTCATCGCCTACGTGACCTGCTCCCCGCACGCGGCAGAAACCCAGAACATTGTTGCCGAGGTGCTCGAAAGCGGCGCGGTCAGCCTGCTCGACTCCGCCGCCGCACTGCGTGAAGTCGCCCTGCACGCCGAAGGCGCGAACGGCGAACCCGTGAGCGTGCTGGCGGGGGAGAAGGACCCCGGCCACACCCCCGAGATCAAGGTCAAGAAGGGTGCGCCGGTCGTTAATGCTTCGGAGAACCCGACCACCGCGCAGCTGTGGCCGCACGTGCACGGAACCGACGCCATGTTCCTCGCCCTGCTGCGTAAGAACTAGCAGCTTCACTGCCTAGCATCACTGGCCATACGGCACGGATTTGAAAGGAACCCCATGGGTATTGCCATTAACCCGTCGATTCTCTCGGCGGATTTCGCGAACCTGCAGCGCGAGCTGGAGCGCATTTCCACCGCAGACGCCGCGCATATTGACGTGATGGACAACCACTTCGTCCCCAACCTCACCTGGGGCCCGCCGGTGGTCAAGCGTCTGCGCGAAATCTCCCCGGTGCCGTTCGACGTGCACCTGATGATTGAGGACGCCGACCGTTGGGCACCCGAATACGCCAGCATGGGCTGCGAGTCGGTGACCTTCCACGCGGAGGCGGCTATCGCCCCCATCAAGCTGGCGCGCACCCTACGTGCTGAGGGCGCGAAGGCGGGTATGGCGCTGCGCCCGGCAACCGCCGTGGAACCCTACCTGGACATGCTCAGCGAACTGGACATGCTGCTGATCATGACCGTGGAACCCGGCTTCGGCGGCCAGGCGTTCCTGGACGTGACCCTGCCGAAGATTGCCCGAGCCGCCAAGGCGATTGAGGGTGCGAACCTGCCGGTGACCGTGCAGGTGGACGGCGGCATCACCGAAGAGACCATCCTGCGTGCCGCGGAGGCGGGCGCAACCTGCTTCGTTGCCGGCAGCTCGGTCTACGGTGTGGATGAGGCGCTCGGCGGCCCGGAGGCGGCCATCGCCTCCCTGCGTGCGGCGGCCGCCTCGGTCAAGCGTGCCGGTTCTGGTTGCGGTTGCGGCCACTAGCGGTGTGCGCGGGGAATGATGTACTCCTGTAACGGTGCCCCTGCGTTTTGAATCCGGCGCCCTGATTCGGCGCCCTGATTTGGTGCCCGCATCTATAATCCCGCACCCATAAAACCTCATACGCCCCGTTGCGAAGACTGCGCCCCGTCGCGGTTCTTCGCGGCGGGGCGTTTTGCGTGCCCTGATTTCTTACCCACCGTGGATTTATGGTGGGGCAACAGTGGGGGAGAGGCACCCATTTAAGCGACATAGTGTCAGCAAGACTATGACAAAGAGTGAAATATGTTAACCCGCGGAATTCCGCGGCAAAACCGGGCATCCTGGCGGTCAGAGAATGCAAACTGAGCACGCCTTGATGTAGCACTCAGATATCTGTAAGGTTAGGTATAGTTTAGTCATTTATAGGGGGAACTATGTCTTTCAACCGAACCGAGCTGACCGACACCGAAAACCACGGCGCATCGGGCGTTAACCGCCGCGCCTTCTTTGGCCTGGCGCTCGCCTCCTCGGCAGCTCTCGCCCTCGCAGCATGCAGCAGCGAGACCACCACGACCACCACTTCCGGCGGTTCCACCTCCGGAGGCAACAGCGGCACCCGCACCATCAAGGACATTGATGAGGAGAACGTAGAAGTTCCCGCCAACCCGCAGAAGGTTATCGTCCTCTCTGAGCCCACCCTCGACGGCCTGCTCGCCCTCGGCGTGACCCCCGTCGGTTCCGTCTCCGGCCGCGGCCAGTCCGGCGTGCCCAACTACCTCGCCGACCGCGCCAAGGACGTCAAGATTATCGGCACTGTCGCGCAGGTCAACTACGAGCAGATCGGCAACCTCGAGCCCGACCTGATTCTCGTCGACTCCACCGGCGTGGACAAGCGCTCCGACGCCTACGAAACCCTCAAGAAGATCGCTCCCGTCGTCTACTGCGGCTACGCGGGCGGCGACTGGCGCATCAACTTCCGCAACGTCGCCAACGCCATGAACATGGTCGACAAGGGCGAAGAAGTCATCAAGGCATACGAGTCAAACGCCGCTACGCTGAAGGACCAGCTCGCCCCCAAGTACGGCGACAAGACCTTCTCCATCGTCCGTTGGGCAGGCAACGGCCCCGCCCTGATCCTCAAGGAACTGCCCGCCGGCCAGGTGCTCAACGACCTGGGCCTCAAGCGCCCCGAGTCGCAGGACCGCAACGGCCAGGGCCACTCCGAGCCCGTCTCCCTGGAGAACCTGGCAACCATCGACGCGGACTACATGTTCCTCGGCACCCTCGGCGGCGCAAGCCAGCAGAACCCGAACGCGCAGGGCTCCGCGGGTCTGCAGGGCGCCGAAGAAGCACTGAATAAGGCGAAGGAAACCTCCGGCTTCACCAACCTGAAGGCAGTCAAGGACGACCACGTGATTCTCGTGGACGGCTCCAAGTGGACCTCCACCGGTGGCCCGCTGCTGCTCAACGGCATTATCGAGGACGTCAAGAAGGCGCTTCCGCTCTAAACGCCCCACGCTAAATACCCTGTGAAGCAATCACCCGCTGAAGCTTCCGCCACCCTTCCCGCCGCGACCTAAAAACCGCGGCGGGAAGGGGATGCACGACCCACCACACCATCCTCAAGGACCACAATGACCGAAACCCGACCCGCACGCACCGCAGCCCGCTACGGTGCCGTCGTGGCTCTCGCCGGCGCGCTCATCACCCCCGGAGCAGCACTGACCGGCACCACCATTGCTTACGCGGATTCCAACCTGCCGATTGGTATCGCCTCGGACCCAGCGGCTACCCCTAGTGCTGCTCCCTCTGATGAGCCGAGCAAGACCGCTGAGCCTACCCCGTCCGCGTCGTCGAGTATTGAGCCGACTAAGTCTGCCAGCTCCAAGACAGCGAACCCTGTGAAGGCACGTGTCACCATCTCCACCGAAAAATGGCGCGAAGGCAAGATTGTGGTGCGCGGTGAAGGCTTCGTGAGTAACGCCCCCGACCGCGGCGCCATATTTGCGGTCAAGTTCCTGGATGCCCTCCCCGATGATGCACACCAGGCCATTAACCCCCTGACCAAGAAGGGCGGCAACTCGCCCGCGAACTTCATCGCAATCGCCAATGAAGACGGCACCTTTGAGGTTGAGGTTCCCCTGCCCACCACCGAAAACACCGGTCTGAGCGCTGAAGTTTTGGCTAAGGCAGGCTGGGCTACCGAAAATTCCGAGCACAACGTGCAGATCCTCTCTGGTTCCTTGGGTGGAGCAGATAAGCAGGATAAAAACTACGACCGTGGTGTGTCTATTCGACAGAAGATTAAGCTCAGCGACAAGGCTCCGGAGTACGCCCCCGGTGACGCACCCGAGCCGGTCAACGCCTCCGAACTGACCGACGGTCATGGCGTGCAGGTGAACCGTGACGGCTCCATCGTGACTGTGACCGTGCCGAACGCTGAACCGGGTACCTGGGTGTACGCCGCGACCTACCTCGGAAACTCACCGCAGACCCTCTACGGCTCCGGCTGGAAGCGCCTGGATGGCAACCGCAGCTTCAGTTACGAAACCAGCGTGAGCATGCCCGCCGCCACTTACCGTGTGGTCGTGCACAACGGCAATCAGGGCGCTGAAAATGCGGTGCTTGGCTTTGCTGACATAACTGTTGAGCGTGTCGTGGCACCCCGCGAGGATGTATCCAATGATGACCAGGACTCCTACGAGGTGGAGCCGTCACTCGCCACAGTTGTTACTCCCGCCGAACCTATTGTGAAGCGAGTGCAGGCTAAGGCGAAGGAAGTAGCTCCCCAAAGCGCTGCCTCGACGCCCGAGGCTAAGGCGAGTGCTAAGGCCATCAGCTCGCCTTCTGCTTCTGCCTCGCCACGTTCGAATGCAAGTGCTACCTCCAGCCCTACGGCTCTGACTGCGCAGGGGCCAACCATTGAAGGTACTGAGCTAACCGGTATGACCAAGTGGCTAGTCAATAACGCCAACAACCTGCTGCTTTCGGCAGCTGGCTTGGTGATTCTGGCTACGGCTCTGGTGCTGCGTACCTCCAAGAAGTAAATTTTCTGACTGCACACTCACACCGGCACCGGCTCACCCCCCTGAAGAAGGGGTGCGTAAACCGGGTGCCCCTCCGACTACTTGGGTTCAGATATACAGCGTCGTTCCGTTGTTTCTGCTACGGACCGGAATATCCAGAGATGAACCTGGCAAAGATTTGAAAGGACCACCATGCGTGCACCTTTTTCGGGAGCCCCGAAGGCATCCCTGACCTCTAAAGCACTGACCGCCTGCGCCGCCGCAACCCTGGCACTGGGCCTGGGTGTTGGCACCGCATCCGCCCTGCCTCCGGGTGGCGCGAAAGCTTCCACGCCCGGCACTTCTTCTACTGTTTCGTCGTCGGTGAATGAGCACGGCGTGATTTCCTTTACCTTAAGCGGTTTCCCCGCGAACACCGTGGTGTCGGTGAAGGTTGATGATGGCGACCTGTGCCCGTCTGACGCGGCTCAGGGTGCTTGCGTGGTGCACCAGCAGAAGAGCGATGGTAACGGTAACGTTTCTGGCTCTTTTGCTCTGCCGGATGTTGGCGCTGGCACCCACACTCTGCGTTTTCTTGCAACTGGTGAGAAGCGCGATAAGGACGGCAAGTACCTGGGTACCGAGGCATACACGAACCGTAGCCCCGAGTTCACCGTGGTGGGCGAGAACGGTTCTGAATCTTCTAACTCTTCCTCTCGTCGTTCGGGTTCTGATGATTCCGCAAACTCTCAGAGTGACGAGTCGAATGCTGAGGCTGAGACCGTGTACACCGACGCTGACGGCAACACCATCACCAAGGAGGAGTACGACCGCCTGAACGCGGCAGCTGACTCTTCCGGTACCTCTGGTACCTCTGGCTCTTCCGCTGCGCCTGCTGCTTCGGCTTCTGCAAATGCCCAGAAGAAGGCGACCGCTTCGGCGAGCGCATCTTCTTCGGCTGTTGCGCGCGGTACTGCGTCGAACCCGAGCGCTTCGGCTTCGGGCGCGGCTAACACCGCATCCACCGTTCAGACCGTGACTTACGGTGCTGCGTTCCCGTGGATTGGCGTGGTGGTTCTGGGCGTAAGCATTGTGGGCGCTGCTGCGCTGCTGCTGACCCGTAAGCGCTAAGACTTAACGTCGGATGCGGGTGGGGGAGTACCCGCCCGCTCCGGCGTTTCTCTCATTATTTACCGGTGTGCCGGGTGCCCCTCGCGTGGTGTGGGTGCGCCGGGGGCGCCTCCCCGTTTTCTTGTATCGAGCATAAGGAGCATAGTGGCCCGCACGAGCTCATTGTCCCGAGATGTTCAGCAGGAGAGTACGTCCCGTCAGGGTTCTGTGATTCAGGGGCAGAAGTTGGGTAAGCGCCTGGCTTTTCTGTTCTTGTTTGCGGTGCTTTTGGTGGGGGCTGTGGCTGCTTCTTTGCTGTTCGGGTCGAATAATCTTCCGCCGGATCAGGTTCTGGCTGTTTTCAATGGCACTGCTTCTGAGCAGGCTCAGACGATTGTGATGGAGCAGCGTATTCCGCGTACCCTGGTGGGTCTTGCGGCGGGTGCGGCGTTGGCTATTGCCGGTTCTCTGATGCAGTCGTTGACTCGTAACCCGCTGGCTGAGCCCGGCCTGATGGGTGTGAACGCCGGTGCTGCGGTGGCTGTGATTGGCTCGGTGGTGGTTTTTGGCGTGATGGGTATTTGGCAGTACATGGTTGCTGCGACGATTGGTGGCGCGTTGGCTGCGGTGCTGGTGTACACGCTGGGTCGTGGCCGTGACGGGTCGATCGTGAAGCTCGCGCTGGCGGGTGTGGCGATTTCTGCGGCGCTGTCGGCGATTGCGCAGGGCCTGATTTTGGCTGATCAGGATGCGTATAACGAGTTCCGTGTGTGGGTTGCCGGTTCGCTGGAGGGCCGCGGTATGGATATCGCGTCGACGGTGGGTCCGGTGATTGTACTGGGTATGCTGGTGGCGTTTTTTGTGGCTCCTGCGATTAATGCTCTGAGTATGGGCGAGGAGGCGGCGACCAGCCTTGGCGTGAGCGTGCGTACGACCCAGAATTTGACGTTGCTGGCGGTGACGGTGCTTGCTGGCGCGGCGACTGCTGCGGTGGGTCCGATTGGTTTTGTGGGTTTGGCGGTGCCGTTTGTGGTGCGTGCTTTGCTCGGTAATGATGTGCGCTGGGTGAATTATGGTTCGGCGCTGTTGGGTCCGGTGTGGCTGCTGTGTGCTGACGTGTTGGCGCGTGTGTTGGTGGCTCCGCAGGAGACTCAGGTGGGTATTGTGGCGACTCTTGCCGGTGCCCCGGTGTTCTTGTTCTTGATGACTCGTCGTAAGGTGGAGGCTCTCTGATGTCGAATTCTTCCGCTGTTTCGACGGTGACCGTCACCACTGCAGCTAATCGTTCTGCGCGTCGTCGCGGCCGTGATTTGGGCGGCCGCCCGGTGCTGACGGTGCGCGGCCCTGTGAGTGCTCAGGTGCCGTGGCGTGTGCTGATCCTGAATGTGGCGTTGGTGGTGCTGATTGCGGCGCTGGCGTTTTGGGGCATGTTGCAGGGTGATTATAAGCTCGCCCCGGAGAAGGTCATTCCGGCGTTGATGGGTGAGGGTAAGCAGATTGCTGTGACTTTCGCTCAGCAGCGTGCGGCGCGTATTGTGGCGGCGCTTCTGGTGGGTGCGGCGCTTGGTCTGTCGGGTGCGATTTTCCAGGTGATTTCGGGTAATGCCCTGGGTTCGCCGGATATTATCGGCTTCACGAATGGTGCCGCGACCGGTGCGCTGTTGCAGATTATTGTCTTCAATTCCGGTCCCGTTGAGGTTGCTCTGGGCGCTGTGGTTGGTGGCTTGGCGACTTCGGTGCTGGTGTGGCTGTTGACGCGCCGCACGGGCCTGCATGGCTTCCGTCTGGTGCTGGTCGGTATTGGTGTGGGTTCGACCCTGGCGGCGTTCAATGCGTTGCTGGTGGTGCGTGCTTCGCTGACTCAGGCGCAGACCGCGGCGTCCTGGCTTGCCGGTTCGCTCAATGACATCACGTGGGAGCGCACCTACGCGCTGATGGGTCTGTTGCTCGTGGTGACTCCGCTGCTGCTGATGCTGGTCCGCCCGCTGGGCGCGATTCGTTTTGGTGACCAGGTGGCATCCGGTTTGGGTGTGAGCGTGAATGCGTACCGTGTGGCGGCTCTGTTTATCGGTGTGCTTCTGGTTTCGCTGGCGACCGCGACGACCGGCCCGATTGCCTTTGTCGCCCTGGCGGCACCGCACATCGCGAAGACCCTGTCTCGTAGTGGCGGGGTGGGCTTCACCTCCGCGGCACTTATGGGTGCGCTCATGGTGCTCGGCTCTGACCTGATTGGCCGATTCGCTGTTCCCGGACGCATCATTCAGGTGGGTGTGGTGACCGGCGCGATTGGCGGCCTGTACCTGATTTACCTGATTTACCTCGAAAGGAAGAAGAGCTAGTGAACACTAGTGTGACGACCCGCCTTGAAGGCGAGAACATGGTGGTTGCCTACGGTGAGCATACGGTGCTCAACGGGGTAGATTTTCAGGTGCCGGAGGGGGAGCTGACCGTTATCTTGGGCCCGAACGCCTGCGGTAAGTCGACCACCCTGAAGGCTCTTGCCCGCGTGAACCCGCTCAAGCAGGGTGAGGTTCGCCTGGACGGCACCCCGCTGCCGCAGATGAAGTCCCGCGCCATCGCCAAGATCCTGGCGATGCTGCCGCAGACCCCGGAGGCGCCTAGCGGCGTGACCGTGGCGGATGTGGTGGCGCGCGGCCGTTACCCGCACCAGTCGCTGCTGCGTTCCTGGTCTGATGAGGACGAGCGCGCCTGCGTGGAGGCGATGCAGGCAGCGAACGTGCTGGAGCTTGCTGAGCGTCCCATTGAGGCGCTTTCGGGCGGTCAACGTCAGCGTGTTTGGATTGCCATGACCCTGGCGCAGCAGACCCCGCTGATTCTGCTCGATGAGCCGACCACCTACCTGGACATCACGCACCAGATTGAGGTGCTGAACCTGACGAAGAAATTGCATTCCGAAGGGCGAACGGTAGCCGTGGTGTTGCATGACCTGAACCTTGCTTTCAGGTATGCTACTCATGTTGTGTTAATGAAGCAGGGCCGGATTATCGCTCAGGGTGATCCGCGTGCGATAATTACACCGGAACTTATTCAGGAAGTTTTTGATCTGCAATCGGTCATTATTCCTGATCCATGCACTGGCACCCCTTTGGTTATTCCGAAGGAGAACCAAACAATTCATATTGCCGCTGACGCTATTTCGGCGGCCCGCGAAAGCGAATAGTTTTCGCCCCTAAGCCGCGTGGGAGTTAGCACCAACCGTCTCAGTACGGGTGGAAAAGCTCGGCATTGCGCCAAGCAGCGAACGTTAGGATCTGAGGGACCCAGGATCCCCTGCGCGTAGGGCGCCTACCCGGTGCTCGCCCGTCTTTGACGCATGAACGGCTCCGAGCACTGGGTAGGTTCCATTTTGGGAACCCGCAGATGAGGCACCGAGACTGCCGCATGAGACCTTCACTGTTTGAAGGTTTGATGCACGGTCTTGGTGCCTCATCTCTTTTAACTTCTGGGCGGGGCCTGTGCGGGGGTGGGCTTAGGTGGGGCTGAGCTGGGCTGGGTTGGTCTTAGGTGGGGTTGTGGCGGCTTTGTGCTTAGGTTTTATTAGCGTGTGCTCACTGTCATGAATGTCATGCTGTGGTTCTTTCACTTTTCCCTTTGGCTGGAGTTTGGGTAAGGGATACCATAGAGTGAGGTAGTAGAGGCTAACTAACGATAATGCGCCTCCTCACCGATTTTCACCGATTGAGTGTTTCCACAGACCAAGGAGGAACCGTTGGGCGAGCACGAACCCACCGCGACCGTTCCCGCGCAGAGTATTTCTGCACAGACCACTTCTGAACAGGTTGCGTCTGAACAGGCTACTTCGGCGCAGCCGCGTACCGTTGCGCCGACCGTGCGCCCGGCCCCTCCCAAGATCCCGCGCCCCGTACCGGCACCGCGCGTGGACAGCCCCCTCGTCAGCGCCATTATCGCCAATGCGGTCAGCCCCGAAGAGCTGAACGCCCGCATCGTTGAGGTCGTCTCCGAAGGCACCCCCATTATCGAGCCGGTGCACCGCGAAGACGGCAGCATCAGTGAGAACGAGCGCATCGTCACCTTCCTGTACCACAACGAACAGGCGGAGCAGGTGCTCATGTTCATCAACCGCCTGACCGATGAGAAGAACCTTGACCGTTCCCTCATGACCCGCATCGAGGGCACTGGCTGGTGGCAGCTGAGCGTGCAGATGGAAACCACCTGGCGTGCCTCCTATAACTTTTTGCCGGCGCTGCCCGGCGAGCGCCCCGCCTGGCTGGGCGATGACGACCAGGTGCGCCTGCGTGCCGCCCTGGACTCCGGTGAGGGTGACCCGCTGAACCCCGAGACCGTGTGCAACCGCATCGGTCGTTGCATGGGTGTGGTGCAGCTTGAGTACGCGCCGGTGCAGGAGTTCATCCTGACTCAGGAAGAGATTGACGCGCTGCCCGCCCCCGAGTGGATGCAGACCTCTGACGGTCACCAGTACGTGCTCGGCCGTGTGGGTGACCCCGCCCCGGATGCGCCGCTGTTTATCCAGTTCGACGGTGAGATGTGGTTCAGCCAGGGCATGGAGCAGACCCTCAACCGCGCCTACGAGGCGGGCCGTATTCCGGCGATGCACGTGTTCTTCCTGCACTCTGGCGGTCGTGAGCACCGCTGGAAGGAACTGAACGGTGACAACCCGATTGCCGACTACCTAGTGGAGATTGCGTTCCCGCACCTGGAGGCGGTGCACGGCATTAAGACCGCGCCGCAGAACATTGTGATTAACGGTCAGTCGCTGGGCGGGCTGTCCTCCCTGCTGGCGGTGCTGAGCCGCCCGGAGGCGTTTGGCGGCGCGATCGCACAGTCTTCGTCGCTGTGGCAGCCGCAGGTCATGGACCGCCTGGACGAGCTGGAGGCGGCTGGCGAGATTGACCGTCTGCGCCACCTGTACCTTGAGATTGAGGTGGGGGAGCAGGAGTGGGTTCTGGTGCCTCCTCACCGCGAGCTGAAGGCACGTCTGGAAAAGCTTGGCCTGGAGAGAGCACGTTGCACGACCTTCAACGGCGGTCACGATTATGCATGCTGGCGCGGTGCGATTGTGCCGGCCCTGGAACGTATTATTGCAGCCAGCCGGGAGATTGAACGCACTGAGCGGGGCTCTGCGGAGGACCTGCAAGAGGTCGTCTAGGGATCCTGTACGGGTAGAGCATGCCCCGCATGGTGGGCGTGCGGGGTTTCCGTTAGGGTAAACACCGCCGCGCCCGTATCCTAGAGAGGTACAGCCTCAGAGAAGCACAACACTACCGCGCCGCGAGGGGTACCGAAGGGTACCCGGCGTAGGTTGCGCACCCGCCCTCATTGACGAGATGGCATCACGCTGCGAACGCACGCAGCACGTGAGCGCTATAGAAACCGCAAACGACACAGAAATCGAGAGAAGATGACCGTAGAACGTAGCCCCCTGGCCCCCACGCCGCTCATCCCCGAGTCTTTTGCCGCGAAGTACCGAGAAGCCGGCTACTGGATCGACCAGACTATCCCCGAGTTCCTGCTGGATGCATGCCGCGCGAAGCCGCACTTCCCTGCGCTGGTGGCGCTCTCGCACGCGCAGCTCGATGAGGATGGCAAGCCCCAGCAGATTCGCCTCTCCTACGGTGAGCTGGAGGCGGCAGGTCGTGCCGCTGCGGCGCGCCTCGTTCAGGCTGGCGTGCAGCCCGGTGACCGTGTGCTGCTGCAGCTGGGTAACACCGCCGAGTACCTGGTGTACCTGCTGGGTATTTTCTGGGCGGCTGCGCTGCCGGTGTTCTGCCTGCCGCAGCACCGCACCACCGAGCTCGTGCACTTTGCGACCCGCACCGACGCTGCGGCGCACGTGTTCTCTTCGGTGACCCCCGGCGCAGATTTCACCGCCCTGCACGAGGACGTTGCCGCCGAGCTGCGCAAGAACTCCCTGGAGCCGCCGGTTGCTATTGACGTTGCGGAGCCGCTGACCCCGCTGACCGAAGAGGAGCTCGCTGAAGAGTTCGTGCCCGGTGTCATTCAGAACACCGAGAACCTGCGTGCGAGCGAGCAGGTGGCGTTCCTGCAGCTCTCCGGCGGTACGACCGGCATTTCGAAGCTGATTCCTCGCACCCACGCCGCCTACCTGTACTCGGTGCGCGGCTCGGTCGATATCTGCAAGCTGAACAACAACACGACCATGCTCGTAGTGCTGCCCGCCGCGCACAACTTCACGATGAGCTCGCCCGGTATTCTGGGCGTCATGTGCGCCTCCGGCAAGCTGGTGTTTGCAGCGGATCCGTCCCCGCAGACTGCGTTCCACCTCATTGAGATGGAGGGTGTGACCACCTCCGCGCTGGTGCCGCCGCTGGCTCAGGCGTGGGTCGCCTCCGCGGAGAAGCGCGGCGTGTCCCTGCCGTCCCTGCAGAACCTGCAGGTGGGCGGTTCGAAGCTAGCCCCGGCGGTTGCAGGCAAGATTGAGTCGGTGCTCGGCTGCACCGTTCAGCAGGTGTTCGGCATGGCTGAGGGTCTGGTGAACTACACCCGCTCGACCGACCCGATTGAGCTGCGCCTGAGGACTCAGGGTTACCCGATTAGCCCCGACGATGAAATCCTGATTGTTGATGATCAGGACCAGCCGGTTAAGCGCGGCGAGAGCGGCCACCTGCTTACCCGCGGCCCCTACACGATTCGCGGCTACTACCTGGAGGAGAACGCGAACCGCTACGGCTTCACCGAGGACGGCTTCTACCGCACCGGCGACATTGTGCGACTGGTCGCAGGCAAGTACCTTGAGGTGACCGGACGCGCGAAGGACCAGATTAACCGCAACGGCGAGAAGATCGCCGTGGACGAAATCGAAGAGCTGGCGCTGACCCACCCCGACGTTTTTGACGCCGTGGTTCTGGGTATCCCGGACGAGACTGTGGGCGAGCGCGTGGGCCTGGTCATTGTGCCGCAAGAAGGCGTCGACCTGGGCGAAAACCCGCGCCGCACGATGCACGAGTTCTTCACCTCGAAGAAGCTCGCCGACTTCAAGATCCCGGAGCGCGTGCAGGTTCTGCAGGAGCTGCCCACCACGAACGTGGGTAAGATTTCTCGCCGCGAGCTGCGCGCCAAGCTTGCCGAAATTTTCGGCTAAACCCTTTGAGCTGATCATTTTCGGCTAAACCGTACGCCCTTATTCCTACCCCTATTGAGGAGAAAAATGTCCGCATTTGAGACCCTGCGCCCCATCATGGAGAAGTACATCGTCGAGCCCGACTCCCTGCAGACCGCTTTTGACGAGCCGACCACCGACCTGTTCTCCCTGGGCATGGATTCTATGGGCGCATTCGCCCTGCTCGACGACCTTGCCGCTGAGGGCGCCGTGATTGAGTTTACCGAGCTGGTGGAGAACCCGACCGTGGAGTTCATCGCTTCCCGCCTGGGCTAAGCGTTACCGCACCCCGAGTGCCCGCCTGCCGCGAATGCAGACGGGCGCCCGGGGTGTTTGCTACTCGCCTCGTTTTTCTGTGCGCCGGTTTTACGCCGTGTTGTGTAGCTGTGTTTGCCCTTGTCTGCGCACTTCTGCCAGCGTGAAGCGGCGGGGCAGTAGCCTACCTTTCACACCTACCTTTAACATACCGCATATCATCCCTAATCCAGACCCCTAATCCAGACCTTTGAGAGGCCACCATGGGCGTAGCTGATACTACCGCACCCGCTAGCTTCGGGACTGCTTCCGACCTTCGCACCGCCGCGACCCCCTCCGCACAGCACAGCGCTGACAGCCCCTGGCTGCCGCTGACCACTAACGCGCGCGGCATCTATTTTGCCGCCGCGATTGACCCGAAGAACCCCTGCTACAACACCGCGGAGGTTCTGCAATGCCCCGCGGACACCGACCTCGCTCTGCTGCGTGAGGCTTTTGAACAGCTCTACCGCGAGAACGAGGGCTTCCGCGTGCGCACCCGCATTGCCGATGGTGCCGCCTCCCAGCAGATTCTGCCGCTTGAGGCGTTCCTCGCGGGCATTGACCTGCTCGTGGATGAGGGCGAGCTGGAGGAGCGCGAGCTGAGCGGCACCGCAGAGGCGGGGGAGGAGAACACCTCTGACCTGCCTGACTCTGATTTGCCCGCGCCGGTAAGCGCCTGGGCACAGCGCCTACTCACCCAGCCCCTCGCCACCGATGAGGGCGTGACCGTGCGCAGCGCAGTGGCGCGTTACGGCGGGTTCCTCTGGGTGTACCATTCCTTCTCCCATGTGGTTGCCGACGGGTTCGCCGCGTTCAACGGCCTCTCCCGCGTGGCGGCGATATACCGCGCCCTATCCGCCGGTCAGCCGGTTCCGGCAACCCGCCGCTTGAGCCTGCAGCAGCTGCTCGACGCCGACGATGCCGCCTCTACCGCCCGTGACGAAGACGTCGCCTTCTGGGAAGCGAGCGGCGCCCTGGAACAGGAAGACACCTCCCAGGCGGGTCGTACCGCCTCCCCGTCGGCGCAGTCTGTGCGCCTGGCGTTCAGCATTGATGTGCCCACCCAGCAGGCCCTGCTGGATGCGGCAAAGCAGCACGCCGTCTCCTGGCCCGTGCTGGCGACCGCCGCTGTCGGCTCGTACCTGGCGCGTGTGGGCGGCTACCCGCAGGCTTCGTTCGGTGTGCCGCAGATGAACCGCATGTTCGCCCGCACCCTGCCGGAGGCGACCCGCGCCCTGGGTACGGCGAGCGCGCAGACCGGCTGTACCGCGGTGAACGTTCTGCCGGTGCAGGTTGCGGCGACCGGCCCCATCGCGGAGTCCCTGCACTCGGTGAAGGAACAGTACGCCCGCAACGCAGAGCATCCGCTGGCTCGTCAAGAAGACCTCGAGCGTACCGCGCGTAACGCCCAGTCCAGGCTGTTTGGCGCGCAGATTAACGTGGTGCCCTTTGACGCGGTGCTGCCGCTGGCGGCGCCCTCTAAGGACGAGTCCGGAACCGTACAACCGGTGCCGACTGCGCGCATCCACAATATCTCTGCCGGTCCCGTTGCTGACGCGACCTTCACCCTGCGCGGCATGCCCGGCCGCGGCAACAGCATCTCCTGCGAGATTGACATGAACCCGGCGCTCTACAGCGCTGAGGAGCTGGAACGTCACCCCGCCCGCCTGAGCGAGTGGCTACCCGCCTATGCGGCGGAGGCGCAGCGCGAGGGTGCTTCCCTGAATAACCTCGGCTTGGCGACCGAGGCGGAACTGGCGACCCTGCGCGAGCTGACCGCCCCGGCACTGACCGAGCACCCGATGGAGTACAAGACCCTGCTGGGCCGCTTCCGTGACGCGGTGGCGGCGCATCCGCAGGCGTTCGCCGTGCTGGATTCTGCCCCCGCGCCCGGTGAGGTGCTCACCCCCGAGTCGGAGCACGCCTACGCTTTTGACCGCGCCCTCACCTACGCCGAACTGGACGAGCGCGCCCGTGCGCTTGCCGCGCAGCTGCTGGACTGGGGCGTTCGCTCTTCCGACGCGGTGGGTCTGCGTGTGCACCGCGGCGCCGAGCAGTACGTGGCGCTATACGCCCTGCTGTACGCTGGCGCCACCTACGTTCCGGTGCTTCCGGATCTGCCCGCCGAGCGTGTGGGCGTGATGATGGAGGACGCCGAATGTTCCCTGCTGCTACACGGCCCCGGTCTGCAGCCGCTGAGCGCGGAAGAGCTGAACCCGCAGGAGCCTGCACGTCACGCGAACCTGCCCCAGCACACCCTACCGCAGCTGAGCATCGAGGAACCTGTACAGGCACCCGCCGCCGAGGAGCTTCCGGGCGTCAAAACCGGCCTGGACGAGGACGCTTACGTGCTCTTCACCTCCGGCTCCACGGGCAGGCCTAAGGGCGTTGCCATCAGCCACCGCGCGATTGATAACCGCCTGCGCTGGCAGCAGCACCAGATTCCGGTGGGGGAGGGCGACCGCGTTCTGCACAAGACCCCCATCTCCTTTGACGTGCACGTGTGGGAGCTGTACTGGCCTCTCGCTGAGCGTGCCGCCGTGGTCATTGCCGCCCCGGAGGGGCACCGTGACCCCGCCTACCTGGCGCGCGTGATTGCCGAGCAGTCCGTCACGGCGGTGCACTTTGTGCCGACCATGCTGTCGGCGCTGACCTCTTCGCCGGCGGCACGCCGCATCCTGGCTGATGCTGGCTTCGGCCAGGATCGAGAGCAGCCCCTGCGCTATGTGGTCTGCTCGGGTGAGGCGTTGCAGAAGGACCAGGTGCAGGCTGCGGGCGAGGTTCTGGGCGTGTACCCGCTGAACCTGTACGGCCCGACCGAGGCGGCGGTGGACGTGACCTTCTGGGAGACCTCCACCGACCCGCAGCGCGAGAGCGTGCCCATTGGCGAGCCGGTCTGGAACACCGGCACCCTGATTCTTGACCCGACCGGCCACCCCGTGCCGGTGGGCGTGACGGGTGAACTGCACCTGTCGGGTGTGCAGCTGGCGCGCGGCTACAAGAACAACCCGCAGGGAACCGCGGCGGCTTTCGTGGAGCAGGCTCCTGCCGGTGCGCTCGCGCTGCTGAACGGTGAGAGTCAGCGCCTGTACCGTACGGGCGATTTGGCGTGCTGGGAAATTCTTCCCGATGGTCGCGCCGTCATTGGTTACCGCGGCCGCACGGATTATCAGATTAAGGTGCGTGGTCAGCGCCTGGAGCTGGGCGATATTGAGATGGCTCTTGCCGCGGTTGAGGGCGTGAGTGCTTCGGTGGCTCTGCTGTACCGCGGCCTGCGTGAGCCTGCCCTGGCGGCTGTGCTGGAGGTCGGCGACGTGCCCGCTGAGCGTGCCGAGCAGCTGGTGGAGGCGGCACGCGAGCATTGTGCGCAGGTTCTGCCGGACTACATGGTTCCTACCCTGTGGCATACCCTGCCTGCTCTGCCGGTGAGCCCCTCCGGTAAGGCGGATCGCAAGCTGTTGGCGTCCCTGGACCTGACCCCTCAGACTTCTGATGCTGAGGGCCCGCACGGTCTGCTGGAGCAGCAGCTGTGCTCGATTATTGCCGGTGTGCTGGGTCGTGAACGTTTCGGCGTGGATGAGGATTTCTTTGCCTCGGGCGGTCATTCGTTGGCGGCTCTTGAGGTGATTGCCGCGGTTGAGGAGCAGCTGGGCCTGAGCGTGAGCATTGGTGCGCTGTTTGCGCATCCGACCGTGCAGGCTTTGGCGGCGTCCATTGCGGGTGAGCGTGGCGAGGGTGCGGAGTTCGCGCCGGTTCTGCCGCTGCGTGAGCACATTTTGACTCAGCGCGAACACGTTGTGACTCAGCGTGAGCAGCCCGTTGTCCCCGATACTACCGAGGCCCCCGCGCCGCTGTTTATCCTGCCGCCTGCGGGTGGTTTGGGCTGGTGCTATGCGGGGTACCTCTCGCATCTTCCGGCTCAGCAGGGTGTGTATGCTGTGCAGGCTGAGGCGTTCTCTGACCCGAATGCCGGGTTTGCGTCGAGCCTGCAGGAGCTGGCTGAGGGCTACCTGAAGCTGATTGAGAAGACCCTGGCGGAGCGTTCGCTGCCGCGTCGTTTTGCGTTGATGGGCTGGTCTGTGGGCGGTACTGCCGCGGTGCAGGTGGCGGCCCTGGCGCAGGCTGCGGGTGCGCGGGTTGAGCGCGTCATCCTGTTGGATGCGTATCCTTCGGAGCAGTGGCAGGGCGTGCCTGCGCCGGATGAGCAGGAGAGCTTCCGTGCGCTGTTACGTATGGGCGGTTTGCCGGAGCCTGCCGCTGATGAGCGGCTTGATTTGCCGGGTACGTTGGAGCGTTTGCAGCGGGCGGGTTCGGCGATGGGTTACCTACCGGAGGAGAAGTTGGGCGTGTGCTTGGGTAGTATGCGTGCTTCGGCGGCGTTGATGCGTGGTGCTGAGCAGGCGTTCTTTGATGGTGATGTGTTGCTGGTGGGTGTGCCGCATGAGGATCAGCCGTATTTGGATGCGGAGGGTTGGTCGGCGCATGCGTCGTCGTTCCGTTCGGTGCTGCTGGAGGGTACGCACCCTGACCTGGTGAATCCGACGCGTCTGGCGGAGGTGACCGGCCACTTCGCCGGCTAGCCTCACCGGTGCCCCAATAACTGATTTAGCCCGGAGGTAATAGTCGTTACCTCCGGGCTACATCGGTTAAAACATGCGGTTGAGTTAAAACACGAATGCCCCCGGTTGATGAATCACCAGCCGGGGGCATTGCTTTAGTATTATAAAGAGTATCTTTTGAGTGATTTTAGTCACATAAAATATTTGTGTAAAAAATTATCAGTGTGCAAATGGATCCAAATACCAAATTTTACAGCCCTTATTATACATACACCCTTAAATTTTGTGATATATGCCTCATCCATTGCTTGAAAAGGCTCCTTAATGAGTGCTACATTGTAGCCACCTCTTAAATATGATTCCGATTACATAGAAAGGATTCGCATCTAAACACTAGGAGTTTACGATGAAGCTCTACAAGGCTCTTGCAACCGCGATGGTTGCAACGGCAGCAACCATGGCAGCGATGCCCGCCGGTAACGCCGCAGTCTTTTACGACTGGCGTAACTATAACGAGGCAGGCGGTATTTACGATACCCACGGTGAACGGTACGTGCCTCACCTGCGTGATATGAATGATCGCGTATCTTCCATCCGAAGCCATGGCGAACATTACGTCGCTTTTCAGGATGAGGACTATCAGGGATTCTCATTCGATATCAATTATCGCGACTTCAACAGCCTCGAAGGTTTCTATGAAGGTCGAAATTGGTGGAACGGAGACTGGAACGATAAGATTACTTCCCTTCGCCGAGCGGACTAATTTCCCTGCATAAATGGTTGGGCGGCATAATATGACATAAGTATTATGCCGCCCAACCGCAAAAAATAATCCCCTTGTTGTTCTTGAAAGGAAAAATCATGAACCTCAAGAAAATCTTTCAGCCCGCAATGGCTTTAACGTTTGCATTCACGCTAGCGTGCACATCCTGTTCTACAGGCCCGCAACTAGAACGTGATGAAACGGCCCAAGCAACTCTAGACTATAAAAACAACCGAATCATTACTCCACTCGAAGAATACAATTACCTTTTAGAGGAAAATTCCCAGTATTACGGTCGAGCCTTGGAAATTCTCAGGCAGCGCTGTTTTGCAAAACATGGCCAATCCTACGAAATATATATCCCGGATGTAGAAGATAGGAAATTCTTTTCGTCCGGTCGCGAGTTTGGTCGCTGGAACCCCGAATACTCCGCCAAATATGGAAGCTACAAGCGATTCGGGAATGCACCATCATCGGGGGGCTATGACACAAAAATTATGGAACAGTGCATGCCTGAAATCTCAGCCTCAATGAAAGAGATTGCGGGCATCAGCATCGAAGATCAGAGTGGCCTCACAGAAGCCTATCGTCGAATCCACGGCCAATCCTATGCAGCTGCCATGAATCATCCTGAATGGAAAAAATACCGTGAAGCATGGTGGAAATGCCTATCGGATAAAGGTTTAACGCCACGAAAGGGCGACCAAGAATGGGGTACAAAAGAACTATCAAATGTAACCCGCAGTGACGGTGCTAGTAATTCCCCAGCATCGGAAGAAGAAATTCGGCTCAGCGTCATTGAAGCACAATGTAGTAAAGATACAGGAATGGCTCAAGGTCTTGCTAACCTCGTAGCCTCATATCAGAAACCGCTCATTCGAGATAACGAAACAAAACTAGAAGAACAGCGTCAGCAAAGATCAGAAATTAATCTTCGGTATAAAGAGTGGGTTCTCAAAAACCAATAAATAGAATGTCCCCGATTGATGAATCATCAATCGGGGACATTTATATTTATTAATTACTCTACAGATAGAGCGGGCTAATTGGCGAAGTGGCCGGTCACCTCCGATAGCTCCCCCTATAACTGATGTAGCCCGGAGGTAATAGTCGTTACCTGCGGGCTACATCGGTTAAAACATGCAGTTGAGTTAAAACACGAATGCCCCCGGTTGATAAATCATCAACCGGGGGCATCGTTTAGCGTCTAACGCAGAGCCGAGGTTCTACCGCTAAATGCTTAGTGCTGCTCCAGCTCGGAGTTAGCGTTCACGTTCAGCAGGTCGTACTTAGCGAATGCCTTCGCGGGAACGTCTGCTGCAACCTCGCCGCGCTTTGCCAGCATCTGCAGGGTACGGACAACAACCGACTCTGCATCGATGTGGAAGAAGCGACGTGCACCCGGGCGGGTGTCTGCGAAGCCGAAGCCGTCAGCACCCAGGGTTGCGAAGTCGTTCGGAACGAACTGGCGGATCTGGTCGGGAACCTCCGAAGCGAAGTCGGTGGTCGCGACGATCGGGCCAGCAGCGCCAGCCAGCTTCTGGGTCACGTAAGGAACGCGAGCGGGCTGGTTCGGGTTCAGCAGAGCCTCTTCCTCAGCGGCAATGCCGTCGCGGCGCAGCTCGGTCCACGAGGTGACAGACCAGACGTCTGCGGAGACGCCCCAGTCCTCAGCCAGCAGCTGCTGAGCCTTCTCAGCCCACGGAACAGCAACGCCGGATGCCAGCAGCTGTGCCTTGGGGCCGGAGGTCAGCGGGGACTCGCTGATCTTGTGGATACCCTTGATGATGCCCTCAACGTCAACGTTTGCCGGCTCAGCAGGCTGGTGAATCGGCTCGTTGTACACGGTCAGGTAGTACATGACGTTGTGGTCTTCGTCCTTGGTGCCGTACATCTGCTCGATACCGCGCTCCACGATGTGAGCAATCTCGTAGCCGTATGCCGGATCGTAGATCTTGAACGCCGGGTTCGTGGACGCCAGAATCGGGGAGTGACCGTCAGCGTGCTGCAGACCCTCACCGGACAGGGTGGTACGACCTGCGGTTGCACCGATGACGAAGCCGCGGCACAGCTGGTCGGCAGCAGCCCAGAAGGAGTCGCCGGTGCGCTGGAAGCCGAACATCGAGTAGAAGATGTAAATCGGAATCATCGGCTCGCCGTGGGTGTCGTAGGACGAACCCAGAGCGATGAATGCAGCGGTTGCGCCTGCCTCGTTAATACCCACGTGAACAATCTGGCCCTCGGGGGACTCGGTGTAGGTGAGCATGAGCTGGTGGTCAACGGGCACGTAGTTCTGGCCGTTGGGGTTGTACAGCTTAGCCGAGGGGAAGAAGGAGTCCATACCGAAGGTACGTGCCTCATCGGGGGTGATGGGAGCGATACGGTGACCGAAGCCCTTCACGCGCATGAGGTCCTTCATCAGGCGGACGAACGCCATGGTGGTAGCAGCGGTCTGCTTGCCGGAGCCCTTCTTGGTCTGTGCGTAGACCTTGGACTCGGGCAGGATAATCTCAGGCTGGGTGTTTGCGCGGCCGGGGATGTAACCGCCGAGTTCCTTACGGCGTGCGTGCATGTACTGCAGTGCCGGGTGGTTTGCCTCGGGCAGGTAGTACGGCGGGTTGTACAGATCCTTCTCCAGCTCCTCGTCGGAGATGGGAATGTTCAGGTGGTCACGGAAGCCCTTCAGTGCTTCCATGGTGAACTTCTTGATCTGGTGGGTGGAGTTACGTGCCTCGAAGAACGGGCCGAGCTCCGCACCCTTAATGGACTGTGCCAGGATGACGGTGGGCTTGCCCTTGGTCTCCATAGCTTCCTTGAAGGCTGCATAGAGCTTCTTGTCGTCGTGGCCACCCAGGCGCAGGTTGAAGATCTGCTCGTCGGTCAGGTCTGCAACCAGTTCCTTGGTCTCAGGGTACTTGCCGAAGAAGTGCTCGCGGATGTAGCCGCCGTCTTCACCGCGGAAGGTCTGGTAGTCACCGTCGAGGGTTTCGTTCATCAGCTGGATGAGCTTGCCGCTCTTGTCCTTCTTGAGCAGCTCGTCGTAGTCGGAGCCCCACAGGACCTTGATGACGTGCCAGCCTGCGCCGCGGAAGAATGCCTCGAGCTCCTGAACAATCTTGCCGTTACCGCGAACGGGACCGTCCAGACGCTGCAGGTTGCAGTTGACGACGAAGGTCAGGTTGTCCAGGTGCTCGTTTGCAGCCAGCTGCAGTGCACCACGCGACTCGGGCTCGTCCATTTCGCCGTCGCCCAGGAATGCCCAGACGTGCTGCTCGGAGGTGTCCTTGATCTTGTGGTTGTGCAGGTACTTGTTGAAGGATGCCTGGTGGATTGCGTTCAGGGGGCCCAGACCCATGGAAACGGTCGGGAACTGCCAGAACTCGGGCATGCAGCGGGGGTGCGGGTACGAAGGAATACCGTCTACGCCCTTGGTCTTCTCCTGACGGAAGCCGTCCATCTGGTCTTCGCTCAGGACGCCCTCAACGAATGCGCGGGAGTAGACACCGGGGGAGGAGTGACCCTGGAAGAAGACCTGGTCACCGCCACCGGGGTGGTTACGGCCGCGGAAGAAGTGGTTCTGGCCCATTTCGTAGATGTCAGCCACACCTGCGAAGGTGGAGATGTGACCGCCAACGCCGATGCCCTTCTTCTGGGCACGCTGAACCATAATTGCTGCGTTCCAACGGATCCATGCGCGGTACTGGCGCTCGAGTTCCTCATCGCCGGGGTACTCGGGCTGCTGGTCTGCGGGGATGGTGTTGATGTAGTCGGTCTTGACCAGAGTGGGGACCTTTACGCCCTTCTCGCCAGCCTCCTTGAGCAGCGCGCGAAGGATGTACTCTGCACGCTCGGTGCCGTGAGTCTTGATAAGGTCCTCGAGGGACTCAGCCCATTCCTGGGTCTCTTCTACGTCGATGTCCTTCAGGCCATCAAGAAGGGTGCTCAGGGAGTGCTCGTTCGGTACGTTAGCCAAACTAATCCAACCTCTCTTCTGTGCGGTTGTGAGATCGCCCGCCCCGCGATGTTGCGTTGTCGAACAATCTTTGTGTTTAAGCGCTATAGGTCTGTAAGGCCCACATCGCTTCTTATCTCTACTATCTTAGACCTAAAGGTGCCTCTCTTGGTCTCAAATGAGGGTTTTTGTGATGTGGGTTTCGCATTGTGACTATCTGAGTGGGAAATATGTGCATCAAAAGTACTAGTTAGAGTTTTTTTGCACCTAAATGGCGCGGAATGACGGGGTTGGCGGAATGGCGCGGAATGAAGGGGTATGACCTGCCTAAAAGGTAATGGTCCAACATGACTTGTTGTGGCTTAGTGTGGGGTGCGGTGGGAAAATGAAAAAAATATTGAGACATAGAACACATGTTATGGATTTGCATGTCGCACCAGAAGTCCGTATAGTTTTTTCTTGTGTTCGCCACTGGAACGAAAACGAAACAGTGAGAACTACGGGTCTTTAGCTCAGCTGGTAGAGCGCCACGTTTACACCGTGGATGTCATCGGTTCGATCCCGGTAGGACCCACCGATT
Organism: Rothia sp. HMSC069C03; assembly: GCF_001811075.1. Lineage (NCBI taxonomy): Bacteria > Bacillati > Actinomycetota > Actinomycetes > Micrococcales > Micrococcaceae > Rothia > Rothia sp. HMSC069C03. The sequence goes on from NZ_KZ627140.1 coordinate 170,332, forward strand.
ACCCCGGTACCGCAAGGTGCCGGGGTTTTGTTTACCCAGTTTTTGTTTACCCGGTTTTCTTTACCCACTACCCGCCGCGAGGGAGCCCGGCGGGAAGCTCACGAAGATAATCCAGCCGGAACTGTGATTCCTCCAAGCATAAAACTGCAGTCCACCTATATATAGCCTGCCCTAAGCGCGTATCCTTATATACATGACTGAAAACAAGAAGGCACAGATTGGTGTCACCGGCCTTGCTGTCATGGGCGCAAACCTCGCCCGCAACCTGGCACGTAACGGCTACACCGTGGCACTGCACAACCGTTCCGTAGAGAAGACCGACGCACTGCTGGCTGAGCACGGCGCAGACGGCGACTTCATCCGTACCGAGTCCCTGCAGGAACTCGTTGACTCCCTCGAGTCTCCCCGCCGCATCCTGATTATGGTCAAGGCGGGCGCACCCGTCGACGCTGTTATCGAGCAGCTCACCCCCATGCTCGATAAGGGCGACATCATTATTGACGGCGGTAACTCCCACTTCCCCGACACCATCCGTCGCGAGCACGCCCTGGCTGAAAAGGGCCTGCACTTCGTGGGCGTTGGCGTCTCCGGCGGCGAAGAGGGCGCTCTCTGGGGCCCCTCCATGATGCCCGGCGGCTCCGCAGAGTCCTACAAGCACCTGGGCCCCATGCTCGAGAAGATTGCAGCGAAGGCACCCCAGGACGGTGCACCCTGCTGCGCATGGATTTCCACCGACGGTGCGGGCCACTTCGTGAAGATGGTCCACAACGGTATCGAGTACGCCGATATGCAGGTTATCGGCGAGGCATACGACATTCTCCGCTCCGTGGCAGGCATTGAGCCCGCCGAGCAGGCAGAGATCTTCAAGACCTGGAACAAGACCGACCTGAGCTCCTACCTGATCGAAATCACCGCAGAGGTGCTCGCACAGGTAGACGCAAAGACCGGCAAGCCCCTGGTCGACGTTATCGTTGACGCAGCGGGTCAGAAGGGTACCGGCCTGTGGACCGCTAAGGCTGGCCTGGACCTTGGTTCCCCCGTCTCCGCTATCGCAGAGTCCGTGTTCGCACGCGCCCTCTCCTCCTCCGAGCGTGAGCAGCGCGAGCAGGCACAGCGCGAACTGCCCGCAGGTCTGATCGCAACCACCGGCATCGGTGCAGGCGACCCCGAGTTCGTTGAGGATGTGCGCCGCGCACTCTTCGCATCCAAGCTCGTTGCGTACGCACAGGGCATGGACCTGCTCACCCGCGCAGGCAAGGAATACGGTTGGGACCTGAAGCTGGACACCATCGCATCGCTGTGGCGTGCAGGCTGCATCATCCGCGCCGAGCTGCTGGGCGACATCATGGCTGCCTACGCAGGCGAAGCACCCGCGAACATGTTGCTGGCACCCGCCTTCAAGAACCTCATGGAGGAGCTCGTTCCTTCCTGGCGTCGCGTGGTGGCTAAGGCAACCGCACTGGGCATCCCCGTGCCGGTGTTCGCATCCGCACTGTCCTACTACGACGGCCTGCGCCGCGACCGCCTGCCCGCATCCCTGATTCAGGGTCAGCGTGACTTCTTCGGTGCACACACTTACGGTCGTATTGACGAAGAGGGCGCCTTCCACACCATGTGGAGCGGCGACCGTTCCGAGGTGAACGCAGCGGATATTCACGTTCACTAAGCTCACGTAGCTGAATACGTCAAAGCCCGCCTTCGGCTGGATGAGAATCCGGTCGAAGGCGGGCTTTCGTTATGTCTTGATGGGGTGCCCCGAGATGCCTCAGAGGTATCTCAGGGGTATCTTGAGGGGGCATAGCAGGGGGAGAAGGCCAGCAGAGCCTAGAAGCCTAGTGAGGAGCCGTCAGATGCACCTCTACCGCCTCAAAACGATTGCCAAGCCTAAATCCACATGGCGGGGTCAATATACTCCACAGCGTCCACCAGCGGCTTCTTCTTCTCCGGGGTACGCGGGCGGTGCTTCGCCGGAATGCCGGTAATAATCGAATCCGCCGGATGATCGTTGACGACCACAGCGTTCGCGCCAATAGCGCTATCGGCACCAATAACCACCGGACCCAGCACCTTAGCACCTGCGCCAATGGTCACACGGTCACCAATGGTGGGGTGACGCTTCACCTTCTCCAGGGAGCGACCGCCCAGGGTCACGCCGTGGTACAGCATCACGTCGTCACCAACCTCAGCGGTCTCACCAATGACAATGCCCATGCCATGATCAATGAAGAAACGGCGGCCAATGGTCGCGCCGGGGTGAATCTCCACACCGGTCAGAAAACGAGCAAACTGCGAAAGAGTACGAGCCAGAGCCTTCGTCTCATCCTTCTGCCAAAGCTTATGGGTCAGACGGTGAACCCAAATGGCGTGCATACCCGAATAGTTCAGCGCAATCTCGACAGCGCCGCGCGCAGCAGGATCGTGCTGGCGGACGTTCTCAATATCTTCACGCAGACGCGCAATAAAACTCATGGGTTCCCTTTCCCTCATCGGTCGTGCTGTGTGTATGCGACCTTTCCAAAGGTACCAACAACGGGGCCCTTTCGGCTATTCCCACCGCAATCAGCAACATGATGGACGCACCCGCCCGTATCACTGCTCAACCGCGGCGGATGCACGTGGGACGGCAGAAAAGAACAGCCCGGGACGGACCCACAGGGGAGCGGTGGAACAGTTCAGCTCCTCGCCGTACAGTTCGCAGAGTCTCTAATTTCGCAGGGGGCATAGAAACGCCCCGCCTGCCGTGTATGCAACCGGCAGACGGGGCGTAGCGCTATAAACCTGACGCCTCCCGATAACGGGGGCTCAGAAGCTCAATTAGCCGCGGATATCCTCGTACAGAGCGGTAGAGATGTAACGCTCACCGAAGTCGGGAACGATAGCCACAATCAGCTTGTCCTTGTTCTCAGACTTCTTAGCCTCCTCCAGAGCAGCCCACACAGCCGCACCGGAAGAAATACCGCCCAGAATACCTTCCTGGGTAGCCAGCAGGCGGGAGGTGCGCATAGCGTCCTCAGCGCTGACCGGAGTCACCGAATCGTAGATGCCGCGGTTCAGGGTGTCGGGAACAAAGTTAGCGCCCAGGCCCTGAATCTTGTGGGGGCCAACGCGACCCTCGGAGAGCAGCGGGGAGTCCTTCGGCTCAACCGCAACAACCTTCACGTTCGGGTTCTGCTCCTTCAGGTACTTACCGGTACCGGAGATGGTGCCGCCGGTGCCAATACCCGCCACGAAAATGTCGACCTTACCGTCGGTTGCTTCCCAAATCTCGGGGCCGGTGGTGTTGTAGTGAATGGTGGGGTTCGCCTCGTTGGAGAACTGGGACGCCAGGATAGCGTTCTCGGTGGTCGCAACGATTTCCTTAGCCTTCTCCACAGCGCCGCGCATACCCTCGGTACCGGGGGTCAGCACAATCTGAGCACCGTAAGCGCGCAGCAGCACGCGACGCTCAGCAGACATGGTCTCCGGCATGGTCAGGATGACGCGGTAACCGCGAGCAGCACCCACCATAGCCAGCGCAATACCGGTGTTGCCGGAAGTACCCTCAACAATGGTGCCGCCGGGCTTCAGCGCACCCGACTTCTCAGCAGCGTCAATGATGGCGCGACCGATACGGTCCTTGACCGAACCTGCGGGATTGTAGAACTCAAGCTTGACCGCTACGTTACCGGGAAGGCCCTCGTCCAGTCGGTTCAGCTTAACCAGGGGGGTCTGGCCGGTTGCTTCAACAATGCTGTTGAGAATCTTTGCCATGGGGTGCTCCTTCATGAGCTTGGTGGTTGCGCTTCAATGATGGGCGGTGG
>NZ_KZ627140.1:174231-224494 GCF_001811075.1 Rothia sp. HMSC069C03
GGGGGGGGGGGGGGAGGCCAGCCGCGACGGGGTCTCCGCAATGAATAATCGGTTACGTGGCAACTCTACTACGCACAGGACGCGGGGGTAAGCCTGCTGTCACAGTTCGTAATAATGCCAGAGAAAAACCTCAAGGAACGAGGTTCAGAAAGAGGGTACAGAAAAGCGCCGCACAAACCCTTTCTCGACAAAGGACGATGAATGTGCGGCGCTCTCTAGAAACATTATGTAGCCCAAAAGACAACCCCTGTATATAAGAGTAGTGATGAACTCCGTTCACCGCAAGCTGGAGCCACAAATTTTATTGCCATCAATGGAAAAACAGTAAAAAACTGCATCCTGAGATGGAAAAGACGCAAAAGCGGGGGAGAAAACCAGTCTCAGAGGACTAGTTGATGTCCATGTGAAGGTCCCACTTGTTGTTCAGGTAGCGGCCAACAGCCTCACCGAACATCTTCACCTGACGCTTATCAGCCGCCACGGTCTGCTCCTTGCCGTCCTTGAACAGCTTCTCACCCAGGTCCACGTTCAGAGTCACGGTCCAGTTGTACGCACCCTGCGCCAGAACCGGCTGCTTGGTGCCAATGGTCAAAGTAGCGGTCGGGTTCACGTACCAGGTCTTCTTCTCATCAATACCTGCCTTGGTGGAGTCCGCGTACTTCTTCATCGCCGCCAGGGTCTCCTGGTCGGTGCTGACCTCGTTCATGTAGTGCATATCGCCGGTACGCAGCAGGTACTCAAATGCCGCACCGAAGTACGCCAGAGCCGCCGCAAAGCCAGCCACCGAGTTCTGGTGCATAGCCTCCGGAACAATCGGGGACGGTACGTTCTGCGGCGGGTGCTCAGCGTTACCCGGCTGGTACTCGCCGTGATCCTCCATCTTCTCCAGCTTCGCTACGCCGCTGTAATCCTTATTGTCGTTAGGCAGCGGAGAGTTCGTCGCAGTAGCCGAAGCCGACGCAGAAGCGGACGAGGAAGCAGACGCCGATGCAGAAGTAGAGGACGAGGCGGTAGCAGACTCAGAAGCTGCAGTAGAAGCGCTCTCAGAGCCAGAAGCGGAAGCAGACGCCTCAGAAGTAGCCTTAGAGCCACAAGCCGCCAGCAAAGCCATGGAGCTGACGCCCAGTACACCCAGCGCCGCGCGGCGGGTCAGGTTCTCGGACATAGTGATACCTTTCAGTCAGTCGGTGATTGCAACCAGTTTAGCCGCAAACCCAACAGGATACAGAGTCGAGTGGACGAAGCGTGAGAAGCGCCTCACAGATAAAAGCGTTATGACGAACTATGACGCCGCGGAGGTAGCGGACGCCTCAGCAGAAGCGGCGGCAGAAGAGGGCGCAGAAGCCGAACCAGATGCTGTCGCGCTCGCGGAGGGAACACCGCCCTGAACAGTGGCACCGTACGCCATGCTCAGCTCCCACATCTTAGAATCAGCGTGGTAGCGGCCGCGGAAATCACACTCCTGAACCGTCACCTGAGAAGCCGGACCCGCTGCAGTAGCAGAAGCACTCGGGGACGCCGCATCAGACACCAGCGCATCCTCAGAAGGCTCAGTAGGCTCAGCAGAAGTACTCGCGGAGGCGACCACCGGCTGGATCTTGCCCTCAGCCACCGCCTCCGCACCGAAGTCCAGAGTGTACTTGCCCTTAAACAGTAGATTGCCATCACTCATAATGGACGGCTGAGCGCTTGCCAGAGCATAGGAAGCCGACGGGTTCACATACCAGGAACCCTTCTCCACACCCGCAAGAATAGAAGCCGACAGAGCATCCACCTCCGAGCGAGTCTTCGACGACAGCTGAATACCGGTCGAGAACGCATCCGTGCTACCGGTCTTCACCAGATAATCCATAGCCGCCGCAAAATAAGCAATCGCCTCATGAAAACCCGTCACCGTATTCGCCGACAGAGCATCAGTCACCTTCGGCTTCGGAGCATTACGCGGCGGATGATCCACCGTGCCCTGCTCATAATTCACCGCACTCTCATAGTGGGTGTACTCCACCAGACCCGAATAGTTCTGACCATCATCGCTGTACCCGTTCGGGTTAGCACTCGACTTCGAACCGTTCAGGCTACCACCCTGAGAACCCGACTGCTGGCTAGATCCGCCCGAACCGCAAGCGCTCAACAGCGCCGCAGAACCGGCAACAGCAGAAACGCCCACACCCAGGCGCAACAGGGAGCGGCGAGAGAAAGAAGACTGAGAAAAAGAAGACATAAGAGAAAAACCTTGAATCCAGGAAAGCTCGTTACTACCAGAGTAAAACAGATCATGCCCTAACCCGAGTGCGAGTTAGGGCATGATGCCTCATCCATCTGAGGGCTTAAAGGTTGTCACCATTAGAATTGCCGCCATTACCGGAGTTACCGGAATTGCCAGCATTACCATCGTTAGCGGCACCACCGCTGGCACCACCATTAGCGCCGCCATTCTGCGGCTGAGCCGATGCCTGAGCCTCGTACTCATCCTGAATAGTCAAAGTCCAGTCATTATCGTGGCGCACACCGGTAATCACCAGACCGCGCTCAGTACGGCGCACCTTCTCAGACATCTCCGCAGGAGCACCGTCAATCACCACGGTCGGACCCAAATCAATCACCAAGTCAAAGGTCCACTGCACGCTCTTCTTCACCAGCGCAGGAACCGCAGTGAACGCAGACATGGTCACCTTCGGCGACACAAACCAGTCACGATTCTGCGAGCTCTCATTCGACTCATCCATAAACGAGGAGAACGACGCAACGAACTTCTCATCAGCCTTCGACTCACGCAGCGGAGCCGCATCACCGGTCAGCACCAGGTAGTTAATCGCCGCATACACGAACGCAATCGAATCGTACAGACCCTGCACCGAGTTCTCCGAAGCGCTCGCCGGGCGCTTAGGGAACGGCACGTTCTGAGCGGGCGCAGACTCGGTCGCCGGAACGAAAGTACCCTTCTTCTCATAGTTGTCGAAGGTGACCTCGCCGCTAAAATCAGTACGCGAAGAAGCCGAAGGGGAAATCTGAGGGGTATCCGCATCAGCGTTTTCACTGGTGGAAGAAGAACCACCGCACGCAACCAGTAGGGCGCTCAAAGACACGCCCGCAACGCCCGCACCCGCGTAACGCAGAGCAGTACGGCGGCTGATGCCGGTAGTGGAACTGGGAAGCCCGGAGGTCATGGGGAAAAGCGCCACGGAGTACCTTTCGAGTGAGAATCTCAGGTGAGAGACGAGTGAGAGTGCGCCTCGACGAGCGGATATCACACGCGGACATCCCTCTAGAGACAGTCCTAAGTATAACGCGCCCCCGCCTTCACACCCGTGCGTACCAGCGCTCAAACGAGCGTGATATGCCGCCCATCAGCGAACTTACCGCAAGCAGCGGCACCAGTACACCGAGGGGGTACAGGGCACAGTGAAGGAGAGGACGCGTTCAACGTCTATAGGGGTTGTTTATAGGGATTGTCTATAGGGGAGGGGCTACTGGGCGCCCCCGGCGGGAGCAGCATCTGCACCGGCGGCACCATTCTGAGCGGCACCGGGCTCAGGAGCACCGGGAGCTACACTCGGCTGAGCCGTCGTAGCGGCAGGCTGAGTCGCCACAGTCTGCGCGGGAGCCGCAGGCGCCTGGGTAGCGGCAGGCTGAGGAGCCTGAACCGCGCCACCCTGACCAGCAGAATCCTGACCGACACCACCATTCTGGGATCCAGTGTACTGACGGGAACCGTTCTGGGCGGCAGGAGCCTGCGCACCACCGTTCTGCGCGGCACCATTCTGAGCAGTGCCCTGAGCCGCGCCGTTACCCGAAGTATTCGCACCGGCGTTCGCGCCAGCATTAGCCGCCACGGTGCTGTCATCAGTCACCGTCGGGGTATAGGTCGAGGAAGGATGCGCACGCGGAGTCTGCGTCGGCTTCGGGGTCAACGCGGGATCGTACTGCTGAGGCGAGATGACGACCCAGCGTTTCGCCTCCTCATCGTACTCAGCGTAGAGAGCCTTAATCTCCTGTGCCTCAGTGTCTTCCAGAGGCTTGGTCGTATTAGTCGCCTTCTCAACCTGCATACCGTGCGCCTGAGTTACGGTGCACGCCCACGCATACTTAGTGCCGCGGGTCGTCGGCTGCTTATCGGTCAGACGGAACGTCCACTCGCCGCCCACCAGCCAGTTCGTGCCGGTCGCGTAGAACACACGCAGCTTCTCCAGCGCCGCACGGTTGGTAGAGTTCTGAGCCTGAACCACCTGCAGAGCAGGACCGGGGTCACCGGTCATGCGGGCATAGTTCACCGCCGCCGCAAAATACGCGAAAGTGGCGCGCAGACCGCGGGCGTTCTTGTCGTACATGCTCTCATCCTCAATCGGGAAGGGCACGGCACTCGCCTTAGAATCAACGCTTGCCGGGCCGGCGGTCGGCTCAATCGTGTACACCTGACCGGTTTCCGGGTCGGTGCTACTCATCGGGGCTGCACCGTTGCCCGCAACATACTTGGTCCACTTCAGCTCGCCCGACAGGTTGTCGTAGGCACCCGCAATCGAAGCGGAAGCAGTGGGGGAGGCAGTCGCCTCCTCAGTCTTTTTGGAACCGCAAGCGGCAAGCATCGCACCCAGGGCGGCGGTGCCCGTAAGCGCAATAAAGTGGCGGCGGCTGTGAATCATAGCGATCCCCTTGAATGTGCTGTGATGCGGAAGTATCGGTGATAAGTGAAGAGCTCACGCTCCAATTCTCAGCCTAACATCACGCCCCCTACAGGAGGGCGCGAAGCAGTCACCCGCAGGGCGGGTAGATGCGTATTGAGGCGAAAATGGGCGGACCTCATCTAACCCCTAGCCTATAGATTTCACGCGTGGCACACAAAATAAAAGCCCTCATCCGTGCCTCATATCACCCAATATGACGGGTTCTTTGAGGCACGGATGTAAAGAAGCTTTAGGCTGAGCCTCGAATATAACGAGTCGCCTTCGAGGGGCTGCTCGCGTGAGGGGTCGGGTGTGCACTTGGAGTATTCGTGGAGGGTTCAGGGTTAGCCGCAGGGGTGGCGGTAGCGCTCGGGGAGCTCTTGGGGTCCTCAAGCATCTGCCAGCCCTCTTCACCAAAGTAGACGTAAGCATCCGCCTTCTGATTGCTGCCGTAGATACCGGTGAGCTGCTCACGCTGACGGGTCTCATGGTTGAACAGGAACGCGTTCTCGTCCACCTTCAGGGTTGCCTTCCAGCAGTAGACGTCCTGCTCGGTAGCGGGCACCGGCTGCGGGGAGCTCAGGTTAATGCACATGGGGTGGTTGTTCTTAGAGACCAGCCAGCCGATGTTGTAGCGGTAGATATCGCGGTACATCTGCGCCATCTGACTAAAGTGCTCCTGGCCGGGCAGACCCATGAAAGGATCGGTATCGCCGGTGAGGAGCATATAGTTCTGCGCCGCACCCCAGTACTGCAGGAAGGCGTGCAGGCCCTCGACGGTGCGCTCTTTAGCTTCCGGGGGCATGGTGGGGCGGGGGACATTGACGGCTCGATGGATCAGGGTGCCGTTCGAGAAATTCCCGGAACGCTCAAAGAACTGATCCGGCAGAAGAGCCGGTCCGCGACCATCCAGAGCCGATGCGGGCAGGGGCTCGGTGTGCGTAATGCTACGCGTGGTGGTTGCAGATTTGGTCTGGGGGCTCTGAGAATCAGCCTTAGCAGGGGAAGGGTTAGCGAGTGGTTGAGGGCGAGAAACTGCGCTGGGACTGCAGGCGCTTGTGAGTGCACTCAACGCTGCTCCGGAAGAAAGAGCAAGAAGATGGCGACGTGACAGCGAACCGAACATACGCAACCTTTCGCAAGAGTAAAGACGGGCAGGCAGTAACGGGTAGCTCGGATGCAGTGAACCTCAATGGCAGTAACTCTTGATTGCAGCTGTGTGAGGGATCGGTGAGCGTTCCCGATGGGTGTGGCATACCGCGGTGAGTGCGGATGCGATAGAAAGGGCAGGTTAGAAACCTCCTGGGGGTTCGGTGTGGATTATGACCTGCCTGGTTGTCGTGCTCAACGATTCTAAGCGTACTTTCAGGTTCAAAATAACCATATCTGCGCTTAAAGGTAAAAAGTTATCAAATCTTAATATTTGCCCGTTTTATGCGGGTTGTAAAACGTACCAATGTGTTCCGGATAACCGCATTGAAATGTGCTGATTTCCCGCGGAAAATCAAGGATTTTCTCACCTGTTCTTCTTGTGAATAAATCATAAATTGGAGTTGTTGCACCATGTGTGCAAGTAGTATCTCAACCTCTTCAGGTTGTCCAAACACCTATCAAAAACACCTCAATATGAGCCCCCAAACAACCCGTAGCCGTAACGCGCCCACCGCAACGCCCACACATGGCATGAAGCAGGTGCACCCTATGGGACAATAGCGCTGTGACTACCACCGACTATGCGCAGCTCAAAGCAGCTCGCGAACTGCTCACTCGAATCCCCCTTCCGCTCGACGTAGAAGCCGACGAAACCCCCGGCACCCCCTACACCGTCGCCCACGACGGCACCGCCGAGCACGGCACCGCCACCGCGCGCACCCTACTCGCCGCCATGGCACGCCAACTCGATGACTACATCCTGCCGCGCAGCGCCAGCGTCGACAACCCCCTCACCATCGTGGTCGGAGGCTCCACCGGCGCCGGCAAATCCACCCTCGTCAACACCCTGCTCGGCGAACCGCTCACCCAGTCCGGCGCGATTCGACCCACCACCCGCCACCCCGTACTCCTGCACCGCGCAGAAGACGAAGCGGCGCTATCACCCGAACGCTTCCTGCCCACCCTGCCGCGCACCCGCACCTCCGGCATGAACGCCGGATCGCAGGCACTACCCGGCCTCGACCCGAAGATTGCGCGCGCCCTCATTCCTATTACTACCTCGGCGCTACCGCAGGGCATCGCACTCATCGACGCACCCGATATCGACTCCGTCTCCGAGGAAAACCGCACCCTCGCCAAGGAACTGCTCTCCGCCGCAGACCTGTGGCTCTTCGTCACCACCGCCAACCGCTACGCCGACGCCGTGCCCTGGGAACTGCTCCACGAAGCAGCCGCACGCTCCATCGCCATCGCTGTGGTGCTCAACCGCGTGCCCGAAGGCGACGAAGAAGCCATCGAAAACGACCTGCGACGCATGCTCAACGAAGCCGGAATCCACGCCGTACTGATTCACACCGTCACCGAACAGCCGCGTGACGAAAGCGGCATGCTCGCCCCCGTCAGCCTCGCCCCGCTGACCCTGTGGATTCGCGAACTCGGCGCCGACGCACCCGCCCGCGCCGCCATCGCCCGGCAGACCCTCGCCGGTGCCGTCGAAACCCTCGCCGGGAACCTGCAGGTGCTCGCCGCCGAACAGGCACGCCAGCAGGCAGCACACCAGTCGCTTGCCACCATCGCCGCCGAAGAATACGAAGACGCGCTGACCACCATCGACGGCGCGCTCTCCGACGGCTCGCTGCTACGCGGCGAAGTGCTCTCGCGCTGGCACGACTTCGTAGGAACCGGCGACTTCTTCCGCTCCCTCGACAGCACCATCGGCCGCCTGCGCGACCGCGTCGGCTCTGCCCTGCGAGGCCAGCCGGCCGCCGCCCAGAAGGTAGAAGACGCCCTCGAAAGCGGCATCCACGCCGTCGTGCTGGATGCAGCCGCCCGTGCCTCCGAAAACACCCGCACCCGCTGGCGTGCCAGCCGCGCCGGACGCTCCCTGCTGGCGCGCCTTGATGCGCCGCAGGCTGTTTCTGTTGCGCCGCAGACTGCCTCCGCCGCACCCGAACAGAACGCAGGCATAAACGGTGAGGCGAAGGGCAACAAAGCGAAGGGTGACGAGGCGAAGAGTGAAGTGCAGTCCGCCGAGGACATCTTCTCCGCAGCCGTTGCCGAGCAGATTCGCCTCTGGCAGGGTTCCGTCCTCGAAATGATCCGCGAAGAAGGTGCCGACAAGCGCAAACGTGCCCGCTTCTTCTCCTTGGGCGTGAACGCCGCCGCCGTGATGCTCATGGTCGCCGCGTTCAGCCTCACCGGCGGCATCACCGGTATTGAGGCGGGTATTGCCGGCGGTAGCGGCGTGGTCGGCACCAAGCTGCTCGAGTCCATCTTCGGTGAAGACGCGGTGCGCCGCATGGCAACCCGCGCCCGCACCGACCTGCTCGAACGCATGGCGGATCTGCTCACCGAGCACGCTCAGCCCTTCACCGCCGTACTGGAAGAAACCGACCCGCAGGCTGACGCCGAGGACATTCACCGCGCCGCCGAGCAGGTGCAGGCAATCGCCGCAGAAATGAGCGCCCAGAGTCAAACCACACAGCGCCAAGCCGCAGCCCACACTAACGGCACGGTTGCCCGCTAAACCACTCCGGACAGGCACCCCCGCACCACAGACGAAGAAAAACGCACTATGACTACTCCCGAGAAGAAACTCGAGAACACACTCGAGAACAAAGCCGCTGAGCGCCATACCGAGCGAGGCGCCACCCCCGCCGTGGCAACCTCGCCCTTCGCGCGCTCCGTCGCATCCCTGAAGGACGCCATCAGCTACGGTGAAGGACGAGTCCCCGAAACTGTGCTGCTCGACGCCGCCGAAACCCTCGAACGCCTCAGCCAGCGCCGCGAACTCTCCACCGAACACACCGTCATCGGCTTCTTCGGCGCGACCGGCAGCGGCAAATCCACGCTCTTCAACGCCATCGCCGGGCAGAACATTGCCCTCTCCGCGCCCACACGCCCGACCACCTCCACCGTGCAGGCGGCAATCTGGGAAGCAGAAGGCAGCGAAGAGCTACTTGACTGGCTCGGTATCGACAAGCGCGTCTACCCGCAAACTCAGGCGCTCGCCGCCGAAGGAGAGGCAACCGAGGGTAATAAGGCAACCGGGGGAGTGGCTGCACCCAATACCGTCACCGAACCGGCGCCCGGACTCTTCAACCGCATCCGCCGAGCCGTCGGTGGACGCGGCGAAATGCGCACCCGCACCGGCGGCCTCATCCTGCTGGACATGCCCGACTTCGACTCTGTCACCACCGCCAACCGCGACCTCGCCGCCCGCATGATGCGCTACGTGGACGTACTCGTCTGGGTTGTCGACCCCCAAAAATACGCCGACGCCGTCATCCACCGCGACTTCATGGTGCCGCTTGCCGCCTCCGGCGCGCAGGCACTCTGCGTGCTCAACCAGGCGGATAAACTCGCACCCGCCGAGGTGCCCGCCGTGCTCGCATCCCTCACCCGTCTGCTCCAGGCTGAGGGCACCGAAGCGCACCTGCTCGCCGCACCCATCGCCGTCTCCGCACGAACCGGTGAGGGCGTGGACGTGCTCCGCGACCTGCTCGCCCAGGTAGCCGCCGCCAAGAGCCTGTCCCTGCAGCGAACCGACGCGCAGCTGCACGCCACCGCCTCCCAACTGCGCACCTACGCCGGGGGAGAAGGGACCGTGCTCGCCGGAGCCTACGCCCTCGAAGCGGAACAGAAGCTCGTGAAGGCATGCTACACCTCCAGCCAGGCAGAGCAGGTTTTGCAGGCGGCAACCGCCTCCTACCGTCGCGCCGCGGGTCAGCACACCGGCTGGATCCTAACCCGCTGGATGAGCCGCCTGAAAGCTGACCCCCTGCGCCGCCTACACCTGGGGCAGCAAGAGGAAACGAAGAGCATGTCTAAGGCTGAGAAGTCCGCGGGTATGCTCGGTTCCGATAGCGAGAACGCACCCGAGCTGGTGGCATCCTCACTACCTCCGCTGAGCGCCGCGCAGAAGGCACGCATGGCAAACGCCGTGCGCCAATACAGCAAGCAGATGGCGGCCCGCATCGACGAACCGTGGAAGCGCAGCATGAAGGAAGCCGCCCTCTCCCGCGAGGCGGAGCTTCCCGAACTGCTCGAACGCGATATGGTGCGCATCGACTACGGTCTGGGCCGCATCCGCGCCCCCTGGGTCATCTTCAATGCCCTGCAGTGGATCGCGCTACTGAGCGCCCTGGTAGGCGTCGGCTGGCTGACCCTCATCTCCGGCATGGCGTACCTGCAGATTCAACTGCCGCCCGCCCCGACCCCCGAAGGCTCCCCGGTGCCCCTGCCAACCCTGCTTCTGCTGCTGGGTATCCTGCTTGGTATCGCCTCGGCGGGTGTGGGCAGGCTACTTACCGCCATGGGCTCACGCTACTACTCACGTAAGCTGCGGGGTCGCCTGCAGACCGGCGTGGAGAAGGCGGTGCAGTCCTGCGTGGTCGCCCCGGTACAGCTGGAAGCTAAGCGCCTCACCTCCTACCGCAAGGCGCTGGACATTTAGCGAACTAGTATCTGAGAAGCCGCATCAGGCTGAGAGCGCACAAAAGAATCCCTCCCCACCTCAATCGAGGCGGGGAGGGATTCTTGTCATTAAAACTATCTATAACAGAGCCTTAACTTTCCTCAGCATCCGATGCCGAGTGAGAGGCAGAGAGCTCACGCAAACCGTCAGTAATCGCCTGAGCAGCCTTGACGACCAGCTCAGGGTAGTTGCGGTTCGGCTGGCGGGTCATACGATCCATCGGACCCGAGATGGACACAGCCGCAATCACCTTGCCACCGGGAGCGCGCACCGGAGCGGACACCGAGGCGGTACCGCGCTCGCGCTCACCCACGGACTGCGCCCAACCGATGCGGCGCACAGCCGCGAGCATGGCGGCGCTGAAGTGGGCGTCGCGCAGGCCTTCAACAATGCGGTTCTGGTCTTCCCAAGCCAGTAGAACCTGGGCGGCGGAACCAGCCTGCATGGACAGCTGGGTACCGACCGGGATGGATTCGTGCATGCCGGAGGGGCGTGCCGCGGTTGCCGCGCATACACGCCAGTCGCCCTGGCGGCGGTACAGCTGGGTGGACTCGTCAGCTTCGAGGCTGAGCTTCTGCAGAATCGGGTCTGCCACGGTGATGAGCTCATCGGAAATGGTGGCAGATGCGAGTTCGGTCAGGCGGGGTCCGAGCATGAAGCGTCCCTGCACGTCGCGGGCTACGAGGCGGTGGTGAGCCAGCGCCACGGCGAGGCGGTGCGCGGTGGGGCGTGCCAGACCGGTTGCCTTGACGAGGTCGCCCAGGGATACCGGGCCTGCCTCGAGGCAGTCAAGGATGAGGGTCGCCTTGTCGAGTACGCCAACGCCGGAGGAGCCGTGGGAGTGTACCTCTACCATCTGCTCGTCGGCGGCCATGTGTTCGGGCGGCTTGACGGGATCGACAATCGGTGCGTTGTGGTGTGTGGATGCGTTGGGGTGACGCATTCCGTGTGCGTTAAAACGTGAGGCGGAAGGAGTCATTCTTATATTCTATCTCAGAATATGAAAGATACCCCGGACTTCGTGGACTCTTTGGGGTGCAGAGCTGAAGATAGAATCACCCCCTACGGGATAAATTATGAATTTTTCATAATAAGTGTTTATGTGGGTTTACGGGTGAAAATGTGCGAAAAAGCCGTAGGAAAATGCGTGCAATCCCGCAAAATTACCCTGGAGTCATAGAGTAAACCCACATAAAAACACTCGCTAGTTCGGGGTGTTTCTAGGCCGTCTCACAGGCTAAGAATCTGTGAAAAAATATGCGACACGCCGCAGGGAAATGCCGATTTGAGGGTCCCATAGGGTACATAATCCGCCCCTCAACTCTGCAAACTTGCGGTACGCACCACACCGAACGCATCCACCGTAGGAACGCATCAAGCAGGAGAAAGCATGACTAGCGAACAGAACGCAACCACCGCGGGCACCCGTCCGCGCACCCTGGCAGAAAAAGTCTGGGACGCACACGTCGTCGTCCCCGGTGAAAACGGCAAGCCCGACCTGCTCTACATCGACCTGCAGCTACTGCACGAAGTGACCTCCCCCCAGGCATTCGAAGGCCTGCGCATCGAGAACCGCCCCCTGCGCCGCCTCGACCTGACCATCGCCACCGAGGATCACAACACCCCCACCGACAACATCTTCGGCACCATCGCCGACCTGACCAGCCGTACCCAGATCGAGACCCTGCGCCGCAACGCCAAGGAATTCGGCGTGCGCATCCACTCCCTCGGTGACGAGGAACAGGGCATCGTGCACGTGGTCGGCCCGCAGCTGGGTCTGACCATGCCCGGCATGACCATCGTCTGCGGTGACTCCCACACCTCCACCCACGGTGCGTTCGGCGCTCTCGCGTTCGGTATCGGCACCTCCGAGGTGGAGCACGTCATGGCAACCCAGACCCTGCCCCTGGCACGCTTCAAGACCATGGCAATCAACGTTGAAGGCACCCTCAAGCCCGGCGTGACCGCAAAGGACATCATCCTCGCTGTCATCGCGCAGATTGGTACCGGCGGCGGTCAGGGCTACGTGCTCGAATACCGCGGTTCCGCAATCCGCTCCCTCTCCATGGAGGGCCGCATGACCATGTGCAACATGTCCATCGAGGCGGGCGCACGCGCCGGCATGGTCGCCCCCGACGAGATCACCTTCGAGTACATCAAGGGTCGCCAGCACGCGCCCAAGGGTGAAGAGTGGGACAAGGCAGTCGAGTACTGGAAGACCCTTCCCACCGACGAAGGCGCCGTCTTCGACAAGGAAATCTTCATCAACGCTGACGAGCTCGAACCCTTCGTCACCTGGGGCACCAACCCCGGTCAGGGTATTCCGCTGAGCCACGCCGTTCCCTCCCCGGATGACTTCGAGGACGAGAACGACAAGGTCGCAGCAGAACGCGCCCTCGAATACATGGGCTTGGATGCGGGCACCCCCATGAAGGAAATCCCCGTGGACGTCGTCTTCCTGGGCTCCTGCACCAACTCCCGCATCGAGGACCTGCGCGCCGCGGCGGACATCGTGCGTGGCCGCGCCATCGCCGAGAACGTACGCATGATGGTCGTGCCCGGCTCCCAGAAGGTCCGCGCGCAGGCAGAAGCAGAAGGCCTGGACAAGGTCTTCAAGGAGTTCGGTGCCGACTGGCGCTTCGCCGGCTGCTCCATGTGCCTGGGCATGAACCCCGACCAGCTGGCACCCGGTGAGCGTTGCGCCTCCACCTCGAACCGTAACTTTGAGGGCCGCCAGGGCAAGGGTGGCCGCACCCACCTGGTCTCCCCGGTGGTTGCCGCCGCAACCGCTGTGCGCGGTACCCTGTCCGCCCCGTCCGACGTCGTGGCCTAGCACGCCGCTATAGCTAAGGAGCCATTATGGAACCCATTATTAAGCACACCGGCATTGGCGTGCCGCTGCGTTCTTCGAATGTTGACACCGACCAGATCATCCCCGCCGTCTACCTCAAGCGAGTGACCAAGACCGGCTTCGACGACGCCCTCTTCGCTAACTGGCGTAAGGACCCCGAATTCATCCTGAACCAGGAGCCCTACAAGCACGGTAGCGTGCTGGTCGCGGGCCCGGACTTCGGTACCGGTTCTTCCCGTGAGCACGCCGTGTGGGCGCTGCGCGACTACGGTTTCAAGGTCGTTATCTCTGCTCGTTTTGCCGATATTTTCCGCGGCAACTCCGGTAAGCAGGGCCTGGTCACCGCACAGGTTGCACAGGACGATATCGAGCTGATCTGGAAGGCGCTGGAGCACGAGCCCGGCACCGAAATCACCGTTGACCTGGAGTCCAAGACCGTGACCGTCGGCGCGCTGGTTGTTCCCTTCGAAATTGACGACTACGTGCGTTGGCGCCTCATGGAGGGCCTGGACGATATCGGTCTGACCCTGCAGAACCTCGAGGCTATTGAGGCGTACGAGGCGAAGCGCCCCTCCTGGATGCCCCGCACTCAGGAACTCTAAGCCGAGAGCTCTAAAACCTAGAGGTATAAAGCTTGAAGGCGGCGACTGAATCAGCCGCCGCCTTCAAGCTTGTCTGTAGCCAAAATCTTGGCACGCAGATAAAAGGGCCTTCCCGGAGCATCAGCTTCCGGGGAGGCGTATTTATTCAATGCCTAGAGCTTAGTCGCCCTCAGTGATAGGGGTTTCCAAGGTTGCGTTCTCGGTACAGCTGTACAATGCCGCCGAACCGGGGGAGCGCACACCTGCGGTCGGGTTCGCGTTCTGCGCGGTGGCAAGAGCGAAGTCAGAAACCACCTCGTGGTTAATGTAGCTACCCCCTGCACCGCCGCCACTGCTCAGGGAGCTGATCGAGTAGATGTTGCCTTCGCTTTCGAACTGCATCTGACGGCCGAAAACGCTCTCGTAGTACGCGCCGATAGTCCAGATGTTCAGACCTGCGCCGCCGCCGCCGTAGCCGGCGCCACCACCGGATGCTACGGAAGCGAGGGAGAGCCTGCCGTGGGTGTGGGAGAGCAGGCCGCCCGAGCCGCCCTTACCGCGGTAGGATCCGGTTGCGTCCGCACCGCCGGTACCCTTTTCGCCCTCATGCACGGAGTCACCCCCGTAGAGGTAGTAGCGCGGGAAGCTGTACGATTCGAACCAGGGGTCGGACATTGGCTGGAGGTTCAGCTCGTTGTTCTCATCGAGGATGCCGGCCAGTGCCTCACCGAGGGTGCCGGGTGCGCCGGAGCGACCAGCGGTACCGCCGGTGACCATGAAACGCATATCTAAGGGCTTGTCCTCCTCTTCCAGGGGCTTAAAATCCTGGTAGGGGCTCGCCATGAGCATGCCGCCCTGACCGGTGTTATCGGTGCCCAAGTCACCGCCTGCGCTGCCGCCTGCAGTGGTGGATACGTCACGGCCGTCCAGTGCCACGCGCAGTGCCGGGTTCAGCTGATCCTTGGGCTGTGCGTTGAAGACGTGCTGGTGGGTGGTGAGGGTGCCCAGTTGGGCGCCGCCGCCACCTGCACCCGCAACAGCCACGACGGTGATTGCACCGTCACGGACCAGCTCCACAGCGGAGGAGCCGCCGCCGGAAGCGCCGTAGACGTAGCCGCTACTGGTGCCCACTACCTGCGCGCTGCCGGTTGCGGTGCTGGAACCGGTGGAGTCACCACCGGCTGCGTAGCCTTCGCCGCCGAATGCGGGCTGCGCGCCGGCCCTGGAGCCGACGCCGCCGTTACCCGCCCAGACGCGAAGGATATCTCCGGACTTGACCGTCAGAACGCCGCTGAGATGTGCGCCGGCACCGCCGCCAGCCAGGCATGCGTTCGTGACATTGATCAGGTAGCTGGGGGTGAAGGAAGATGCGGCACCGCCGGCACCTCCCATGAGGTCGAATCGTACTCGACCAACGCCTTCAGGAACGAGCCATTCGGTGTATGCACCAGCTTTGTCGTCGAAGCCGGTTGCGGTCGGCTTGAGGGTGAGGGCGAGGGAACAGGTGAGCTCGCCGCTTGCCGCCCATGCAGGGACGGTGGCGCTGGAGAGGATAACGGGGGTACTCCATGCCGCACCCTGTACGAGGCGACGGCGTGAAATGGCTGATGCAGTGTTGTGATGTGTCATATTGGGCCCTCCGGTAGTTCGCGGATGCAGCCGCGAAGTGACCTGTGGTTGGTTGCGATGTGCCCTGGTTTCTAATTGACTTTCGAATATTTAACGGTGATGTTGAGATGAATTTTTTGAAGTTGAAGTGAATCAGGAAGCTAAACCGTTTTGGTTGGGCACCATCGCAAAGCTTTATGCAGTGAATGCACGCCCCGTGCCTTCCCGTGGGGCTCTATACTGCGTGGTTACAAAGGCGGTGTTGGCGCCAGTGCTGCAGTGTAGAGCTGATTGGCTCCTCCTAGAGAGCGGAGGTGTCGTTCACTGGGCACGAGTGTGCACTCTATTGTAGGGGAGATATTGCCCTCAAGTGCAAATTCGGATGTTAAAAAATGAAACTAACATCTAATTTTGGTGAAGAATCCAAAAAATGTTTGCATTAGTGTGAATATTGGTGTATCTTTTTGTTTTTCGGCGCTGAATCTGAAGGGTTCAGGTCGGTTTTTCATATACACGGCAGAGCAAAATCCTGGTCGGCCTTTCCGAAGCTTCTTCGTTGTTTGGAGCACCTTTACACAGGGCTTAGAATAATGATGAATATATGCGCCCGTTTCACCCTGCTACCGACAGGGTGCGGCACGTATGAGAACACGGCGCATCAGCACACTGTTAAAGTTAAAGTTCGGCCTAAACCAGCCGACTCCACAAAGGATTTTTAATGACTGAGAACATCAGCAAGCTTCGCATTGAAGGTGGCACTCCGCTCGTTGGTGAGGTCCACGTTCGAGGCGCCAAGAACCTGGTGCCCAAGGCGATGGTCGCAGCACTGCACGGTTCGACCCCCTCGACCCTGCGTAACGTCCCTGACCTGAGCGATGTCGAAATCGTTACCACCCTCGTGGAGCTGCACGGCGCAAAGGTTGACTACGACCGCGAAGCTGGTGTTCTGACCCTCAACCCCGCACAGGATGCAACCACCGCTGCAAAGAACGCAGAGGAGATTCAGCTCTTCGGTGGTAATTCCCGCATCCCGATTCTGATGGTGGGCCCGTTGCTGCACACCCTCGGTACCGCACGCATCCCTAACCTGGGTGGTTGCAAGATCGGTGACCGCCCCATCGACTACCACATGTCTGCACTGCGCAAGTTCGGCGCAGTCGTTGAGAAGGACGACGAAACCGGCACCACCCTGATTGTTCCCGAAGAGGGCCTGAAGGGTGCAGAGATTGTGCTGAACTACCCCTCCGTGGGCGCTACCGAGCAGGTTCTGCTCACCGGTGTGCGCGCTAAGGGTAAGACCGTCCTGCGCAACGCTGCGATTGAGCCCGAAATTATTGACCTGATCGCTGTTCTGCAGAAGATGGGCGCAATCATCTTCATCAATGAGGACCGCACCATCGTCATTGAGGGTGTGGACGAGCTGACCGGTTACGATCACGCGTCCCTGCCCGACCGTAACGAGTCCGCTTCTTGGGCTTCCGCGGCTCTGGCTACCGGCGGCGACATTTTCGTTCGCGGTGCAGCTCAGAAGGATATGACTGCGTTCCTGAACCAGTTCCGCAAGATGGGCGGCCTGTACGAGGTGACCGCTGATGGTATTCGCTTCACCCACCCGGCTCAGCGTATCCCCGGTGCAGAGCTGAAGCCCATCGTTTTTGAGACCAACGTGCACCCCGGCTTCATGACCGACTGGCAGCAGCCCCTCGTGGTGGCGCTGACCCAGGCTAAGGGCGCGTCCATCCTGCACGAGACCGTGTACGAGGAGCGTTTCGGCTTCACCAACGCCCTGAAGCAGATGGGCGCAGATATCGTTGTTATGCGCGATTGCGTGGGCGGAGCACCCTGCCGTTTTGAGGGTAAGGGCTACGGCCACTCCGCTATTATTTCTGGCCCCACCCCGCTGACCGGCGCTGATATTGAGGTTCCGGATCTGCGCGGCGGCTTCTCCCACATCATTGCTGCGCTGGCTGCTAAGGGCACCTCTCACGTGAGCGGTGTTGAGCTGATCGCTCGCGGCTACGAGAACTTCGAGGAGAAGCTCAAGGGCCTGGGTGCCAACTTTGAGGTGCTGGCACGCAAGGCGTCGAAGGCTCCCAAGCCTGATGCTGCAATCGTCGTTGTTGAGCCCGAGGAAGTCGAGGTTCAGGGTTAATGAGCGGACAGCAGGGAAAGCAGGCTCTGCCTGAGATTGAGCCCACCGCCTCCGGTGATGCTCTGTACAAGGTGCTCGGTAACGCTGCGCGCGGGCTGTACAAGCTCATCGCGCGCGTTGAGATTACCGGCCGTGAGAACCTGCCTAAGAGCGGCGGGTACATTATCGTGGCTAACCACACCACCGAGCTTGACCCGGTGACCGTGGCTTTCCCTGCTTTCGTTGAGGGCGCCCTGCCGCGCTTCTTGGCGAAGGATTCGCTGTTCCGCGCTCCCGTGTTCGGCTACATTATGCGTAAGCTCGCGCATATTCCCGTGGTTCGTGGTTCGGTGGATGCGCGTAAGTCCCTGATCACCGCCCGCAAGATTGTTGAGGCTGGCGGTGCTGTCGTGATTTTCCCGGAGGGCACCACCACCCACGATCCGCAGCTGTGGCCCATGCAGGCGCGTACCGGTGCGGCTCGTCTGGCTCTTGCGACCGGCGCGCCCGTCTTCCCGGTGGCGCACTGGGGGGACGAGCAGATTCTCGGTTACGTGGATGAGCTCGGCGAGGACGGCCGCATTAAGGAGAAGCGTAAGATTTCGCTGTTCCCGCGCAAGACCGTCCGCGTGAAGGTTGGCAAGGCATTGGATATTGCCTCCCTCGTTGAGGATGCCAGCCCGGATGCTAAGCACACCCGCACCGAACTGGGCGTGGTCACCGACGCCATGCTGGATGCTATTACCGCCGAGCTGGAGAAAATCCGCGGCGAGAAGGCCCCCGAGGGTCGTTGGAATCCGCGCGCTAAGCGTCGTGAAGCCCCCGGAGCCCCTTCGGGTCCGGTCGGTGGCGCACTCGGTGAACCGGACGAAAAGTAGCATCCCAGCTGGGAATCATATGAGAGCTACCGATAGGTGTCCGATCGGGCACCTAGCGGTAGCTCACCCAAGGACCTCACAAGGAAGAGAGGCTGGTGTTTTCGTGACCTTCTTTAGACGCACCCCCGCAGCAAGCCCTGAATTTACCCCTCCGGCAACCGTACAGTCTATTGCGGTGCTCGGCGCCGGTAGCTGGGGCACCGCTTTCGCTAAGATCGCGGCGGATGCTGCCCGTGAGCGTGGTGAGGACACTCGCGTGACCCTCATCGGTCGTGATGAGCAGGTGATGGCTGAGTGCGAGCACACCCGCGAGAATGCCCGCTATTTTCCGGGAATGAAGCTGCCGGATAACATGCACTTCACGGCGGATGCCCCCGCGGCGCTGACCGGCGCCGATATTGTGGTTCTTGCCTTGCCCGCGCAGGTTCTGCGTTCGCAGTTGCAGAGCTTCGCCCGCTATATTGAGCCGAACGCCATGCTGGTTTCTTTGGCGAAGGGCCTGGAGACCGGCACGGGTCAGCGCATGTCGCAGGTCATTACCGAGGAGCTGGAAGAGTCCTTGGCTCTGCGTGGTGCTGATCTGCGCGCGATCGGCCATATTCCGCACCGCGTGTGCGTGCTCTCGGGCCCGAACCTGGCGAAGGAAATCATGGGGGAGGAGCCTACCGCCTCCGTGGTTGCGGCTCGTACCCTGCCGGTGGCTGAGTCTGTTGCTCACGCGATTGCGTGCGCGTACTTCCGCCCGTACACCAACACGGATGTGGTGGGTACCGAAATTGGCGGCCTGGTGAAGAACGTGATTGCGCTTTGTGTGGGTATTTGCGAGGGCCGCAATTACGGCGATAACTCGAAGGCGTCCATCATGACTCGCGGTCTGGCGGAGATTACCCGCCTGGCGGTGGCGTTGGGCGGCGAGGCTGCGACGATGAGCGGTCTTGCCGGTATGGGCGACTTGATTGCGACCTGCTCTTCGCCGCTGTCTCGTAACCACACGGCGGGCCGTCTGCTGGCTCAGGGTATTACCCCTGACCGCCTGCACGAGCACATGAGCCAGACCGCTGAGTCGATTAAGTCGGCGCCGGTGGTGGCTGAGTTGGCTCGTCGTCACGGCGTGGAGATGCCCATTGTTGAGGCTGTGGTGGCTGTGCTTTCGGGCCGTATTGGCATTGAGGAGTTGGCGCCTCAGCTGCTGGGTCGCCGCCTCAAGCATGAGAGCCACTAGGTTTTGAAGCTTTCTGGTGTGCTGGTAACCACTTGATTAATGGTGTGTGCCAGGACATGCTAGAAGAAGAATGAACGTAGACATCCGAGGACTGATACCGTTGCGGAAGACCGGTGCGCGAGAAACGCATTAGTGACCGCGACGGTATTCATGCGTTAGGATTATTGACGCATTGCCGTTCTACCTTCCGGACCTGAGGGTAGGGGAACATTGACTAGGAGAAATATATGACCGAGAAGAAGACCGTCGCCCTGCTGTGCGGTGGCCGCTCCTCCGAGCACCCCATTTCGCTCATTACCGCCGCTGGCGTGCTGGGTGCCATCGACCGCACCGCCTACGAGGTCATCACTATCGGCATTACCCGTGACGGCCGCTGGTACCTGACCGATGAGCAGCAGCTTGCCGAGCTGACCGCTGGCACTCGCGGTACCGCAGAGTTCCCCGAGGGTACCCAGCAGGTGTTCCTGCCGATGGGTACTGGTGATTCCCGCTTGACCCTGGTGGATGCTGAGGGTATCGTTACCCGCACCGCACCGGTGGACGTTGTGTTCCCGCTGCTACACGGCCCCTTCGGTGAGGACGGCACCGTGCAGGGTCTACTGGAAATGGCTGACCTGCACTATGTGGGTTGCGGTGTGACCGCATCCGCTGTGGGCATGGATAAGCACTTCATGAAGGTTGCTTTCGAGTCCGCTGGCCTGGAGGTCGGCCCCTACGAGGTTGTCACCAACCGCGAGTGGGAGCACGAGGACCGCGAGCAGATTCTGGAGCGCGTGCTGAAGCTGGGCTTCCCCCTGTTCGTGAAGCCGACTCGCGCAGGTTCTTCCTTCGGTATTACCAAGGTGGATTCGGTGGAGGAGCTCGTGCCCGCGATTGAAGAGGCACGCCGCCACGACCCGAAGATCATTATTGAGGCAGGTATTGTGGGCCGCGAAATCGAGTGCGCTGTGCTCGATGGCCACCACGGCGAGATGCCCCGCGCATCCTACCCCGGCGAGATTGAGGTTGTGGACCAGGACCACGGCTTCTACGACTTCGAGGCGAAGTACGTTTCTGAGTCTTCCGCTGTGACCGTGTGCCCGGCAAACCTGCCGCAGGATGTGCAGGAGCGCCTGCGTGAGCTGGCCGTGAAGGCGTTCCTGGCGCTGGATGGTGAGGGTCTGTCTCGTGCGGACTTCTTCTACACTGAGGACGGCCGCCTGGTCATCAACGAGGTGAACACCATGCCCGGCTTCACCCCGATTTCGATGTACAAGACCATGTGGGAGAACACCGGTATCTCTTACACTGATTTGATTAGCGAGCTGCTGACCCTGGCGATGGAACGCCCCCTGGGTCTGCGCTAGTTTTAGAGAGTGCTTAACGAGCGGACTAAGTTCTTTAGGTGACGCTTAGCATATGAATATTTAACGGTGGGGGAACGCCCCTGCCGCAAGGCGCCTCGGTGCGGATTCTTGAGAGTCTGTACCGGGGTTTTCTTGCGCGGCTGGCAAGTCGGTTGCCGAGGAAAGCGGTGAATTGGTACGTATTTCCAGCATATATGCTGATGAGAATCGTTTGTTTTAATTCATGAAAAAATCACTTATACCCACCTTGGAGCTACTCGAATGGGGGAGCGTAAGTTCTAAAGCGGCACTGATAAGGAGAAATGGAATTCTGCTCACAAGTGCATAAAATGATGCTTCTGGATAATGAAAAGATTCGATAGATGGTTCTTGCACTTGGTGAATCTCAAAGCTCGCTAGGAAAGCGCTAAAATGGGTAATGAAGAAAAAGCTGATTCGGTAGAATAGATGAAGGCATCTCCGGTTCACCTAATGACCGGATATCTATTCACTCACAATGTATTAGAAAGTCAAGGACAACCTTTGGGAAAACGAAACCGTAAGGTGGTCTCTGCGAGTCTGGCGACAGCACTGGTTGCTTCCGGAAGTCCATACGTAGCCTTATTTGCTCAAGGTGTGCAGGAGGCGGCGTCACAGCTTCCGTCAAACCCTGTTGACGCCGCAGAACAAGCCCTAGACCCCACCGCTAACGCGGCATCTTCCTCTCAGACGGCAGTACCCACGCTCGCAACCGTGAGCGCATGGCCCACCGCTCAGGGGGACAATAAGACTGACAACGCGCAGGCAGAGCCCATCGCTCAGCCTAGCGCTTCTTCGAGCGCTCAGCCCACCGCTAGCGCCGAGCCTTCCGCGAGTGCTACGCCCAGCCCGGATGCGACTCCTACCCCGAACGCTACCGCGCAGCCCACTGCCGAGCCTTCCGCTTCTGCGAGTCCTAGCGTAGAGGCTTCTAAGGATGCGACCGCTGAGCCTACCGCTACGCCGACTGTAGCTCCTAGCGCAAGTGCCGAACCGAGTGTTGCTCCTACCGCAACTCCGACGGTTGAGCCGACTGTAGCTCCGACTGCGGATCCTACGGTCCAGCCGACGGCAGAACCTACTGTTGCTCCCACTCCGGAGCCGACCGTAGCGCCTACTGTGGAGCCCACCGCAGAACCCACCAAGGATGCAACTCCTGAGCCTACTCAGGATCCGACTCCTGAGCCTACGGTAGAGCCCACTCCTGAACCTACTCCCGAGCCGACTCAGGAACCGACTGAGGCACCCACCCAGGATCCTTCTCAGGTTCCGGTCGTTCCGGCCCCGGTTCAGGATCCGACTCAGGAGCCCTCCAAGGAAGCTAAGCAGGAGCCGACTAACGAGCCGACCAAGGATGCGGTCATCCCCGTGATTCCGGTAGCTCCCGTAGCTCCGGTAGAGGATAACAAGGACAGCTCGGACTCCAAATCGGTTACCCCGATTGAGACCGAACCTGTTGCTCCGATTCCTCCGGCGAACAACCCAGTGACCACCCCCAACAACCGTCAGAAAATCTCTGGGGAAGATGTCATTATCTCCATTGAGATTCCGCGACCGGGCGACTCCTCTGAAGCTTCAAGATCCTCTTCGGGATTTTCAAGTTCTTCATCGAGTACCAAGGCACCGAATGGCAGGCTTGGTAACGACGAGAATGATCCGTTGCGCTCTGGGGGCACCACCCTCGGACGAATCGCAGCCAATAACGGCTCGAATGACTCCATCCCTGGTGCGGCAGACTGGGTTGCTGAATACCTCTCGCGCAATAAGACCGGTGAGGACCGCTCCCAGATGGCAAGCCCCTCGAACTCCTCAAACTCGGCATCGGCTTCGAAGTCGCCCAGCTCCTCCGCCTCGGATAGCGCCAGCCGCTCCGCAAAGAGCGTTGCAAAGGCTGACGGCGCGAACGCCGCCCAGGAGCAGACCGTGAAAAATGCGGACGCGGATGATTCCGGACTTTCCGGCATTGCACCGCTGATTCTCTTCTCGCTCATCGCTCTGGTGCTGATTGCTCTGGCAATCCGCTACTTTAGCCGCGGAGCATAAGGCGAACATAACGCGTAAGAATACGCGATAATAGAGGATGTGAATCCTCAGACTTTTAGCGAAACGCGGGACAACCCCATGCGAGAGACACCTCTCTCAAAGCTAGGAGAGTCCCGCGTTCTGCGCGCTTTCATGCCGATTATCAACGCCCACAACGAGCAGGTCGCCGCTACGGCACGCCAGGCGGGGCACTTTGAACCCCTTGATGTGGGTCCCGGTGACGACTGTGCCGTCCTCGCCGCACCCGCGCCCGGTCAGCGTACCGTGGTCACCACCGACACTCTCGTTGAGAACCAGGACTTCATGAACCTGTGGCCCGGCGGTATTGCACGGGTGGGTGAGGCCGGTGAGTTCATTCTGGAACCTGCCCGCAGCAGCGGTTACGATGTGGGGCGCAAAGCCGCGACCCAGAACCTTGCCGACGTTGCCGCCATGGGTGCACGCCCGGTGAGCCTCTTCATCTCCTTGAGCTTGCCTGGTAGCACTCCTTACGGCTGGATTGACGGCTTCGCCCACGGCATTGTGGACGGAATCAACGTCTGCGGAGCCACCGGATGTGTGATTGGCGGTGGCGATATTGGCGACTCCACCGAAATGTCTGTGACTGTCACAGCCCTCGGCTACACGAATCGCGCCGTGCTGCGCTCCGGCGCACGCCCCGGCGACACTATCGCCCTGGCGGGACGTACCGCGTGGTCTGATGCCGGTCTGCGCCTGCTGCTCAACCGGCTCTCCCTGCCCGCCACGGCACTGTTGCGTGCCATCGCCGCAGGCCAGGAAGTCGAAGCGGCGCTGGATGCGGTGGGACAGGCGTGGGCTCAGAAGCAGATTGAAAAGCAGGGCGAGGGATCGGCTGTTGCTCTTCCCGAGGGGCTCATCGAGCTTGTCCGCACCCTCACCCCGGAAGATGCCGCGCACATGATTGCGGTCTGCGAGCGCGCCGTCGCGTCGCAGCACCACCCGGTCAGCCTCATCCCCGCCGGTGAGGTGGCGCGCCAGCATCAGGCAAGCTCTATGCTGGATCTTTCCGACGGGCTCGTCAAGGACGCCGGGCGACTTGCCGCCGCCTCCGGGGTGCAGATGCGTCTCGACCGTGCCGTCGTGGATGCGTTCGCCGAGCCGCTACTACCGTTGGCGCGCCTGCTGCTGGCGATTGGTGAGCGCAACGAGGCGGGGGAGAGCCCCGCATCCCTGGCGCGCACCTTCGTGCTGGTTGGCGGAGAGGACCACGGCCTGCTGGCGACCTTCCCCGGTGAGGTGCCCGAAGAGTTTGTGCCCCTGGGCACCTGCGTTGCGGACGCCCCGGAGCGAGGTCTGAGCGCCGAACTCTACGGTGCCGAGCGCCGCCACAATGCGGTGACCGGCGCGGCGGTCGTGATGGACGGCCGTTCCCTGGACGGCATGGGCTGGGAACACTACGGGGCTTCCGCGTAGGAGTTCCACCGAGTGCCGCGAGGCGCGTGCGGTTTGTATGTTTAGTCCGTGCTTTCATCCTCTGGGCTTTCATCCCGCGGGATAGACGACGGGCAATACCGTACATTTAACCGAAATTACCTAGAATAGAAGTACGAAATAGGTTGGATTCCGCCCGTACCGCGGGCACCGGGAAATCAGTCGGGAACTAGCCAC
Source organism: Rothia sp. HMSC069C03 (assembly GCF_001811075.1). Lineage (NCBI taxonomy): Bacteria > Bacillati > Actinomycetota > Actinomycetes > Micrococcales > Micrococcaceae > Rothia > Rothia sp. HMSC069C03. The sequence continues at coordinate 198,829 of NZ_KZ627140.1, forward strand.
AAACTCAGCCGAGAACTAGTTGAGAAATCAGCCGAGAACCGAGCGAAACTGACAAAACCGACGAAACCGACGAGGAGGGTAGCGTGAACGCAGAACAGAACCAGCGCACCGAAGAACGCGAGATTTACCGCCGCGCCTGCGTGCGCGCCTACCGCTTCGGCGTAGCGTGGTCCACCGCCGCCCGCACCACCATCGAACGCTACCGCGAGGCGCTCAACGAACTCAATGGGTTCCCCGTGCCCGATAAGGACACCGGCTCCAATATCGCCCATACCCTGCTGACCCTGACCGAAGAGTTTGAGCGAGGCATGGAACAGGTTCTGCCCAGTGAGGCTCTGCCCCGTAAGGTTCTGCCTAGTGAGGTTCTTCCCGCTGGCGAAATTCCCGGCGGAGAGGGTGCCTGCGTGCCCGAGGCGGCGGGCGCCTCCGAAGAGGAAACCCTCGCCCACCTGTGGATTCAGCTGGGCGGAATCTACGAGCACGCGATTATGCGCGCATCCCGCGTAGCACGCGGCAACTCGGGTACCCTGCTTTGCGCTTGGGCGCTGGAGGCGGTGCGTAGTTACTGGTTCCTGCCCGGAAACCTCGCTCGGGAGCTCGGCGACGCAGCCGATGAGCTGCCGCTCGTGCGTGCCCTGGAGACAGACTACGAGCGTGTGCTGGCTGGCGGTTCCCAGCCGAAGCATCGCGAAGTGAAGCTGGAGTACGCCCACGCGGAGGCGCGCGCGATGGCGTTCGCGGCTGAGCGTATTCGAGCCAGCGTGGGGGAGCAGATGGTGCCCTCCACGATGTTGTCGGTCATGGTGGAGCTCGCCCGCCTGGATGCACACTATGATGCATCGCAGGACGCAGAAGCCACTGACGAGACGCTGAAAGAGCGTCGACGTGCGCTGATGCGTGCCGCCCTGGAACGTACCGCACAATTCCCGCCCTCGCCCGAGCTTGCCGGTTTCGTGGATGCCGGCGCGCTCGGCTTCTACCTTGCCGTGGTGCACTCCAACCCGCGCTGGGAGGGCGCAACTCTGAGCGAGGCGCAGGTGGAGTCCATGCTGCGTGCTCCCTCTGCCGGTGTGACTTCTATAGCCGGTTCGGCGGCACGAGTGGGTTCTGAACAGGCGGGCTCTGAACTTGCCGAGCACGCAGAAGGTGGGCACGCAGAACACGCGGGGCAGAGCGGCTGGGAGATCATGGGTACGCTGACCTGCGAGCCCCTCGCCCTGGCGCAGCTACGCCCCGAACTTGAAGCCATGGGCGACAGCCTGCTCATTACGCCCCTGGACATGGCGGCTGGACTCTGGGCGTTGCACGTGCACGTTCCCGAAATCGACCCCGCCCGCAAGCTGATTATGGGCTACGGTCAGTGGTCGGATGAGCGTATTTCCTCCCTGACGGACGGTCACCACGCCGACCACGCGTGCGGTGCGGAGGGCGGCGCATGAGCCCCGCCCGACGTTCCGTGAACCCGCAGCAGGAAGCCCTGGACCTGGGGCTTCCCGAGCCTGCTCCCGCCAAAGCTAAGCCGACAAATACTAAGCCCGCGAAAGCTGAGGCAGCGCAGGGTGAGCCCGTAGATTCAACGGTTGTGGATCCTACCCGCGCTGGTTCTGTGACCCATGCTGATTCCGCGACCCGAGCCGGTTCTGTGACCCGTGCCCAGCCGCGGAAAAAGGATGCACCGCTACTGAGCGATGAACAGCTCCGCACCACCGCCGAGCTGACCGTGCGCGATCTTGCCGCCTACGCCCGAGGCGAGGTGAGCCGCGCCGAGCTGAGCGAACGCGCGGCACAGCGTGCCAGCGCCCCTTATCGTAAGGCGCTCAAGACGCTCAAACATTCGCTGGGTCCCGCCGCGCACACCATGACCGACGACGCTCTCTACGAGCTGGTCGATATTGCGTTGGCGGCACGGCAGGCTACTCAGCCGGAAGCACATCTGCCAGAATCTCCTCAGTCGGAATCACATCTGCCGGGGGAACCTGCCCGGAAAGCACCCGCCCGGAAGAAGCTAGCCCAGAAGAAGCCGACTCAGAAGGCACCTGCTCAGAAGGAACTAACTCAGAACAAACCGAGCCCGCAGGAGAGCGAAACTGCCGCGCGGGATATTTCGGCGCGCCCGCAAAAGGCAACGAAGGCAAGCGAAGAGGGCGAGCAGAAGCCTGCGCCGAAGAAGAATGCGCCGAAGAAGATCGAGCCCGAGGCGGAAGCTGAAAAGCCCGCACCCAAAAAGACTGCACCTAAAAAGGTTGTAGCGAAGAAGACTGCTCCCGCAAAGAAAGCAACCGAATCCGAATCCTCGGTGAAGAGGGTAGCTGACTCCAAGACCGCTACGCAGAAAACCCCCGCGCCGAAAAACGCTACGCAGAAAACCACGCCGACGAAAGCTTCCGCAAAGAAGGCAACTACTGCGAAGGTTGCGGCTGAGAAGCCCGCATCAGCCGCCGCGGAGGCTAAGAGCCGTGCCCTGGCGCGCTACGCCTCCGAAGACCGCATCGAAAATGCGCCGCTCAAAAAGTACCTGCCCGCGTCCACCGCCAAGGCAATCTCCACGCACCTGGACCTGCACACCGTCGGGGAGATGCTCGAATACTTCCCGCGCAAATACCTGCCGCGCGGTGAGCTCAGCTCCTTCGCCGAACTTGTTGAGGGTCAGGACGTCACCATCATTGCCCGCGTGGTACACGTGAGCACCCGAACTATGGCGGCGCGCCGCGGCAAAATCACGGAAGTGACCATCACCGACAGGCTCTCCGACGCCACCGGGCAGGATGCACCTGCAGGTTTTGGGGCTGCCGGTTTTGGTGCCGCTGGCCTCGGTGCTGACGGTCCTGTATCCGTGGTGCACGGGCGCGCTAACCGCCCCGGCGCATCCAGCACATCCATCGTATCCGGTGCGCCCGCGCAGAACTGGCAGGCAACCGGGAAGCACAACCCGCGCATTAACGCGCTCGCTAACTCCACGCAGAACCCAGCCGCCCAGATTCCCCGCGCCCAGAATCTCGCCGCTCAGAACCCTGCACAGGGCAGGGGAGCGCAGCCCGCCTCCTACAGCGGCTACGCAGACAGCTACGGTCAAGATTCGTTCGCGCAGGATAGTTTCGCGCAGGGAGGCCTCTTTGGCGTGCCCGCGCCCAGCATGACGAACCCCGGTGAGCTCATCGGCTCGCAGATGAAGCTTTCCTTCTTCAACGCCTGGACCGCCGCCCGCGAAATCCGCGAGGGTGAAACCATGATGTTCTCCGGCAGGGTCGGCATCTACCGCGGCGAATACACCCTCACCAACCCGCACTACGCCCTGCTCTCGAAGGACGCCTCCGGCGCGGACGTCACCGACGCCGCCACCGCCCCCGTGCCCGTCTACCGCGCCCCCGTGAAGCTGCCCACCGACCGCATTGGCGGCTACATGGCGCAGCTGCTCGAAAAGGTGCCGCTCAAAGAACTCGAAGACCCGGTGCCCTACACGATTCGTCGCGCCCGCAAGGTGCCCTCGCTGGAGTGGACGTACCGCGCCCTGCACACCCCCGACTCGGAGGACACCTGGCGTGCCGCGCAGGCACAGATGCGTTACCGCGAGGCGTTCGTGCTGCAGAGCGCTCTCGCCCGCCTGCATTCGGTGCGTGCCGCGGACCTGACCCAGCCGCGCCCCGCCGTGGAGGGCGGCCTCGCCGATCGGCTGCTTGAGGTTCTGCCCTACGAGCTGACCGAAGGGCAGCAGAAGGTGGGCGCTGAGATTGCAGCCGATTTGTCGAGTGAATCGCCCATGAACCGCCTGCTGCAAGGTGATGTGGGTTCCGGTAAGACCGTGGTGGCTCTGCGCGCCATGCTGCAGGTTGCCGATGCGGGTGGCCAGTCCGCGATGCTCGCCCCGACCGAGGTGCTTGCCGAGCAGCATTTGCGTTCGGTGCTGGACATCCTGGGGGATATGGCGGCCCCCGAAGACTCTGATGCTGATGATTCTGCCGCCGGTTCTGCCGAGGGAATCCCCACGGGGAGCGGGGGGGAGCCCGGCCGTGTGCGTGTGCGCCTGCTGACCGCCTCCATGGGTACCCGCGCCAAGCGCAAGGTACTGCAGGAACTCGCCGACGGCACCGCCCAGATTGTGATTGGCACCCACGCCCTGCTTTCCGATGAGGTGAGCTTCCACGATTTGGGTCTGGTCGTCGTGGATGAGCAACACCGTTTCGGCGTGGAGCAGCGCGACGGCCTGCGCGGCACCGATGGCGCCCTGCCGCACCGCCTGGTCATGACCGCAACGCCCATTCCGCGTACCGTCGCGATGACCGTGTTCGGTGACCTGGATGTGTCCGTGCTCGACACCCTGCCCGTCGGCCGCCAGAAAATCTCAACGCACGTGGTGCCCCTTGCCGAGAAGCCCGCCTGGGCGTCCCGGCTGTGGAGGCGCGCCCGCGAAGAAATCGATGCGGGCCACCAGGTGTATGTTGTCGTACCCAAAATCGGGGAGGACGGCGACAGCCTGGAGGAAGGCGCCGCATTCTTTGGCGCATCCAGCCTGAACGGTGCGGGCGCAGGCAGCTCAGCCCAGGGCTATTTCGGTCAGGGCGGTAACGCGAGCAGTGACGGCAAGGTTCAGCTGACCTCGGTCGCCTCAATGTATTCCTACCTGAGCGCTGAGGACGCCCTCGTCGGCGTGCGTATCGGCACCCTGCACGGCCGCATGGACCCGGCAGAGAAGACCGCCGTCATGACCGCTTTCGAGCGCGGTGAAATTGACCTGCTCATCAGCACCACCGTCATTGAGGTGGGCGTGAACGTCCCGAACGCCACGCTCATGATCATCATGGACGCCGACCGCTTCGGCATCTCGGGTCTGCACCAGCTGCGCGGTCGTGTGGGCCGAGGCGGCTACGCGGGCACCTGCCTGCTGGTTACCCGCCAGGAAGAGGGCGGCGTGTCCCGGGAGCGCCTGGATGCGGTCGCCTCTACCACGGACGGCTTTGAGCTCTCCCGCATCGACCTGGCGCAGCGCCGTGAGGGTGATATTCTGGGTGCTGCACAATCGGGCTCGAAGAGCACCCTGCGCTTCTTGCGGGCGCTCGCCGATGCTGACATTATTGAGCGTGCCCGCGAGGATGCCCGCTCGGTGGTGGAGAAGGACCCGACTCTGGCTAAGCATCCGTCTTTGGCGCGTACGATTGACCGTGCCCTGGACGCTGACCGTGAGGCGTTCCTCGGCAGGGGATAAGCGCCCAACGGGGCAGAACGCTCTGCCAGTCCTGCCCACCAATCTGCCTTGCCCACCACCGACTGAAACCGTGACTTCAACACACCGCACTAGTTAAGAGGAGAGACCCTATGAGCCGTATTATTTCCGGTGCCGCCGGAGGCGTTCGCCTTGTTTCGGTTCCGGGGGATAATACTCGCCCCACCACCGACCGGGTGAAGGAATCCCTCTTCTCCAAGCTGGAGAGCTACGACATTATTCGTGGCGCCCGCGTGCTGGACGCCTTTGGCGGTTCGGGTGCACTCGGTTGCGAGGCGCTCTCGCGCGGTGCGGCCTCCGTGACTCTGCTGGACACCTACCCGAAGGCTGTTGCGGTGATTCGCAAGAACGTTGCCGCGGTGGAGAAAGCGATGGGCCGTAGCGCTACCGGTTCTGCAGCACGCGTGCAGCAGTCTCAGGCGCTGACCTACGTGAAGTCCGTCTCCGGTCCGTGGGACCTGGTGTTTGTTGACCCGCCCTACGCCATGCCGAATGAGCAGGTCAGCGAGCTGCTGGAGGCGCTCACCCCCAAGCTTGCCGAGGGTGCCGTGGTCGTGGTGGAGCGTTCTTCGCGCGACCCGGAGCCTGTGTGGGGCGAGGGCCTGTACTGTTTTTCGACCCGTCAGCACGGCGAGACGGTTCTCTACTATGTGGAGCCTGACGAGGTGGAGGAGCAGGCGGGCGACGAATCCGGCGAGGACGCTGAAGAGCTCGCCGCCTAATCTTGCCGCCTCAGCCTGCGCTCGTCCGCATGCCACTAATCCGCATCCTAAATTCGCCCGCTTCTATTCATTCCAACATCTGATATTTATTAGTGAAGGGACCGCCATGATTGCCCTCTGCCCCGGATCTTTTGACCCCGTGCACCACGGCCACCTGGAAATCATTGCCCGCGCCGCTCAGCTCTTTGACGAGGTGATCGTGGGCGTGGCGCACAATAGTTCCAAGAAGTACCGTTTCTCTCTGGAGGAGCGTGTGCAGCTGGTGCGTGAGTCTCTGGAGGAGCTCGGCATTGAGGGCGTGAGCGTGGAGCCGATTCCGCCGGGTGTGCTGCTTGCCGAGTACGCGGCAGAGCGTGGCGCGAAGGTGCTGGTGAAGGGTCTGCGTTCGGCGACGGACTACAGCTATGAGGCTCCGATGGCGAGCATGAACCGCCACCTGGCGCAGGTTGAGACGGTGTTCTTGGCGGGTGAGGACCGCTATGGTGCGGTGTCGTCCACGATTATTCGTGAGGTGGCGTCGCTGGGTGGTGACGTGACTCCCTTCGTGCCGGAGGCGGTCGCCCGCGCCCTGAAGAGCGCCTAGAAAAACGCCTAAGCAACCCGGGCAACCCGGATGCACACCCATCCAACACGCCCGACATGCCCACCGGCAGGGCCCGGCAGAATAACTCGCACCGCCGACCGGGCGATTAAACCCTTCCAGTAGTAGTCCCGTAGTACCCCTGACCGACCGATTAAGCGCCGCGCGGTGCCTCCTTAAGGGGATATTTAAGAGGTGAGCGCCACTTAAAGAGATTTAAAAGGCGCTTAATCTTGATTAACGGTGCGAATGACCCCTAAAATGGGACTTTGGTTTATACATTTCGTAAGGAGAAACGCCATTTCACGTGCAGACGCATCGCCGCTGGTTGTATCAGTCACTAACCTGATTCACCGCCCCGGCACCATGGAAACTCTCACTGAGGTTCTGCCCGCACCGGCAGACCTGGGTAACACGCTCATCGGCGTGGAAGAGGGTTCGGATATTGACCTCGATATTCGTATGGAGTCTGTTGTTGATGGTATCCTAGTTACCGGCTCCGTCGTTGTGGATGTACACGGCGAGTGTAGCCTCTGCTTGGATCCGATTGATTACGAGATGTCGGCCAATATTCAAGAGCTTTTCGTCTTTGAGAAGGCCCCGGCTGGCGGCCCCGAAGACGAAGTAGATGAGCAGTACGCCGTTGAGGATGATTCCATCGACCTTGAACCGGCTCTGCGGGACGCAGTAATCCTTCAACTGCCGTTCCAGCCTGTTTGTAGGGACACCTGCCAGGGTCTGTGCGCCGATTGCGGTGCGCGCCTGGAGGATGACCCCGGGCATCATCACGAGGTGTTGGATTCGCGCTGGTCGGCCCTACAGGGCCTGCTCGGTGCAGATACCGAAAACTAAATTGTTGTTACTAGAGATTGTGAGATAGCTGTGGCTGTTCCCAAGCGCAAGATGTCCCGCGCTAACACCCGCGCACGCCGTTCCCAGTGGAAGGCATCCGTGCCCCAGCTGGTTAAGACCGTTGAAAACGGTCGCGTGACCTACAGCCTGCCCCACCAGGCAAAGGTTGTAACCGACGCTGCAGGCAACGCCCTGTTCCTGGAGTACAAGGGCCGTAAGGTTGCAGACGCCTAAGAAGCGGTGAATCCTTATGACTGAATTTCCTAGTGTTGATACTAGGGAGTTGCGTAAACGTCTCGGAGTCGATATCGACGCCGAGACGTTTTTGCTATCCCTAACCCACCGCTCCTACGCCTTCGAGAACCCCGGGGCGGAGCATAATGAGCGCCTGGAGTTCCTGGGCGATTCGGTGCTTTCCCTGGCGATCGCTGAAGAAGTGTACCGACGCTACCCCGACCTGCCCGAGGGTGAGCTCGTGAAGCTGCACCACGTGGTGGTGTCTACGGTGGCGTTGGCGAAGGTGGCACGCGATCTGGATCTGGGCAGGTACATCCTGCTCGGTAAGGGCGAGATTCACACCGGCGGCGCCGATAAGGACTCGATCCTTGCCGACACCATGGAAGCGATTTTTGGCCTGACCTACCTGGAGTGCGGTCGCGAGGCGGCTCGTGACCTGGTTCTGCGCCTGATTGCGCCGCTGCTCGACGATGAGAAGGTCCTGAACTCTGGACGTGACTGGAAGACCGAGCTGCTGAACCTCGCCACCGCCCGCGGTTGGGGAGACGTGCGCTACGAGGTGACCGGCGAGGGCCCCGACCACGCGCGCGTGTACACTGCGGTCGCTATTGTGGCGAACCAGCAGGCCGGTACCGGTGTGGGTCCGAGCAAGAAGGAGGCGGAGCGCCTTGCCGCTGAGCAGGCGTACCGCGTTCTGGTTTAGGCTCTTTCAATCATCCTGCAGGTCTGTTAGCTCTGCGGGCTCTTGATTCTGCAGCCCCGCTGATTGGAGGGAACCATGCCCGAACTACCCGAGGTGGAAACCGTTCGCGCAGGTCTAGCCGACCATTCGTTGGGTCGGCCCGTGCGGGCGGTGCGCGTGGTCGATGCCCGTTCGCTGCGCAGGTACCTGCCCGGTCCCGCCCACTTTGAGGCGGCACTGACCGGCAGGGCGCTGCGCGGTGCCTACCGCCGCGGCAAGTACCTGTGGCTGACCCTGAGCGAGGCGGACGGCACGCTTGCCGAGGAGGCGCTCGTGGTGCATCTGGGTATGAGCGGTCAGCTGCTCGTGCGCGATGAGCCGGGCGGCAATGTGGACGGCGAATCAGGCGGAGATTCCGGCAGCGACTCGGGTAATGATTCGGAGGCTCGCGCGGCCTTTGATGAGCAGCCGCGGCACCTGCGCGTGGCGCTCGAACTAGGACCGGTGGGAGCTACCAGCGGCGCGGTGAGCACCAACCGGGCAAGCACCAGGCAGCGCTTGCTCTTCGTGGACCAGCGCATTTTCGGCGGCATGTTCCTCAGCCCGCTGGTACCGGACGTACCCGCGGCGGTTGCAACAAATAAAGCAGCGGCGGGTGAAGTAGCGGAGCGTTTTCTGGTACCGGAAGCGGTCAAGCACATTGCCCGCGACCCGCTGGATGAGTTCTTCGACCCCGCAGCGGTGCGCCGCAAGTTCCTGCGCACCTCCAGCGGCATTAAGAAGGTGCTACTGGACCAGTCGGTCATCTCCGGCGTGGGCAATATCTACGCCGACGAGGCGCTGTGGCGTGCGCGGTTGCACTACGCGAAGCCCGCACGCACCCTTAGCGCCGCTCAAACCCGCGAACTGCTGGAGGCGGTCACCCAGGTGCTGCACGAGTCCCTGGCGGCTGGCGGCACGAGCTTCGACGCCCTGTACGTGAACGTGCTGGGCGAGTCTGGCTACTTTGAGCGCTCGCTGAACGCTTACGGTCGTGCCGGGGAGCCCTGCCACCGTTGCGCGGAGGCGGGCCGCACCTCCCTGATGGTGCGCGAACCGTTCCAGAACCGTTCGTCCTATCGTTGCCCGCACTGCCAGCGGGCGCCACGTTCTCGCTAGATAAAGGCTCACGCTAGATATGCGAATGACGGCGTAGCTACGTTCCTCCCAGATGGGGGATGTAGCTACGCCGTCATTCGTTTAAACCTCAATTGTATATACCGGGGGGCGAGGGAGTCAACCCGAAAGCCACCCCGACAAGAAGCGCTTAGCGGCTGTACCTGTCCCCGTAGAACAAGCCCAGACGCTCGTAACCTTCCTCAATCGACACGGCGGGCTCCCACTGCAGAAGCTCACGGGTGCGGCGCTGATCAAACCAGTGTGCGGTCGACAGCTGCTCGGCGAGGAACTCCGTCATCGGCGGCTCATCACCGGCAGTCACGTTCTTCGGCAGACGCTCCCACACGCGCTCAATGACCTTACCTGCCAGAGCCGCAACCTTCGCCGGAACCGAGAAACGCGGGGCGGGAACGCCCACCGCCTCACAGAAACCGCCCAGTAGCTCAGCGATAGTGCGCGGCTGACCGTTCGTCACCACCAGCGCCCGGCCCGCAAAAGCGTCGAGGCGCTGATAGCCGCGCACCACGGCATCCGCGGCGTTATCAATGTAGAGCGTGTCAATCAGGCCCGTACCGCCAGAGAGCAGCGGCAGACGGCCCGCGGCGGAACGCTCCAGAATACGCTCGACCAGCTGGGTATCGCCCGGACCCCACATCAGGTGGGGACGCAACGCACCCACGCGCAAAACTCCGCCACCGGGCAGAGCAGTGCCGTTCGCCTCCAGCGCCAGAAGCTCAGCGGCAGCCTTCGAACGCGCATAGTTACCGCGCGCGTGCTCCGGGGATGCCACGCCGGCACCATCACCCACAATCGCCGCACCGGCATGAGCCACCGACGGCGACGAAATATACAGGAACGAACCCACTGAGTGATTCAGCGCCGCCTGCAACAGGGTGCGGGTGCCCTCAATGTTGATGCGCTCATAATCAGCCCACTCGCCGCTGACCGAAACCTTCGCCGCGGCATGCACCACGCCGTTCACGCCGGTCATCGCCAGATCCACAGCCTGCGTGTTCGTAATATCGCCGCGCACCTGCTCAAAACGCGGGCGAATCGAATCGGGCAGAAGCGCCGCAATACCCGAATCGCCGCGCTGAAAAACGCGCACATCATAGCCGGCACGCAGCAACGCCAGAACGCTCTCACGACCCAGCAGGCCGCTCGCACCGGTAAAGAGGATGCGCTCGCCAATACGCGGGGCAAAATCAGGCTCCTCAACCGGGCGCAGCGAACGCGGGGCGGGGTCGGTGTAGCGTGCCGCCAGCGGCTGCGCAGGCTTGCGGAACCGCGCCGTCGGGGAAGTCACCGCGTGCGCAGTCGACAGGCGGTGCCCAGACAGGTGGGACACAGACAAGCGGGGTGCGGGCTCGTGGGAAGAGGACTCACGCGAAGAATGAGGGGACATCATACTCCTTAGGCATAGGGATCCGGCAGGCGCTTACGCCCCCGCAAGGACCTTCGACGCCCACTCACCCAGAGCGGGGCGGTCAATCTTCGAATTATGGCGAATATCGGTCGGATGCTCGTGCACCACCAGCACCGCGGCAAGCTCCACGCCGGTATCATCGGCAACCTTCTGACGCACCAGCTGCGAGAGCTCGAAGGGTGCCACACCCTCCGCAATGGGGAAGCGGCGCGCGCCGGGTACGCGATTGAGCAGGGCACGCTTGAGACCCGATGCTGACTGGCGCGCCTCCAACGCAGCAGTATTCGCGGATGCCTCAATGACCAGCACCGGTGCCGCAGTACCTGCAGGGCCCACCGCCACCAGGGCGGCGCGGCGAACCTCGGGTAGCGACTCGGCGGACTGCTCAGCCGCAACCGGGGTCAGCACGCCCTGCGAAGTCAGTAGCACGTGCGCGAGGCGACCCTCAACCCACAGGCGACCCGAAGTGTCCAGGTGTCCGACGTCACCGGTATGATGCCAACCCGGAGTGCTAATGGACTGCTCCTCAGTCACCCACAGGGTATCGTAGCGGTCCTTCACATGCGGTGCCGACACCAGAATCTCACCGGTCACACCCGGCTCATGGGTCAGCTCATCCGCCACCGAACCGTCCTGCAACAGCGGCGCAATGGCCACCGCCGCACCGTACACCGCGAAACCAACGCACACGCCGTCACGGGCGAACGGGTCAAGCACCTCACCGGCAGCATTCGGGGTGCCCTCAGCAATTGCCTGGCGAATCATCTCGAAAGACACATCGGTCACCGGCAGACCCTCGGTCATGCCGTACGGGGTGTGCAGGGAGGCGTTCGGCACCAGGGCGGAGAGCGCCTCCAGCAGCGGCACGGGAATCGGCGCGCCAGCACTCAGCACGGTCTGAACCTTAGCCAACGCTGCACGCTGCTCAGCGTTCAGCTCATCGGCGGTCGCCACCACATTCACCAGGGCGGCGGGGGAAGCAAACACGACCGACGCATCAATAGCCGCCGCAGCCGATGCCAATGCCGAAGCCGTCAGAGTCTTCGGGCGGGTCACATCCATCGTCGGGGTCACGCTGGTAGCACCCAGCGCCGGGCCCAACAGCGCAAACGGCGCGAAGCCAGCTACCAGGCCGCTACCGGGCGCAAAACCGTACGTATTCGCAATGGCGTCGCGCATACCCGCCAGCTGACGCTGCGTGTACACCACACCCTTAGCCGGGCCGGTCGAACCGGAGGTGTACAGCACCGCCGCATCAGCATCCGGCACGGGGGAGGGGAACTCCACCACGGTCGGGGTGGGTACCGGCGCACCCGGAGTACCGTCAGCGGCGGGCGCGGTAAACACCGAACCGGCAACACCCAACAGCTTCTCCTGCACCGAACCCAGCGGCTCCACAGAAATACGCACACCCGGCCACAGCAGGGTACGGGCGGCACTGAGCGCGGCGGGAATACCCACCAGGAATCTCGGGTTAGCGCCCTTCAACGCGCGAGTCAGACCCGGAATACCCAGACCGGTATCAGCCACCACAATGACCGCGCCCAGCTTCATGCAGGCGTAAATCAGGGTGGTCAGGCGGGCACCCGGAGGCACCATCAGGTTCACACGGTCGCCCGGACGCACACCCAGGGCGTGCAGACGGGTCGCGGCGGCGTTGACCTGCTGGTTCAGCTCAGCCCAGGTCAGGGTCACAGAAACGGAGGTGCCGTCACCCTTGGGGTCCATATCCACCACGGCGGTGGAGGCGTCGTTGGCGCGTTCAGCCAGGGCAGCGAGCATGGGGCGGAACGCCGCAGGAACAGCGCCCTCAGCGCCTTCAGTACCCTCCGCGGCAGTGCCCTCGCCGGTAGTCAGGCCGTGGCGGCGCGCGCGGGCGGCACGATGCTCCGCCTCCGCATTACGCGCCGGAACCAGCACACCATCCTCCAGTGTGCCGAAAGTCTGTGCAAGCCACGAAATCATGGGGGAGGCAATGTCGTAATCCTCAATGACCAGGTGCGAGGCCTTCTCGTAGCGGTGCACCTTCGCCTGCGGCATGCGCTCCATCAGGTCGAACAGGTAGCGGCGCTGGAACACCGGGTCCTTCGTGCCCCACTGGAAGAACGCGGGCACGTCCAGGTCACGGATCTGCTCGGCAATACGCTGCATCGGCGTATAGGAAGGAATGTCGGTGCCGGTCGGAATATCGCCCACAAAATTACGCACACCCTCACGCCACGCCGAATGAGCGTACGGCGCACGGTACGTACGGTAAATCGCCTCGTTCAGAGGGCTCGGGTACAGGCGCTTGGGCTGCTGACCCACCGGCTGCGGCAGGGCACCATCAAGCGCCCCGGCACCGGCAGAACCCGGCGCGGGCAGGCGGCCCTCATTCTGAGCCAAACCCAAGGTCACATCAATAAACGCGGTCGAATCGTGAGTACCCCACTCGTGCACACCCAACGCCAGGCGTAGGGCGGCAGGGATATTTTCAATGCCGTCATGGTAGACCGCGGTGTTCGTCAGCATCACGCCCGAAAGAATCTCACGATGCTCCAGCGCCCACCCAAAGGACACCAGCCCACCCCAGTCATGGGCGAGAGTCACGAGCGGCTTATCGGTCTCATCCAGGCCGAGTGCCTTCGTGAAATCACCCAGGTCAGCGATACGGTCGGTCAGGGAGCGGCGCTCACCCTCTAAATCCAGGTGGGTGCGCTCCGAATAACCCATATCAATCTGGTCAACCGCAACCACACGCCACGGGGCGCGCTCATTCACGCCCGCATCCAGTACGGTACGCCACAGGTACGACCAAGTCGGGTTACCGTGCACGCACAGAATCGTGCCAATCGGCTCCAAACCCTGCTCGACCAGCACTGGAAGGTTATCCAGGTAGTGCCAGCGGCGCGCGCCAGCCTGCTGCGCCCGCTGCTCAATGGGGGCGGAGGTGGGCACCTCCAGAAGGTGGGAGTAGCGCGGGTTCACGCCCGCCCATTCCTCCGGGTTATACGGGGGCTGAGCCTTAGGGAAGTTCAAATGGCGCATGCTGGGGGAATCCTTCCGGATCGAATCGGTGAATGTCTACCGCAAAAGCTAACGGGTTACCGGCTAAAGGTTGCTGGCTACCGGGTTACCACTGAATCTCAAGCAGGGCAGTGTTCAGGCCAGAACCCACACCCATGCACAGAATACGGTCGCCCTCCGTGTAGGTCGGCGCGCACTCGGCGAGAGTCATCGGCAGAGCCGCCGCAGCCACATTGCCCCACTTCGGGAAGGTCAAGGGGATGCGCTCACGCTCAATACCGACCGCCTCGATAATGGCGTTCGTGTGGGCGTTAGAAATCTGATGGGTCACGTAGGAGGTCATATCGTTCCACTCCCAGCCGTCCTGATGCGCCTGCTCCCACGCCTGCGCCACCAGCTCCAGGCCGTGCTTGAGCAGGCCCTCGGCGTCAGTGTTCATGCCCTGATCCGCCTCGCCACCGATGCACAGGTTACGGTGCTCAGTGCCCGCGCGGGACACCGAACCGACGATGCGGTGGCCCTCCGGGTGGCGGTCAGCGCGACCAATCACAGCCGCCGCCGCACCCGAACCGAGGGTCAGGGTCGCGAACTGAGCCAGCACATCCTCGCGGGTCGATTCGGGGTTGTTCAGGATGCGCACCGCGGTACGGTGCCACGGGGAGGGGTCCTCGCCAGCGACAATCAGGGCGTAGTCGATAGCGCCCGCATCAATCATGGTGGAGGCGACAGTCATCGCGTTCACAAAGCCCAGGCAGGCATTCGTAATATCGAAGTTCAGGGCGTGACGCGGTAGTTCCAGGCGGTCGTGCACACCCACCGAAACGGCGGGCTCAAAGTTATCGCGAGTCACCGAAGCGTTAATCAGCAGGCCAATCTGGGAACGGTCAATACCCGCCTGCTCGATAGCCTTCTCGGCTGCGGCAACCACGCCGTCCTCGAAGGTCTGGCCCTCAGCCCAACCGCGGCGAGTGCTAATACCGGCTAGACGCTCCAGCAGACCCTTCGGCATGCGCAGACGCTTATAGGTTTGGGCCAGCTGCTCATCGAAGTAGTCGCTCGTGACGACCTCCGGAGGCAGCTCATGGGTAATAGACAGCAGAGCTGCATTAGCGTGGCGAATGTCAGAGTTCGTGCCGACCTTATCGGCGGATGCATTCATCAATGGTGTGGCCCTTGAAAATAGAAGTCAGTGGGATACATAGAAAAACGCGGGGATGCGAACAGCGGCCCCGCAGAATTCGTGATGCTCATTCCAATCTACCGCACCGACCGGGCGAACCCGTATCCGTAGACCCAATATGAACGCGCCCGTTCACCCCGCGCGTAAGATGATGCACAATGAGGAACTTTGAACCCCCTTCACCTCGTGCACGTTCACGCCGCCCGCCCGCCGCACCGCGTACACTAGAGGGATGCCGCCACGCACCACAAAACGTGCCCGGCACACACCAGTTCTTCTGCAGAAAGGCCCCTTGTGCACCTGATGTCGCTGACCCTGCGCGGGTTCAAGTCTTTCGCCTCCGCCACCACTTTTGAGTTCACCCCCGGCATTAACGCGGTGGTTGGACCCAACGGCTCCGGCAAGTCCAATGTGCTGGATGCGCTCGCCTGGGTTATGGGCGAGCAGGGCGCTAAGAGCCTGCGCGGCGGCAGCATGAAGGACGTTATCTTCGCGGGCTCCGGCGAGGCTGGTTCGGGCGACGGCGCCCAGCGTGCGCCCCTGGGCCGCGCCAAGGTCACCCTGACTTTCGATAATTCTGACGGCATCCTCAGCATTCCTGCTGATCGGGTGCAGATTTCGCGCACCATGTTCCGTTCCGGCGGCAGCGAGTACGAGATTAACGGCTCCCCGGCGCGCCTTGCCGACATTCAGGACCTGCTCTCGGAGGCGGGTCTGGGTCAGCAGATGCACGTGCTCGTCGGCCAGGGTCAGCTGGATGCGGTCCTGCACGCCACCGCGCAGCAGCGCCGCGACATGATCGAGCAGGCGGCGGGCGTGGTCAAGTACCGCCGCCGCCAGGAGAAGACCAGCCGCAAGCTGGAGTCTGTGGCAACGAACGTTACCCGCCTGAGCGACCTGGTTGCCGAGCTGGATTCGCAGCTGCTGCCGCTGAGCGAGCAGGCAGAATCCGCCGCGACTGCACGCCAGCTGCAGGCGCGCATCCGCCAGCTGGAGGCGGTGCTTTTGACCCGTCAGCTAGGTGTTCTGCAGGCTGAGCAGGCGCAGGCTCTCGCCTCCGAGGCGGAAGGCACCCGCCGCGCCGAAACCCTGAAAGAACAGCTGGAGGCGGCGCGTGCAGCGTCCGCGAAGCATCAGCAGGAGCAGAATCGCCTGAACGCCGAGGTCACCGCTTGCCAGAAGGCTGTGTCGACCCTGCGCGAGTCCGCCGCGCGCGTGCGCACCGTGCAGTCCATCGCCGCCGAGCGCGTGCGCACCTACCGTGTGGAGCTGACCGAGGCGACCGCCGCCGCCCGCGCCGGATACGAACGCGCCCTGGAACTGCTGGAGGAACGCCGCGAAGAGGCAGAGCGCGCGGTGGAAAGCTACGCCAGCTTTGAGGAGCGCTACGATGCGGCGCTGAAGAACGTTGAGAAGGCGGCGTCCGAGGTGGCGCAGACTGAGCGCGCCTCGGGTGAGGCGGCGCAGTCTCGTGCCCGCGCGCAGGCCCAGCTGGATGCCGCCCGCACCGCTGCGGTGGAGGCGACCCGCGCCTACGCGGCGGCGGCTGAGCGTGCCGCAACCCTGCGTGAGGCGCTGGGCCAGAGCCTGGGTGAAGCACCCGCCGAACTGGACGCTGAATCTGCTGAGGCGGTGTTCGATCCCGAGACTGGCGAGCTCATGGATTCTTCGAGCGAGGGTGCGAGCCTGCTGCGTGTGCTGGATGCCGTGCAGATTGACCCCGAGTATGCGCGTGCGGCGTCTGCTGCGCTGACCTCGCTGGCAACCGCGGCGTTGAGCGTGCCGGCTGAGGGCGCCGAGGTATCGCAGCTGCGCGGTGATAAGGGTGATGAAAGCAGCGAATCTGCCGCGAAGGAACTTTCAACAGAACTGCCTGAAACCACCCTGCCAGAATCCTGCGCCGCCGAGCTGCGCGAGCTGGGTATCCGCCCCGCAACCGAGATGATTGAACCGCTCAGCGAGGACGCCGCCGCGCTCGCCGGCATCGACGAGCACGCCCTGGCGCGCGTCACCGCGGCGCTGGGTGAGCGCCTGGCGGGTGTGCTGTTCGCGCCGGATGCCGCCTCCGCAGAGCAAGCCCTGCACCTGCTCGCAGAGAATCCCCTCGCAGGTCAGCGCACTATGTGGCGTATTTTTGACCCCGCAGGCACCGAGCACACCCGCTACAGCCTGCTCTACCCGGCTGAGGGCGCCAGCCCCCTGGAACTTGCCGCCGCATACCGCGCCGCAGCCCAGGTCGTGACCCGCACCCGCGCCGAACTGGACGAAGCCGAACATGCTGTTCAGCAGGCTCAGACCGCGGCAGAATCGGCGGTCGAAGCAGAACGCGAGGCTGCAAAGGCGGCGGGCGTGGCGAGCGCCGAGCATGCCCGCGCCCGCGCCCAGGCGGAGTCCCTGGAAGCCTCCGCGCAGAATATTCAGAATGAGCGCGCCCGCCTGAACGAGCGCCTCACCGCCGCGGAAGAATCCGTAGCCGAAGCACGCACCGCCTACGAATCGGCGCGCACCCGCGAGGATTTCTACCTTGCGGGCACGGAGGAGCAGGCTCCCGCGGCGACAATTGAGCGCCGCGCCCAGCGTCTGGGCGAGGTGCTTGCCGAGCAGGTGAGCGAGCGTGAGCAGCAGCTACACGAGCTGAACACCGCTTTGAAGAACGCCCAGGATGGCCTGACCAGCACCAATGATGAGGTGCAGGATTTGCAGGCGGCGCACGCGGCGGCGCTGACCCTGCTAGCCCGCACCCAGACGGAGGCGGCGCGCGTGCAGGAGCGCGTGCAGGCGCTGGCTGAGCGTGCCCGCCTGGTGACCGGTTTGACCCTGGAGCAGCTGGAGGAGGAGTACTCCGAGCAGCTGCCGGTTGACGTGCCCGCAGAGGAGGCTTCCGAAAACGCCGCTTCCGAGAATACTGCTATCGAAACGGCATCAGAGACTACCGAAGCCTCCACCGAGAGCGTGCGCACTCGCCTCAAGGCAACCCGTGCCGAACTGGAGGCGCTGGGCGCCATTAACCCGCTGGCGCTGGAGGAGTACGAGGCGCTGTCCGAACGCCACGCCTACCTGAACCAGCAGATTGAGGATTTGAAGGCGACCCGCCGCGACCTGAACACGGTCATGAATGAGGTCAGCAGCCACATTGCGGAGGTGTTCACCGCCGCGATGGAGGACATTAACACCCACTACCGCCGCATCTTTGAGACCCTGTTCCCGGGAGGCGAGGGCCACCTGGAGCTGGACGACCCGTCCGATCCGCTGAATTCGGGTGTGGAGATTCACGCGCGCCCGGCGGGTAAGAAGGTTAAGCGCCTGTCGCTGCTGTCTGGCGGTGAGCGTTCGCTCGCTTCGCTGGCGCTGTTGATTGCGATTTATATGTCTCGCCCTTCGCCGTTCTACGCCCTCGATGAGGTTGAGGCGGCGCTGGATGACCGCAACCTCTCGCGCCTGTTGCAGGTGATTGGTGAGTTGGGGGAGCGTTCGCAGCTGATTGTGATTACGCATCAGAAGCGCACGATGCAGATTGCGGAGACCCTGTACGGGGTGTCGATGCGCGGTGGCGTGTCGACGGTGCTTTCTCAGCAGATGGAGGAGTTGCGCGAGCTGCTGTAGCCCGCCGCGCTTGCCAGACCCTGCGGTGCGCCCCTCAACCTGCGCGACCCTGCCTCGCCGCACATTCCCAGCGTTTAAACCTCCCCATGCGAGCCGCCCATACCCGCGGGCGCACCCACCCCGGCGAACGTCACATGTCCTAGGAATGGTCATGTGCACTCCGGGGTACAGGTCACCGCCTGCGCCCGGGTACTATAGGGGGATATGTGCGAACACCGCCCACCTATTCGCGGTTGGCGTGGTGTTTCGCTGTGATCAGGCCTGATGCCCCGCCCTACCCGCGGTGCGCATCCGGCGGCAACCATCCAGGGAAGGAATAGTGATGAGCGAGAACCTGGCAGATGCTTTCCTCAACGGCGAGTCGTTGAAGAATGCCCCCGGTCCCTATTTTGGTGAGTACGGCGGGCGGTGGATGCCCGAGTCGCTGATTGCCGCCATGGATGAGCTGGAGGCAACCTTCAACGAGGCGAAGAACGACCCCGAGTTCATTGCCGAGTTCCAGCGTCTTTCTGCCGAGTATTCGAACCGTCCGTCGCTGCTGACTGAGGTTCCGAAGTTCTCTGAGCATGCTGGTGCGCGTGTGTTCCTCAAGCGTGAGGACCTGAACCACACGGGTAGCCACAAGATTAATAACGTGATTGGTCAGGCTCTGCTGGCTAAGCGTATGGGCAAGACCCGTCTGATCGCTGAGACCGGTGCGGGTCAGCACGGTGTTGCGACTGCGACCGCGGCTGCGCTCTTCGGCATGGAGTGCGTGGTCTACATGGGTGAGGAAGACACTGAGCGTCAGTCGCTGAACGTGGCTCGTATGCAGCTGCTGGGCGCGAAGGTGATTGCGGTTCAGAACGGTTCCCGCACCCTCAAGGACGCCATTAATGAGGCGCTGCGCGACTGGGTTGCGAACGTTGAGAACACCCACTACCTGCTGGGTACCGCTGCGGGTGCGCACCCGTTCCCGGCGATGGTGCGTTTCTTCCACGACGCTATTGGTTCGGAGGCGCGCGAGCAGATTCTGGCTGAGACTGGCCGCCTGCCCGATGGTATTGCCGCCTGTGTGGGTGGCGGTTCGAACGCGATTGGTCTGTTCCACGCGTTCTTGGACGATGCGTCGGTTGAGATTTACGGTTTTGAGGCTGGCGGCGACGGCGTGGAGACCGGCCGTCACGCGGCGACCATTACTCTGGGCCGCCCGGGCATGCTGCACGGCGCGATGACCTACCTGATGCAGGATGAGGACGGCCAGACCATTGAGTCCCACTCGATTTCTGCTGGTCTGGATTACCCGGGTGTGGGTCCTGAGCACTCCTACCTGTCCGATATTGGTCGCGTGACCTATGAGCCGGTGACTGACACCGAGGCGATGGACGCTCTGCGTCTGCTCTGCCGCACCGAGGGCATTATCCCGGCGATTGAGTCCTCGCACGCTCTGGCGGGCGCGTTGCGCGTGTGCCAGCGTTGGGCTGCTGAGGACCCGGAGGCGGCACGCGAGAAGACCATGATTGTGTGCCTGTCGGGCCGCGGTGATAAGGACATGGAGACCGCGCTGAAGTGGTTCGGCCTGGGTAAGGCGATTCCGTCCTCGACCCTGATGACCGGTAATAAGGAAGCTGCCGCATCCGCTGCACAGAATGCACAGGCTGAAAGTGAGGCTAAGTAATGAGCTACCAGGACGCTATTTCTCAGGCGGCACCTTTTACGGTGCTGGATGGTTCTTTCCCCGCTCCGAATGCGCAGTCGCCTCTGGCGGCTCGTCTGGCTGAGTGCGAGAAGCAGGGCCGTGCGGCGCTGATCGGCTACCTGCCGGTGGGCTTCCCGACTCTGGATGAGTCGATTGACGCAGCGATTGCTCTGGGCAATAACGGCGCGGACATTATTGAGCTGGGCGTGCCTTATTCTGATCCGGTCATGGATGGTCCGGTGATTCAGAAGGCTACCGGCGTGGCGTTGGAGAACGGTTTCAAGCTTCCTCAGCTGTTTGAGGCGGTCCGCCGTATTACCGAGGCGACTGACGCAGTGGTTGTCGTGATGACGTACTGGAACCCGGTTCTGGCGTACGGTGTGAAGAATTTTGCGCGTGATTTGGCGGCTGCCGGCGGCGCGGGCATGATTACCCCGGACCTGGTGCCTGATGAGGCATCGTCGTGGTTTGAGGCTTCTGACGAGTACGGTCTGGATCGTATTTTCTTGGCTGCTCTGTCTTCGTCGCCGGAGCGTCTGGCGACTATTGCGAAGGCGTCGAGCGGCTTCGTGTACGCTGTGTCGGTGATGGGCGTGACCGGTGCCCGCACCTCCGTGTCGGAGGCGGCTCGCACCCTGGTTGCGGACATTAAGGCTGCCGGTGCGCCTCGTGCGTGCGTGGGTCTGGGTGTTTCGACCCGTGCCCACGTTGAGGAGATTGGCGCTTATGCGGATGGTGTGATTGTCGGTACCGCGCTGGTGAAGGCTTTGGCTTCTGGCGGTGTTGAGGCGGTGGCTAAGCTGACCCGTGAGCTGGCGGGGCGTGAAGGCTAATGTCTGATGTGCTGTCGCTGGCGAGCGTGCCGGTAGCTAACGTGCTGGCTTCGATTCCCTCCCCGAACATTTCGTACCTGCAGCTGGGCCCGTTCCGTGTGCATTTCTATGCCCTGTGTATTCTTGCGGGCATGGCGGTGTGCTTGTGGCTGGGCGCTCGCCGTTGGAAGGCGGCGGGTGGTACCCCTGAACGCGTTTTTGACGTGGCGATGTGGGCTATTCCGGCGGGCATTATTGGTGCCCGCGCCTACCACGTGCTGATTACTGACCCGGGTAGCTATTTCGGTCCGAATGTTGCTGATCCGTGGGCTTTCCTGAAGATTTGGGAGGGCGGCATCGGCATTATGGGTGCCGTGTCGGTTGGTGCGTTGGGCGCCTGGTACGGTTGCCGCCGCTACGGGATGAATTTCCCGGCTTTTGCAGATGCGGTAGCGCCGGGTATTCTGCTGGCTCAGGCGTTTGGCCGCTGGGGTAACTGGTTCAACCAGGAGCTGTTCGGCAAACCGACGACTCTGCCGTGGGGCTTGGAGATTAGCGCGTCGAGCGGTAATTTCCCGTCGCAGTATCCGGCGGGTACGCTGTTCCATCCGACGTTCTTGTACGAGTCGCTGTGGAACCTGCTGGGTGTGGCGTTGCTGCTGTGGCTGGGCCGTAAGGGCGTGCTGAAGCTGGGTCAGACTCTGTGGCTGTACGTGTTCTACTACGGTGTGGGTCGCCTCTTCATTGAGATGTTCTTGCGTATTGATACGTCGGAGATGCTCTGGGGCGTTCGTATTCACGTGTGGACTGCTCTGCTGCTGGTTCTGCTGGGTGCTGCTGGTTTTGTGGTGGCTGGTCGTCGTGCTGCGGCGAAGGCTGCTGCGGGTATTGAGCCGACTCCTGCGGAGTTCGCTCCGAAGCCTGCCGCAGATGAGTCCGCAGAGGACGCTGGGGAGAATGCACCCGAGAAGGCAGAGCCCGCCGAGGATTCTGACTCTCCTGAGTCTTCGACGAAGGGCTCCTAGCTTTCGTCTAAATTTCATCTTGGTTGAACCCGCCGTGTGGAGGCGCACTCCGCACGGCGGGTTTGCTGTACCTGTAGCTGTGCCTCACCTGTAGCTGCGCTCACGTACGGGTGCACCGCCTCCTGGCTTGATGCCGTCATCTTTGCGCCACGCCCTGCAGATAGCGGCGAATGTTATGGATTTAGGCGGGAGAGAAGGCATAATGATTAGGTTGTGTCCACTCAACTTCTGGACTTCTTTCAAGCGGCTGATTCATCCTGCGCATTTTGCGTGGTGGGTTTTTTCTGCTGATTTTCCTTGTGCGTTGGGTGTTCACGGGCGGCTTCTGCGAGGCTGCCGCATGACCGTATTCACCGACTCAAATCACTCGGGTGCGCACCCGTGCTGACCGGACTAACTCACCCGGTTCAGTTTACGCATCATTTCTTACGCCGTATTCCGGCGGGATGTGCGCGAGGCACCCCTTGTTTTGGCTCAAACACTCTTCCAGAAACACAGGACTTATTGTGAGCTCTTTTTCTTTCCAGGCTGATTCTTCCGAGACTGAGCAGTCTGTTTCTTCTCGCCCCCTGAATTCCGCCCTGTCGCGCCGCCGTCTGGTGGCTGGTGCGGCGTGGGCTGCTCCGGTTGTTGTGGCTTCTTCGGTGATTCCCGCTTATGCGGCTTCTGATGAGGAAGGCGAGTGCACCGGACCTTACGAGGATTCGACGATGGTCACTGCCGGTGACGGCGTGAAGAAGGTTGCCGTGCTGACG
Organism: Rothia sp. HMSC069C03; assembly: GCF_001811075.1. Classification (NCBI taxonomy): domain Bacteria; kingdom Bacillati; phylum Actinomycetota; class Actinomycetes; order Micrococcales; family Micrococcaceae; genus Rothia; species Rothia sp. HMSC069C03. Next base: position 221,763 of record NZ_KZ627140.1, read on the forward strand.
GTTCCTGCGGGTGCTAAGCGTATGCGTTTTACCGCTGTGGGCGGTGCTGGCGGCACGAACTACACTGTGGCTGATGCCGGTTCCGGTGCCATGGTGGAGGGTTCTATGGCTGTGCGCGGCGGCCAGACTATTACTTTGACTGCCGGTTCGGGCGGTATCGGTAATGGTGAGCTGAAGCCCGCTGAGGGCGGCGACGGCTACGGTGTGGGCGGCTCCTCGAAGGCTTCTTCGCCGGTTCCCGCGAATGTTGTTTCTGCGATCAATGATTTGACCCGCATTTCTGGCGGTGTGACCGGTCGCGGTGGCATGAGTGCCGTGCTGTATTCGGCGTCCGGCGGTGGTTCGTCCGCTATTGAGGTGGATGGCGTGCCGATGATTGTTGCCGGTGGCGGCGGCGGTGCTGGTGTTCTGGCGTCGTATGCGACGGTTCTGCCGAACCCCGCGAATGCGGGTGCTGTGCGCCCGACCGCGCACTATTCGCTTGATAGTTCCGGTGGTGAGCACCAGTTCAGTACCGGTGGTGGCGCTGGTTCGGGTGATGGCGACGGTTCGCCCGGTTTTGTTGGTTTCACCTCGTATGAGGCGCAGTCTAATCCGATTCTGACGGTGAACCCGGGTTCGGGTGCCGCCGGTGGTGTGGGTGGTGCTGGCGGCGAGAAGCTGAACCCGCCGACTGCTGATGGTCCGGTGATTGGTTTTTCGAGCACTTCCACCCAGAAGCTGGTGAGCACTGCGACTGCCGGTGCGGCGGGTGCGAGCGGTTTCCGCGCGAAGGGCGCTGATGGTGTGGCGAGCTATTCGTACCAGTGGGATCAGACTCCGGAGGGTGCTGATAACCGCCCGTCGAATGCTGGCGAGCTGTTTAACGGCTACCAGTCGGTGGTTTCTGGAGGCGGTGGCGCCGGTTATGGCGGCGGCGGCTCCGGTGCTGCGTTGAGCGTTTCGGCTCGTGTGGTGTCGCAGAAGTGGAATAACGATTCGGCTCGTGCCCGCTATGCGGTGGGTTCGGTGCAGCTGGCTGGCGGTGGCGCTGGCGGCGGTACGTTCATGGATTCTACGGTGCGCATCATGGATCTGGGGTGGGCGTTGAACGCTCCGAATGGTCCGGGTGAGCGCGGCGCTGGCTATATTGAGGTTGCTTTCTGCTTCTAGGCAGCTAAATCTCATCGGCTAAGAGTTCCTATGTGCCTGTAGGAATCGTATAGGTGTAGATTGAACCCTTTCTTTAGGGTGGTATGCGCCTCAAACTTAATATTTAAATTTTTTCTGAGTGCCTCCCAAACCGCTTTTTTGGGAGGCATTCTCATCTTCTGTGTTGTTTCGTCATAGCGTCATATCAACCTTTGGCGGTTTAGCGCATTGGTCGGAATAGACCTTATCGAAAGATCATCCTTGCTCGTGAGAACGCCTCTATCTAACCCCTCTGTCATATTCGGGGAAGGTCCTTTAGATTGGCGGCTCATCATTTTACGGTGGAAATGTAAAGAAAACGCGCGCTCACCCCGCTAGGTTGCACAGCGCAGATTGCAGATTGCGGCTTGAGCACGGCCACCAATAACTAAGGAGTTTAGGTCATGTGCAAGGAAACCATGAAGGCTGTTGTTGTCCCTGAGAAGGTTGACGGTTCGGTTGTTGTCCGTGAGGTTCCCGTTCCGGCTGTCGGTCACGGCCAGGCGCTCGTGAAGATTGAGTACTCCGGCGTGTGCCACACTGACCTGCACGTGGCTTCCGGTGATTTTGGCGAGGTTCCGGGTCGTATTCTGGGCCACGAGGGCATCGGTCGTGTCGTCAAGGTCGGTGAGGGTGTTGAGTCCCTGAAGGAAGGCGACCGAGTGTCGGTGGCTTGGTTCTTCGAGGGCTGCGGCCACTGTGAGTACTGCACCTCGGGCCGTGAGACCCTGTGCCGTTCGGTGAAGAACGCAGGCTACTCGGTTGATGGCGGCATGAGCGAGTACACCCTGGTGACCGCTGATTACGCCGTGAAGGTTCCCGAGGGCCTTGACCCGGCACAGGCAAGCTCCATTACCTGCGCTGGTGTGACCACCTACAAGGCGATCAAGGAGTCGCTGGTTCGCCCCGGTGAGTGGCTGGTTGCTTACGGTGCTGGTGGTCTGGGTAACCTGGCTGTTCAGTACGCTAAGAAGGTTTTTGGCGCCAAGGTTATCGCTGTTGACATTAACGACGACAAGCTGGCTCTGGCTCGTGAGACCGGCGCTGACCACGTCATCAACGGTCGTGAGGTTGAGGACGTTCCGGCTCTTATTCGCGAGCTGACCGGCGGTGGCGCTCACGCTGCTGTGGTGACCGCGGTATCGAAGGTTGCATTCAACCAGGCTGTTGAGTCGGTTCGTGCGGGCGGTTCCGTGGTGGCTGTTGGTCTGCCCTCGGAGATGATGGAGCTGTCCATTGTGAAGATTATTCTGGATGGCATCCGCGTGGTGGGCTCCCTGGTGGGCACCCGTCAGGATCTGGCGGAGGCGTTCCAGTTCGGTGCTGACGGTATCGTGGTTCCGGTGGTTCAGCTTCGTGAGGTTGACGAGGCACCGGCTGTCTTCGAGGAAATGGCGGCAGGTAAGATTACCGGCCGTATGGTTCTGGACTTCGCCAGCCTCTAAGCTGGCGGATGATTCGAGGCCCCCGGTAGGGCTTCAAGATCTCACTCGGCTGGGGTCCTGCCGGTAGTTTCGATGGTTATAACGCCTAGGGCGCATCCCATGTGGTGGGGGGGGGGG
>NZ_KZ627140.1:224594-300411 GCF_001811075.1 Rothia sp. HMSC069C03
TGGGGGGGGGGGAGTAGGGGTACTCTTTCTGCTGTGCATACGACGCGGGGGTGCGTCCTAGTGTTTTTAACTAGCGTTTCTAACTAGATGTTTAGTGCCGGGTTTTTGAGAGCCGTTATCGTAAAGATCTGAAAATCTCTGTGAGTGTGACACACCTAAACGTAATAAATCTAGGAATTTATTTTTGAAATATCCAAGGAAATATCTCAAAATTCCCACCAAATTAGTTCAATAGATCCACCTTATTTGACTCTATAGACCTTAAAATGCATACTTACATTGTAAACATTCAACTAATAGTTGAAGCATAATATTTTCCGAAGAGATAGTTTCGAACGTCCCTGCACATACCCTTGATGTATCGGGATGTAACGTGTGAAGGTTTAGGCCCTCCTAGATGTCGATTCCTTCTCCCGGAACGTTATACCCGGATGAATTTCAGCATCTTCGTACCGTGCTGTTATTCACCGTTGAGTCCTTACTTCCGGTCAGGCGCCCCTCTAGACACCTTCGGAAGAGGTCTCACTAATCCGAAATTCTTGGACGATTCCGCACTAACGCTTCGCGGCGGCGCACCGCCTCGACATAAATTTACCTGCCTGCACGGGTAACATAGCCGGGTTCTCTACTCACTCGGTAGCCCACCCGCTACAGAGCACATCTTGATTTTTGTGTTGTTCAAAAGATACGACCTGTAGCGAAAGAAAGAGGGGCACCTCTGCCAGGTGCCCCTCGTTTTTATATGCGTTTATATGCGCGTTTTATCGTTAATTAGATTACACGCCGTTTAGTAGCTGCCGCGCTGTTTAGTAGATTCCACGCTGCGCGGTCCAGCGGATCGTGCCGCGCTCAAAGTCCATGTAGTACACGCCGTTCACATAGGACTCGTCGCCGCGTGCCGCACCGTAACGGGCGGTGTTCTGCGCCCAGTGCTTGAAGATCGAGTCGTTAGCGTTCGTCTCATAGGCGCCGTACGCATCCGACCAGAGCAGTACCTTGCCCGAGGCGAACTGAACCTGAGCACCCATGGAGGTGCTAGTCTCGTCGGTCACCGGAGCACCCCAGGTGCCGCGGTGCTGCATGAAACGGTGGTAGAACGCGCCACCGGTGTGCAGGCGGTGGGCGCCGGTCTGCGCGGACCACACGTAGGTGGTGCTACCCGAGAACTCCTGCTTGATGATGCCGTTACCCAGGTTCTGCTCATCGGTTGTGGGAGCGCCCTTCATACCCGCCTTGCGCCAGGCTGCGTAGAATGCGCCGCGCTCGTTGATAATGTGGGTGCCGGTAGCGGCAGATCAGTAGGCACCCTCACCGTTAGCGAAGGACACCGCCATAGTGTCGGAGCGGGACTCCTCATTGGTGGCAAGGCCGCGGAAACGAGCCACATCCGAGCGGAACTTCTGATCCAGGGCACCGTTGGTGACCAGCCAGCGCGAACCGTGCGAGTTCGTCCAGTAGATGGTCTTGTTGTTGGTGAACTTCTGGGCGTACACGCCGTTGCCCCAGGGAGTACTCGGTGCCAATCGGGTTGCCGTAGAAGGCGCGGTTCTTATTCCAGAAGTTGCCAATGCCGGTGCGAATATCAATGGAGCCGGTCGCGGTGGTCACCAGGTTAGGATCCTGAGCGGCGCGGTCTTCTAACGCACGCTCCTCAACTACGCGGTCCTGACCGTTCGCCCAGTTGCGGTGCACTGCGTTGGGATTCTTTGCCAGAACCTTCAGATCGTTCACGGTGCCGGGGAAGAAATTCGAGTCACCCACGAACGGGCCGGAGTCGGTGAACTGCCAAATGTCGTAGCCGCTCCAACCCGCCGGAATTGCACCGACCACGGTCGAGTAGCTTGCCAGGTGCAGCGGCAGAGTGCCGAACTGCGGCGAACCCACGCAGTGCGACCACCAGGAGGTTGCGGTGTACACCATCGGGGCGCGACCGGTCAGTGAACGGTAGGTGTCCACGAAGTTGCGGGTCCAGGCGGTCAGCTGCGCCGGGGTCATATTGAAGCAGGTGTTGCCGTACTCGAGGTAGGGGTTGAATTCAATATCCAGCAGACCCGGCAGGGTCTGGCCGTCAGCAGTCCACGCGCCACCATTCTGCACGAAGTATCGTGCCTGATCGGCGCCAGAAGAAGTGCTGGGGTTCGCGAAGTGGTAGGCGCCGCGTACCATGCCGACCTGCGCCGAGCCGTTGTACTGCTGAGCGAAGTAGGGGTTGGTGTAGTAGGTGCCCTCGGTTGCCTTCACGTAGGCGAAGCGGGAACCTGCGGCGTAGGCACTCACCCAGTCAACGTTCTGCTGGTGCGAGGAGACATCCATACCGAGGGTGCCGCCGGAGGGAGACCAGGAGGAGCGGCCCTGTGCCAGTGCTTGACCGGATGCCAGACCCTGACCAGCCGCCAGACCCTGTGCCGAGCTTTGGGTTGCGGAAATACCGCTCAGAGTTGCGGTAGAAGCGGGGGAGGTGGCACCGGTTCGTGCGTTCGCGGTGCCCAGTCGTTCGCGCTCGCCCGCACCCATGGCGGGGTTGGAACGTTCGACCAGGGACGCATCCGGAGCGGGAGCGTAGCTGAGCTCCTCGTAGGATGCGTTGGGGTTGGCCTCTGCGGCTGCGCTCGCGGTGGGAGCGGCAAATGCAGCGGGAACGGAGGTGAGGGACGCGGCGACCAGGGTGACTGCGGACGCCATGATGGAGCGGGCTGCCGCGGAGCGCGCGGCAGTCTGGAGTTTCTTTATTGATTTTTGCCTGTGTTTGAGAGGTGGATGTGTCGATGCGGCCCTGTGTGGGGCTTCTGGCACGAGTGAATATGTGGGGTAGTTGAAGTGATGTGTGTGTCGGTTGCCGGGTATGTCAAGCGGCTGACACAGCTATCAGCCTACGGTACCTGCACCGCTGTGCGCAATGCTTTGGGGTGTCATCCTGGCGGCATAATTTTCATGGAGTGCACAGTAATTTGGGGTCTTTGGGGGACCTGTTTGGTTTTGCGGCTTGTCGGTGCATTTATGGGCTCAATTTTTTGCAAAAAATTTTAGGTGCGCGACACGCCGGGGCATTGTGAATTTCACTCTGTGGACTGCTCTGTCGGAGGCTACGCTGCCGGGGCTTTGGCTTGCGGACATAAGGAAAGGGGTGGGCCGCACACACAAAGACCCACCCCTCATGTTCCGGGTACTGTATTTGGCGCGGCCTCGCACCGGCACCCGGAGTTGCATGGTCGATGCAGGAGAGATGAAGAGTCATCGACCACGTATATGGTGCCTGTTGGCACGTTTATCTCGGCTCTTCCCGCCCGCTCTTTCAGGTTCTGATGTCCGGCTGAAAGAGACGGGTGGGAAGAGGTGAAAGCTTGTGTTTCCCGAAGGACTTAGAGGAACTTGGCGATGTCCTCGACCAGCGGCTTGAGGGTCTCGCGATCGATATACTCAGCCTTACCGGTCTTGTAGCATTCGAGCATCTGCTGAATACCCTCGTTCGGGTGCGGGTTCGCCATGAGCCATGCGCGCACCGGGCCCTTCAGGGCAGTCTTGTGAGCCAGCGAAATCTTGTCGAAGTCGATGCCGCCACGCAGGTGGTAGACGGGGCGACCTTCGGTCAGTTCGGGGGTGTAGCTCTTGGCGACAGCCTTGTCCAGCAGCTTCTTGGAGTATTCACCGGTGAAGGAGACGGTGAAGAACGCGGTGCGGTTCTTCTTGGGCGCAATAATCGGCAGGATCTTCTTGCGAAGTGCCGGTGCACCGTTGAGGAATCCACCGTAGTCGCTGCCGGCAATGACGAAAGCGTCGAATGCCTCAGCCTGCTCGGGGGTGACCTTGGAGGCGGGGACAGTCTCAACCTCGGGGGCCTGCGGGAGTGCACGCAGATCTTCTGCCAGCCAGGTGGCGTACTGTTCGGTGTAGCCGTAGGTGGAGCCGAAGATAATCAGCACGCGAGTAGTCATCTGTGAACCTTCCAGATATATTTCGCATTTCAAATACTAATTATGGGTTCCAATATAGGCTAGGCGCGCGAAAATGTGAAATCGCCCAGCTTTTGGATGCCCTATCTATCTTCTCATAGCCCACTCTGAGTGTCTCTATGTTTTTGAAATATGCTCGAACGTTCTCGAGTGCGACTAAATATTGTGCAGTGCTGGCTATCTATGGGTAAAAAGTACCCTAATTTACTTTCTGGGAGAGGCGGAGGTGGTGGGGGTGAAAACCGGCTTTCTGTGGTGTGTTCGATGGAGGGGGGTAACATTCAAAATGCGACGTGAAACACAATTTCTTCGGTGGAAAGAGTTGGGAGAAACATACCCAAGAGGGCGCAAAACCCCTATAATTGAGAAAGAGTCCCACGCATCCGGCATGTGGTTACCTGTTAGAACGCGTGGGAATAATTGGGAATTTGACGTTAGTCTTCCCCGGAAAATCAGTGTGATCCCTCAGGGGTCACACAAAACAACACACAAAGGTTAGGTACATGAGGCGCGCAAAAATCGTTGCAACCATCGGTCCGGCAATCGAATCTCCCGAGAAGATCTTCGAGGCAATCAAGGCTGGCCTGAACGTCGCCCGTCTGAACATGAGCCACGGTGACCACGCCGAGCACCAGGCACGCTACGACACCATCCGTGACCAGTCTGCAAAGCTCGGTAAGGACGTTGCTATCCTCGCCGACCTGCAGGGCCCCAAGATTCGCCTCGAGCGTTTCGCAAACGGCAAGGAATACCTTGAGCCCGGCGCAGACTTCACCATCACCTCCGAAGACATTGAAGGTACCGCAGAAATCTGTGGCACCACCTACAAGGGCCTGCCCGGCGACGTAAAGCTCGGCGACAAGCTCCTGCTCGACGATGGCAAGATTCGCCTCGAAGCTATTGAGGTAACTCCCACCCGCGTTCGCACCCGCGTGGTCGTTGGTGGTCCCATCTCCAACAACAAGGGCATCAACCTGCCCGGCGCAGCAGTCTCCCTGCCCGCGCTGACCGAGAAGGATGCAAACGACCTGCGCTTCGCACTGAAGATGGGTGCAGACATCATTGCACTCTCCTTCGTCCGTACCGGTGCAGACGTTGACCCCGTCCACAAGATCATGGAAGAAGAGGGTATCCGCGTACCCGTCATCGCCAAGATCGAGAAGCCCCAGGCAGTTGAGAACCTGCAGGACATCATCGACAAGTTCGACGGCATCATGGTCGCTCGTGGTGACCTCGGTGTTGAGCTACCCTTCTCCGAGGTTCCCCTCGTCCAGAAGAAGGCAATCGACATGGCACGCCGCTGGGCAAAGCCCGTCATCGTGGCAACCCAGGTGCTCGAGTCCATGACCGACAACCCCGTCCCCACCCGTGCAGAGGTTTCTGACTGCGCTAACGCAATCCTCGACGGTGCAGACGCAGTAATGCTCTCCGGTGAGACCTCTGTCGGTAAGTACCCGATCCTGACCCTGCAGGCTATGGCCGAGATCGTCAAGGACACCGAAAAGGGCGGCCTGTACCGCGTGCCCGAGCTGGACCGCAAGCCCCGCACCCGCGGTGGTGCAATTACCCGCGCAGCAGTGAACATCGCTGACCAGCTGGACGCAAAGCTCATCGTTACTTTCACCCAGTCCGGTGACTCCGCACGTCGTCTGGCACGTCTGCGCCCCGAGACCCCGATTGTCGCGTTCACCACCAGCCCGAAGGTTCGCTCCTTCCTGTCCATGCTGTGGGGTGTTGACGCTGAGCAGGTTGAGATGATCACCGATCAGGAAGGTCTGTTCCAGTTCGTGGACGAGTACCTGCTGAAGAACGGTCTGGCAGAAGCTGGCGACCTGGTCGTCGTTGCTGCCGGCGCTCCCGCAGGCCGCGCAGGTACCACCAACATGGTTCAGGTACACCGCGTCTACGGTGCTGAGGGCGAGCGTGAGACTCTGCGTCCTTACGAGGAGAACGAGGTCAAGCGCTAAGCTGCTCACCAATCTTTTTCGATGCGTAGCTGAGGGTAATCCTCAGCCTGTACGCTAGGTATATAGAACCGCCGCCCGGTCGTGAATTCTCACGGCCGGGCGGCGGTTTTGTGTGTTGGTGTAGTTGTCCCATCTGATGCGCGGGTGGGGTACAAGGGGTACAGAAGCGGATACAGAAAAGCGGCGGGAAAGCTTGAAGCTTTCCCGCCGCTTTTGGGCTGGTGCCCGAGGTGGGACTCGAACCCACACTCCGAAGAACCTGATTTTGAGTCAGGCGCGTCTGCCAATTCCGCCACTCGGGCATATCACGCATTTGTGCGTAACACATTTAGAATTCTAACCCAGGCTGTCTAGAAAATCTAATCTATCAGACGTGTTGGGGGCGCCGAGGCGGGGCGCGGAACATCTACTGAGGGTTTCTGTTGCGCCTCTATGAGGGGGTAAGTCTGGTACCTGCCGCGCATTTGCTGAGGGGTGCGGGAGGGGATGTTGAGCGTAAATCCTGAGCTCAGGGTGAACCGGCGCCACTTATCCACAGGTGGAGGCGGGGGAGAAAGCGCGCATCCTGTATCCTTAAAGACTGACTAACCATCCCCGTTCGCCTTCGCGGCTGGGGGCCACCTCAACGTTAAGAAAGTGATCACGGCTCGTGTTCAATTCTCTCTCCGACCGCTTGACGGCAACTTTTAAAAACCTGCGCGGCAAGGGCCGCCTCTCCGAGGCAGACATTGATGCAACCGTCCGCGAAATCCGCCGCGCCCTGCTCGACGCTGACGTCGCCGTCCCCGTGGTCCGCGAATTTACCGCCCACGTGAAGGAACGTGCTCTCGGTGCGGAAGTTTCCGAGGCACTGAACCCCTCCCAGCAGATCGTCAAGATCGTGAACGAGGAGCTGGTGAGCATCCTCGGCGGTTCGACCCGCCGCATCAACATGGCGAAGAGCGGCCCGACCATCATCATGCTGGCGGGTCTGCAGGGTGCCGGTAAGACCACCCTGGCGGGCAAGCTGGCTCACTGGCTGAAGGGCCAGGGCCACACCCCGATGCTGATTGCATCCGACCTGCAGCGCCCCAATGCGGTGACCCAGCTGAAGGTTGTTGGTGAGCGTGCGGGTGTGCCCGTGTACGCGCCGCACCCCGGTGTGACCAGCGAGTTTGACGTGCCCACCGGTGATCCCGTGCAGGTGGCACGTGACGGTGTGGCTGAGGCTCGCGCTAAGCTGCACGACGTGGTGATTGTCGATACTGCGGGTCGTCTGGGTGTTGACGCTGAGCTCATGCAGCAGGCACGTAACATTCGTGACGCTATTGAGCCGCACGAGGTTCTGTTCGTTATCGATGCGATGATCGGTCAGGACGCCGTGAACACCGCTAACGCCTTCAACGAGGGTGTGGACTTCACCGGTGTGGTCCTGTCTAAGCTTGATGGTGACGCTCGCGGTGGTGCGGCGCTGTCGGTGGCTTCGGTGACCGGCAAGCCGATTATGTTCGCGTCCACCGGTGAGAACGTCACTGACTTTGAGCAGTTCCACCCGGACCGTATGGCAAGCCGCATCCTGGATATGGGTGACATCCTGACTCTGATTGAGCAGGCTGAAGCTCAGTGGGATAAGGCTGAAGCCGACCGCATGGCGAAGAAGTTCATCGATCAGGAAGACTTCACTTTTGAGGACTTCCTGGCTCAGATGCAGCAGATTCGTAAGCTTGGTTCCATGAAGAAGCTGCTCATGATGATGCCCGGTGCGGCTCAGATGCGTCAGCAGCTTGAGGCTTTCGATGAGCGTGAGATTGACCGCGTGGAGGCGATTGTTCGCTCCATGACCCCGCACGAGCGTGTGGCTCCGCGCATCATTAACGGTTCTCGCCGTGCCCGTATCGCTAAGGGTGCGGGTGTGACCGTGTCTGAGGTGAACCAGCTGATGGAGCGTTTCGCTCAGGCTCAGAAGATGATGAAGAAGCTTGCTTCGGGCAAGATGCCCGGCATGCCCGGTGGTATGCAGATGCCCGGTATGGCGGCTGCGGCCGGTGGCGCTCGTAAGAACGCGAAGAACAACAAGAAGAAGAAGGCTCGTTCCGGCAACCCGCAGAAGCGTGCGGCGCAGGAGGCGGCAGCAGCTAAGGCGCAGCAGGCTCGCGCCGGTGCTGCGTTCGGTCAGCAGGGTCAGAACCAGGAGATGGATCTGTCCAGCATGAACCTGCCGAAGGGCTTCGAGAAGTTCCTGCAGTAAGAGCAAATATGAGCCCCGTGAGGGGTGGTACGGGTGCGCACGTGGTGACGGGGCGCACCCGTACCGGTATGGTGCCCGGTTTGGGTGCATGAATGGGTGTGAAGGGAAGGTATCAATGGCTCAGAACGAGCAGAATTGGGATCGAGAGAACGCGGATGATCAGCTGAATGAGCAGGTCACGCCGTGGTCTCAGCGCGCCTTCGCTGATGATGCTGTAGAGGACCCTGCCGGTGACTCTGCTGGAGAATCTGCAGGAGAGTCTGTAGTTGAGGAGAGCTCGCTGGGCTTCTCTGATGCTCCCGCAGAGGATATTGAAGACAACCCTTCGGGCAATCTAGAAGACGGCATCGCACACGACTATGCGGACGGCTTCGACAATGAATCGAGCATCCTTCCCGGGTACACCCCCGTCTGGGCGCGTATCGCCCTCGAGTACGGGGAGCACTCCGCCGAACTGGCGGGCGACCTCGTCTACTCCAGCGAGAGCGACGACCCCGCCGTTGACGACGTTGCCGCAACCATTCTGAACCTCATTCGTGAAGCCCGCAGCATACACGATGAGGTGAAGGCGGAAGACCCCGATACGCAGCGCGCCTGGAACGACCGCACGAAGGTTGACCGCCTCGCCGCCGCCCTGGAGAGCGAAGAATGGACCGTCGATAAGCTCACCGGCATGTGGGACGACGCCCCCGCACCTGCCGGAACCGGCGAATCGGATAGCCCCGAGTACCTGCGCGCCCAGGACGAGGAGCGCACCGCCGAGAAGCATCGCAATGAGCGCATCGAGCAGACCATGGAGCTGGAGGAGAAGATTCAGCGCCGCCGCATCATGGCTCGTTCAACCACCGATGAGGAGCTGATTGCCGCCCTCATTGAGGCGACCGCCGCCTCCCCGGAGCTGATTGCTTACGAGATGGGTGAGCATCAGGTGCAGCTCTACGTGCTATGCGCTGTGGATGATGAGGGCTACATGAACGTGCTGGAGGTCGCTGACGGCCACCTGCACGTGGGTACCCCCGTTGAGGATTACGTGGCGCAGCTGGTGGATCAGCTGCCGGTTACCGGTGCCGCCCTTGAGGGTGAGGCGACCGTGTGGGAGGAGCTGCCCAATGGGCAGGGTGAGCTGGAGTTCCTGGTGGACGGTGACGCCGCCATGCTCGTTGACCTGCCCATTGACATGATTACCGGGCTTCTTTTGGCGTACCTTCCTGCCGGTACTCGGCAGGTTGTTGCCGCGCCGGCGGGGGAGTGGACCCTCATTTCTGCTGACACGGTGGACCTGATGGCGCTGCTGGGCCTGCTGAACTGCAACGCCCTGATTGCTGAGGGTAACGCGAACCAGCAGCACCTGGTGGTCTATGAGGAGCCCGCCCGTGAACCCTACTCGGATGAGGAGTGGTACCTGGAGGCGTTCGGCGAACCCTACGAGAATATCGTGGAGGAGTTCACCTGGCAGCGTGTGCCTAAGCGCCTGAACCGTGCCCTCAGCCGTGAGGAGGTCGCACGTTTTGGTGGCGTGTTGGAGGACCTGCTGTCGGAGCTTCCCGGTAGCGCCCCGGAGCTGTCGGGTTCGAAGATTTTCGGTTCCGATGAGGAGGAAATCGAGCAGGGCATCGCTAATGTCATGGCGATGTTTGGTGTGGAGGCTGACTCCATTGCCGGTCGCCGTCTGAATGCGTACCTGCGCGATACGAGCAATACCCTGGCGTTGGAGTCGGTGCTGCAGCTGCTGGATGTTCCCACGGAGCTGGCGCTGGTGCCGACCACCGGTTTTGATGTGGCGTCGATTAGCACGGCGCGCATCTTCGGCAACGAGGATGAGGGTTTCGCGCAGCCTGCGGCTGAACCTGCTGAGGCTGAAACTGCTGATGTGCCTGAAGGTACTTTCTCTGGGGAAGATGAGGAAGTCGAGCCCTACCCGGGTAACTTCCCCTCGCCCATGGAGCGTAGCTACCGACTGGTTGCGACCGGCCGCCGCGTGACCCTCGCCGAGTGGATGGACGCCATCAGCGAAGGCCATATTCCCTTCGAGTACACTCATATGTCTTTCCCGGAAGACGCTCTTGATGAGGAAGAAGACTTCCTGGACGCCGAGGCGTTTGATGACTTCGAGGGTCCCTATGAGCAGGACCGCGATTTCGAGAAGGACGATGCGCAGCCTACGGGGGGCAGGAATTTCACCCCGGAGGAAGAAGAAGCTGTTCTTGCCCATTTGAGGGCTGCCCTCGCACCGTACTCCAGCCAGTCTTCCGCATCGCAGGCTGAGGCGACCTCGGCTGAGGGTGCACAATCTGATGCCGCGGCGGGCGACGAACCTGCGCCGAACGCATCGCAGAATACCGAGCATCAGGCACCGGCATCCCAGGGCCCCGCACCGCAGAGTTCATCCACTCAGGGCCCCGCGCCTCGTTCGCGCCGCAAGCGCCTGACCCCGGAGCAGATTCGTGCGAAGACCCGCCGTGTGGGTCTTGTCCTGGGCACGGATGTGACGGCTCAGAGCGCTATTGCCCTGACCTTGGCGAATGTGGCGCGCCGCCGCCGCGCGCAGGGTAAGGCGAGCCGTAAGTTCTCGGTGGCTGCCGCGCTCTTTGCGCTGAACGCTACGGTCGAGTCGGCTCTGATTCCGACGGTTCTGCGTTCTTTCGAGCAGACCCAGTTGAAGAAGCATGCCCGCCCGGTTGCGGATGCTGAGCTGGTGCATCCGGGGGATACCACCGGTGAGCAGCCCTCGACCAAGCGCACTCTCATTGATGACCTACGTGAGGGCAACTACCGCACGGTGGAGGATGCCGCCCCGTCCATGGAGCAGGCACCCTCTGGACTGCGTGAGCGTGCCCTGGGTATAGTGCGTAGCATCAGGCAGCGCGCTGCGAAGAAAACCGACCGCTAAAGGAAAGAAGCCATGAAGGATTCCTATCTGAGCGATGAAGAGCTGAAGGCTTTTATCGCCACCCTGCCTACGCGCCGTTTGGCGGCGGGCGCGCTGATTCGTAATGAGCGCGGCGAGATGCTGCTGGTGAAGCCGAACTATAAGGACGGCTGGATTCTTCCCGGCGGTACCGTGGAGGCGGGCGAGGCCCCCAAGCCCGGTTGCGAGCGTGAGATTGTGGAGGAGCTGGGCCTGGACCTGAAGCTGGGTCGCGTGCTGCTGATTTTCCACGGCCTGTCGCTGGGTGTGTGGGGTGATTCGACCTACTACATGTACGACGGCGGCGTGATTGCGGCGGATACGAAGATTACCCTGCAGGATGCCGAGCTGGTGACCTACGAGTGGGTGGCTCCGGAGAACCTGGAGGGTTATGTGCGCCCGTCGATGGTGGAGCGTCTGCGTGAGTGCTACCGCGCCCTGGAGACGGGGGAGACTCTGGAGATGAGCAACCTCGACTCCTAGCCACATCAATTCCTAGCAACCTCGACTAGAGCTCATCGGTGAGGGCGCCGGGGCAGCTATTTGAGCCGAGTAACAGCCGAGTGACCGGGCACAGCCGGGCACATCACGGGAACAGAACGCTGTTTAAAAGTGATGTTCGGTGCCTGCGGCAATTATTTTTCCGTGTCGCTAGCTTAAAATCTCGGGCTCTGATACCCTAGCTGAGTACCCGGCGACGCGCGACCCCTCTCTTCGCGCGCCGTTGTGTCCATAGAGGCGCCGTGAATGGCCCGCCCCACGGGTGCTGAACCGCGTGCCTCGCACCAAATTATGAAACAGGAGTAACCACTAAAGTGGCTGTTAAGATTCGTCTCAAGCGTATGGGTAAGATCCGCGATCCTCGTTACCGCGTCGTGATTGCTGATTCGCGCGTCAAGCGCGACGGTAAGACCATCGAAGAGATTGGTATTTACCACCCGACCGAGCACCCCTCGCGTATCGAGATCAACTCTGAGCGTGCTCAGTACTGGCTCTCCGTCGGCGCACAGCCGACCGAGCAGGTTCTGGCTCTGCTGAAGCTCTCGGGCGACTGGGCTGCATTCAAGGGCGAGAAGGCAGAGTCCAAGGTTCTGCCCGTCGAGGCTAAGGCTGAGTTCGTTGTTCCCGAAAAGAGTTCCGTGATCCTGCCCGAGGCTATCACCCCCAAGGCTGAAGAGGCTGCTGAGGAAGCAGCACCCGAGGCTGAGGCTGAGGAAGCAGCTGAGTAATTATGTTGGCTGACGCACTCGAACACCTGGTTCGAGGGATTGTCGATCGTCCGGAGGACGTGAAGGTGCGCCTGCGCACTCAGCGTCACCGTGAAACCCTTGAGGTTCGCGTGCATCCGGATGACCTGGGCCGAGTTATCGGCAGGTCTGGTCGTACCGCCAAGAGCATCCGTCTGGTGATGGAGGCTATTTCTGATGGCGAGCCGATGCGTATCGACATTATCGACACCGACAAAAAGCGACGCTAGCTCGTAAACGCTTGAAGCCCCCGCTCCCGGAGTTTTTCCGGAAGGCGGGGGCTTTCGCGTACCCGGGTCCCGGTGGTAGTGCGGGCGGCAGAATGCGCCCGTCCTAAGTGCCCGGTAGAATAGTGGGAGCCGTGCACGTGCACGGCGTAGGTTTTTAGCTTGTATCCAGCGGAGGAAAATTATGCAGGTTGTGGTGGCTCGTATCGGTAAGCCTCACGGTATTCGTGGTGAGGTGACGGTTCAGCTCTTTACTGATGCCCCGCAGGAGCGTTTTGCCCGCGGTGAGGTGCTCGGTATCGAGAATTTTAAGCCCGGCTCTGCTGCCGCTTCGGTGGCGCCTACCGGTGAGCTGACGGTTGCCGGTGCCCGCTGGAACAAGAAGATTCTGGTGGTCCGTTTTGATGAGGTGACCACCCGCAACCAGGCTGAGGAGCTGCGCGGTAGCCGCCTGGTCTACGAGGTGCCCGAGGATGAGGGCGATGAAGAGGGCTTCTACGAGCAGGAGCTCGTGAACCTGCCCGTGTACCTGCTCGCTGACGTGCCCGAGGGTGAGAGCCCCGTGGATAACCCGGCTGTTGGCAAGCCGCTGGGCAAGGTGACCGGTCTGCAGACCATGCCGGTTCAGGATTTGCTGCTGATTAAGCTGGCTCGTTCGCCGCGCCTTGCATCCGGTGCGGGTGAAGAGATCATGATTCCGTTTGTTGAGGAGATTGTGCCCGAGGTGGTTCCCTCGACCGAGGATGAGCCCGGCTTTGTGCTGCTGACCCCTCCGGCGGGTTTGATTGACCTGGTCGAGGACGCTGAGCAGGATTCTGCGCAGGCGACCGAGCAGGCGGGGGAGTAGTCCGTGCGCTACGATGTGGTCACGATTTTCCCCGAGTACCTGGAGCCGCTGAAGCTGTCCCTGCTGGGTAAGGCACGCGAGAAGGGTCTGGTGGATCTGCACCTGCACGATCTGCGTGAGTACACCTTTGACCGTCACCGTACGGTGGATGACACCCCGTATGGCGGTGGCGCGGGCATGGTGATGAAGGCGGAGCCGTGGGGTTTGGCGCTGGATGAGGTGCTTGCCGCCTCCCCGCTGAACGTTACCGAAGATGCTTCTGAGGATGCTAAGTCTGAGGGCACTAGGCTCGCCGAACCCGCCGCTGATACCCGCCCGCTGCTGATTGTCCCGTCCCCGGCGGGTGCCGTTTTCGATCAGGCGATGGCGTATGAGCTGGCGGAGGAGAAGCATATTGTCTTCGCTCCGGCGCGCTACGAGGGCATTGATGAGCGTGTGCTGGACTGGGCGCAGGAGAGCTTCCGCGTGATGCCCGTGTCCCTCGGCGATTATGTGCTTTACGGTGGTGAGGTTGCGGTCATGGCGATGATTGAGGCTATCACCCGCCTGATTCCGGGCGCGATGGGTAACCCCGCCTCCCTGGAGGAGGAGTCGCATACGGGTGGTCTGCTGGAGTATCCGGTGTACACGAAGCCCGCGATGTGGCGTGAGCGTGAGGTGCCGGAGGTGCTGCTGTCGGGTAATCACGGTGCGATTGCGCGTTGGCGTCGTGACCGTCAGATTGAGCGCACCCTGGAGCGTCGCCCGGACCTGTTGGAGGCGTACCCGGTGGAGCAGTGGGATAAGAAGGATCGCCGCTTCTTGGCTGAGCGCGGGGTGTATTTTGCGAACCCGGCGAAGGTGGCTCAGAAGAAGGCGAAGAAGAACCCCGCACCGCAGGCTGATAGCGCGGCTCAGGCGGCACAGCCTGATACCGTGCAGGCCCAGCCGGATTCCTAAGCTTCGAACGGGTGCCTGCGGGTGCCTCGTGATTCTTTGAATGGGGGTTAGCGTCATATAACTGTTAGTTGGCGCTAACCCCTATTTTTTGTACCCGCGAACCGTTATTCTGAGGTTAACCTCGCTAAGAATATAGCTCACCTATAGCTGGTGCGAGGTTATAACCCGCTTTCATCGTTGAAAGCATGTACTCAACAGAAGGAGGACACATGTCCGTTGTTAAGGTTCACCGTTTGGCTGTCGTTGGCGACAATCGTGCTGAGCTGGAGAAGCGCTTTGCCGCTGCCCGCCACATCGCTGACTCTTTCCCAGGCTTTGAGGGGTTTGAACTGTGGCGCCCCCTGGATGAGGGTGGCGACTATTTCGTGGTGACCCGCTGGGTTGATGAAGCAAGCCATGATGCGTACGCGGCGGCTCGTCGTGAACGTGACCCGAATACTGTTGTTTCTCACGCTGATGGCACCATGAGCTTCGAGAAGGTGGAGTTCGGCGAGTAACCGGTCACTCTGGGGAAGTAATAGATAAATCCCGTCGGTAATCGCTCTGAGTAGGGGTTTATCTCATTTTTATCTCATATAGTGAGGGGTCGCACTAACTTTTCTATATATTGCTTTAAGTGGGTATTAGCCCATGTGGAGGCGATATAAGGAGGGTTTAGGGCGGCCCCTCCTTGATTTTTCGGGGCTTAAAATCCGCAGGTATTCGCTGTGATTGGATATGTGGGTTCGGTGCTATAAAACACCTGAAATACGCTCAATAGGAACAGGTGGAATACCTCAACCCGAAAGTGACACCGTGATGCAAAAAGGCTATTATTATTCTCGAGAGCACACATTCGTCCGTGCCGGTAGTTCGGGCGAAGACAGCGATCCCCTCTCAGCTACATCGCATGACGTAGCTGAGTCACTCAAGGGAAATATTCAGTGCACCCATGTGAGCGCCTCCTCTGCATAGGAAGATCTGGCAAGGGCGCCGACTCAACTATCACGTATTCACACAAGTGGTGCATGGTACGGAACCCCGCAATATATGGGATGGGAGCTTGGTGGTTCGAGCGTTCATCGTGGTTGATGACCCTCCCAATCGCGGATAGGAATGTGCTTTGCAAAGCGGGTGAGCAAGCCGGTGGTCCGGACCGGTGCTCGCCCGCTCCGCTGTTTAAAAGATTCCTTCAGACCCTAGTGCTTTTCGGGTACCGGGCGCTCGCGGAACTCGATGGGTCGCTTCGCCTTGGGTAGCGAGTACATGACGCGTAGGTACGCATCCTCGACCAACTCCTCTAGCACCCGCTCGGTGACGCCCTCGCCGGCACTCACAGAAATCCAGTGCCGCTTATTCATATGCCATGCCGGAATGATGCTCGGGTAGATGCGCTGCAACACCTCGGATTCTTCCGGGTCGGTTTTGAGGTTCACGATGGGGTAGCCGATGCCCTCCGTGTACATGGCGAAGATCTTGCCGCCCACTCGGTACACCGTGTGCTCGGGCCCGAACGGCTGATCGCGCGTCGCCAGCGGCATGGCGAGCGCGAGGCGGTCAACGGTGCGTTCGAGGTCCTCGGGGGCCAGAAGTTTGGGGGAGGGGTTTGTACTCATAGCTTCGAGTTTATCTGGTCATTGATGGGTTCTGTTGATGGACTCTATGGCGCTGACGTCTAAGGTGTTGATACAACAACTGGGGCGTATGCAATGGTTCGCATACACCCCAGAAATTTTTAGCGCTCTACTTATTCATGAGCTTGTAGTCAATTCCCTCGCGGGTAAAGGCCTGAATCGTATCCTGCAAGTCTTCACCCAGGTGGCCCCAAGAGTCGGTGTGGGCAATGTACACCCGCTGGGCGCCCAGAAGCTTTGCCGCTTTTGCGGTGTTTTCGGCGGTCATGGTTACGCTGAGCTCGGGTCCGAGGGGGCGTGCTGCACCCGCAAAAAGGATAGCGTCATCAACAGGCGCAATGCGCTGAGCAATTTCCTCTACAACGTGAAGTTCGGAGTTGTCGCCAGAAATATATACGGTCGGTTCTCCTGCGGCCTGCAGGAGGAAACCAATAACGGGGCCGGTTACCTCCTGAATTTCGGGGATGTTCGGGCCGTGGAGTGCAGGCATTGCGGTGACGGTAACTTCAGCAGAATCCTTTGCCACGATGAAGGTATCCCAGGGAGCCAGGCCGGTGACATTGGTGAGGCCTTCTGCCTGAAGGTTCTTTTCGCCGTCTTCGGTAGTGATGACGTGGCCGACCTTGGGGAGGAGGGCGCGGCCGCTAGTGTCGAGGTTGTCGGGGTGGGTGTCGTGCGAGAGCAGGACTGCGTCGATGGGGAGAACCGATTCGGGGGTGATGGGGGCACCGGCAGTCTTCTTGAGAACGGTAATGCCCATGTCGTAGTCCTGAGGGGCATCAAAGGTGGGGTCGGTCAGGAAGCGCAAACCCGCGTATTCAATCAGGACGGTGGGGCCGGTGATGACGTTAATCGTAGGCATAAAAGTGTTCCTCTCATGGATAAATTATGTTTTTGCCGTGATTAACAATAGGTATATTCACGGAAAAATACAAGTGATACCATGAGAAGTATGGAAAAATCTCACCGAACCGCCCACCTTCCTGCTGCACCCGGAAGCCAAGAACACCCCTGCATAGCGTTAGCAAATACGCTCTATATAACACCCGGTGGCGAACAATGCGATTTGCTCAGAACCCCAGAAACAGCCACTGAATGGGCGCACGAACACCACATCGTGAATAACTCGTATGAGCTACAAGCCTATTGCGCCAGCAGATTCATCAGCTTTCGATACGTCATCAAAGAACTGTTTGACGCGTACCTATATCAGCGCCCTCCCTACCCGGGTGCGCTTCATGCCGTTAACAAGACGGCACATGAAGCGCTCACCATGAACGCTCTAGCGTGGGATGCAGAAAACCGGCGGTACACGCGGCGAGTTGAAGACCCCCTCACCCAAGAGGTGGATTGCGCCATCGCTCGCATCGCTTATGATGCCATCACATTACTGACCGGCGAAGAAGCAGATAAACTCTCTGAATGCGAAGCACCCGACTGCGACCGCATCATGTTGCGAACCCATGCGCGACGTAGATGGTGCAGCGTGCGTTGTGGTGACCGTATCCGCGCCGCCCGCTCCTATGAACGTAAACGCGCGCAGGCTGAAGGTGACTAAAAATCGTGCAGGCTGAAGGTGGGGAATATTTGACTAAGTCGTCAGCGCGCCGCAGAATCACGCTAAAATAGGTAACTATGGCTGAATTTATTTATCAGATGATCAAGGCCCGCAAGACTGTGGGCGACAAGGTCATCCTTAACGACGTGACGATGTCGTTCTTCCCCGGCGCCAAGATCGGTATGGTTGGTCCGAATGGTGCGGGTAAGTCGACCATCCTGAAGATTATGGCTGGCCTCGACCAGCCGTCCAACGGTGAGGCACGCCTGACCCCCGGTTACACCGTGGGTATCCTCATGCAGGAGCCGCCGCTGAACGAAGAGAAGACCGTTCTGGGCAACGTTGAAGAGGGCGTGGGCGAAATCAAGTCCAAGCTGGATCGCTTCAACGAAATCTCCGCACTCATGGCTGAGCCTGACGCTGACTTCGACGCCCTCATGGAGGAAATGGGTCAGCTGCAGGAGGCTATCGACGCCGCTAACGCATGGGACCTGGACTCCCAGCTGGAGCAGGCTATGGAGGCGCTGCGCTGCCCGCCCGCTGACATGCCCGTTACCCACCTCTCCGGTGGTGAGCGCCGCCGCGTGGCACTGTGCAAGCTGCTGCTGCAGAAGCCTGACCTGCTGCTGCTCGACGAGCCCACTAACCACCTGGACGCAGAGTCCGTGCTCTGGCTGGAGCAGCACCTGCAGTCCTACGAGGGTGCCGTCATCGCGATTACCCACGACCGTTACTTCCTCGACCACGTGGCAGAATGGATCGCCGAGGTTGACCGCGGTAACCTGTACCCCTACGAGGGTAACTACTCCACCTACCTGGAGAAGAAGCGCGCCCGCCTCGAAGTTCAGGGCAAGAAGGACGCTAAGCTCGCTAAGCGCCTGAGCGAGGAACTGGACTGGGTCCGCTCCAACGCTAAGGGCCGCCAGGCTAAGTCGAAGGCTCGTCTGGCACGCTACGAGGAGATGGCTGCGGAGGCTGAGAAGACCCGCAAGCTTGACTTCGAAGAGATTCAGATTCCTCCGGGACCCCGCCTGGGTAACGTCGTTATTGAGGCTGAGAACCTGCAGAAGGGCTTCGACGGCCGTTCCCTGATTAACGGTCTGTCCTTCTCCCTGCCCCGTAACGGCATTGTGGGTGTGATTGGTCCGAACGGTGTGGGTAAGTCCACCCTGTTCAAGACCATCGTTGGCCTGGAGCCCCTCGACGGCGGCGAGCTGAAGGTCGGCGAGACCGTGAAGATCTCGTACGTTGACCAGAACCGCGCGAACATCGACCCGGAGAAGAGCCTCTGGGAGGTCGTCTCTGACGGTCTGGACTACATCCAGGTCGGCAACGTTGAAATGCCTTCGCGTGCGTACGTTTCCGCGTTCGGCTTCAAGGGCCCGGACCAGCAGAAGAAGGCGGGTGTGCTCTCCGGTGGTGAGCGCAACCGCCTGAACCTGGCGCTGACCCTCAAGCAGGGTGGTAACCTGCTGCTGCTCGATGAGCCCACTAACGACCTGGACGTTGAGACCCTCGCATCCCTGGAAAATGCGCTGCTGGAATTCCCCGGCTGCGCCGTGGTCGTCTCTCACGACCGTTGGTTCCTGGACCGCGTGGCAACCCATATCCTGGCGTGGGAGGGCACCGACGAGAACCCGGATCAGTGGTACTGGTTCGAGGGTAACTTCGAGTCCTACGAGAAGAACAAGATTGAGCGCCTCGGCCCCGAGGCCGCCAAGCCGCACCGCGTGGTGCACCGCAAGCTGACCCGATAGGGTTTAGTTCGGTAGCGAGCCCCGCCTCCTGCGCTGTTGAAGCGTGGGGAGGCGGGGCTTTGCTGTGCCCGCTAGATGCCATATGCGCTGGATGCCGTACGCGCTGTGTGTACTGGATGCTGCGCGCGTTGGCTGCTGTATGTGCTGGCGAGGGGAGGGTCGCGTGTTCGCCGGTAGAAATAGTTCGCTCAGTGGCGACCGATATATCGTGGCGGACTTCATATTTACGGTTTATAATGGGTATGTGCGTAAGTACAACTGACACATGTGATTACGAAGAGAAGAGCATTATGCTTTCAAAATATAACTGGATGTCCTTGGTTACCGGTCTGTTGCTGATTGCAGCGGCAATCTACATGTTCGCCAATCCCGCTATTCCGCTGGTAGTTCTGGGTTATGTGTTCTCCATTTCGGTGTGGCTTGGTGGCGTGTTTGAACTGGTACGTTACTTCGGCACGCCAAAGCAGGCACGTACCGGCTGGGACCTGGTTGACGGCATCTTGACCGTGGTGGCTGGCCTGATTCTGCTGACTGCCTCGGTGGGTGAACAGGCAACCTTCATCCCGACCATTGTGGGTACGTGGATGATTATGTGGGCGCTGATTCGTCTGATGACTGCCCAGGGCGTGAAATACCTGAGCTACGCCGCCGGACGCCACCTGCAGCTCTCTGCTATTGGTACCCTTATTCTGGGCTTGCTCGTGGTGCTGTTCCCGATAATCTACGGCGTGGCGGCAGTATGGATGGCAGCACTGGGTCTTCTGGTGACCGGTCTGGTATTCGTGGGTGACTTCTTTGTTTCCCGCCGCACCAAGAGCACCGTGCACATTTCCCCGGACGGTGTGATTGACGGCGAAGCTAAATAAGAGCTTCCAAACGGCTTCTAGACCGTACACTAGAACATAAGAAAGACCGTGTGAGACAACCACCTCACACGGTCTTTCTGTATGCTCTGCCAGGTTCGCCTGACGCCTTCCGGTAGTCCTAGCGGTGCTCTGCTTTATCGATATTCCGGCAGGCGGAACATCATTTCCTGCGCCACGGTCGCCACCAGCTCACCGGAACGATTGAAAATCGAACCCTGCGCGAGCATCCTGCCGCCCTGCGCGCTCGGGGAATCCAGCACGTACAGCAGCCACTCATCGGCACGCGCCGAACGGTGGAACCACATCGCGTGATCCAGCGAGGCGCTCTTGAGGCCCGGCTCCAGCCAGAACTTGCCGTGACGGCGCAGAGCCGGCTCCAGCGGCAGATAATCCGAAGCGTAGGCGATAGCGGCGCGGTGCTCCGCCTCCGAGGCCTCAGAACCATCAGCATGCACCAGGCGGTCAAAGGTCTTGAACCACACGCAGGCGCGCGGCTGTGTCGAGGAGGCATCCGCCTGAGTGTACAGGGGCGCGTCCACGTGTCGCATATCAATCGGGCGCTCCCACGCGACCGCCTGTGCAATGGGGTGGGGGAGCTGGCCCAGATAATCGCTGACCATCGGCAGCGACTCGGGGTCCGGCACCTCCGGCATGGTCACTGCGGTGTGCTCCGGGCCGCGGCTATCGGACTGGAAAGACATAATCGCCGAGAACATGGGCGCCTCATCCTGGAACACCTGCACGCGGCGGGTCGAGAAGGAACGGCTATCGTTCAGACGCTGAGTGGCGAAGAACAGTTCACGCTCAATATCGCCGGGACGCAGAAAATAGGCGTGAATCGAGTGGATGTCCTTGCCCTCCACCGTGCGGTCGGCGGCAATAATCGACTGGGCAAGAACCTGACCACCGAAAGTACGCGGCTGCTCGCGGGTGAGCGTCACACCGGTAGACACTTCATCGCTACCGAAGGAGGCGGGCGCCGCCTCCACGGGGGAGAGGTCCAGCATCCGCATGAGGTTTTGGGTCACAGTGGGCTTGGTCATGGTTTTATTCTCGCACGTTTTCAATGAACCGGTTTCTGGCGTAGAGTGGGAGAGCATGCTCTGAGACAACCACGACAGGTTGATTCGGAACATTGACTAGGAACGATGCCCCGGATTGTCGATCTGGAACGTCTGCCTAACACACCATCGCAGATATCACCCACCAACTTGCCACCGAGCAGGCCAACGCCGAAAAGGAGCAGAAATGACTACGCCGTCTGAAACCACCCCTGACAATACCCCCGTGCAGGAGAACGCTCCCGACCAGAACAGCGCACCGAATGCGGCAGCACCCATTGAGCTCAAGTACAACCCCCACGAAGGCGTGGAAGAACCCTACCTGATCCTGCCCGGCGGCGCGCAGGGTGCCGCAGTGGTCAAGGACCTTGCCACCTACACTTCTCGCGCCCTGGCGGTGAACCCGGACGCCGCTATCCGCCTGACCGCGCGCGGCCGCGTGGTGGCGGTATTCGCCTGCTCCCTGGAGCCGGAGGACGCCTCCTCGGACACCCCGGTCATCATGGGTCTGCGAGCCCTGCACCTGCTGGCTGACTCCACCCTGGACATGACCGTACAGGCGCAGGCGCTGCTGGACCGTCTGGCGCGTCTGCAGAAGCAGGCAGAAGAACAGGGCAACGAAGAGAACCCGCAGCTGGTGCTGTTCATGCCGCCGGTGACCGTTAACGCTAGCTGGGCTGGCAAGTCAGCCCCGCTCAGCGGCTGGTACGAGGTTGGTACCGTCCCGGTTGAAGAGTTCCACCGCGCCACCGCAGAAGGCCTGGAGGCGGTAGAACGCGCCCTGCCCGAGAACCCCGGCGCTGCTGTGCTTTCCACGGTGCGCTCGCGTATTTGGTCCTCCGATATGGTGCTGGAATACCTACCTGAGTTCGATACCGTGCTTGTTCCGACCGGCGCGGCATTCGCCCTGCGCGTGTTTGGTTTCATCCCGGAAGGCTTCACGGGCGATCTGCCGCTGTTCGCTGCGCATGTAGGTTCGGAGGAGTGGCTGCGCATTGTGGCGCCCGCCGGTATGGTGCTGGTGCGCCGCGGTTCCGGTTCGCTACTCTAACTTTCCTCGAGACATTTCTAGATTTTTTACGCTGGTGGTGTGGGCTCTTTGCCTGCGCCACCAGCGGTTTTTCTATGCCGTATGACATCAACGGGGTAGTTGTAATAATGACATTCGATAGGGCATTACTTTACGAAAATAGGGTATTCTAGAAAGACTACGCCCTTTCACCGGGGCGTCTTTGACACACCGATTACCAGCCACACCGCACGGGAACTCTTCCGCTGCGCCCTCACCAGGCGCATTCTTCCCGTACGGATCGAAAGTGAGACCTATATGGATCTGATTGCAGTCGACATTGACGGTACCCTTGCCAGCAACCGAGATCAGATGGACAAGTACCTGACCGGTTTCTTCGCAAGCAACCGCCGATTCTTCAAGGCCATCCGCAACGCCACGGTCAATGTTGAAGTTGCCGACCGTGTTCGCGAAATCACAGCAGACACCGGCGCAGAGGTCGTAGTAATTACCGGCCGCGATGGCACCTACATGAAGGAATTGAACCAGTTCATCGCCCGCGCAGGTCTGGAACCCAAGCACGTGTTCGCTAAGCCCGGCAACGACGGCTCCAACAGCCCCGCATGGAAGGACTCCGTCATTGAGTCCCTGATTGCTGACGGCAACCGCATTATCCACGCTTTTGAAGACACCGACCACGAGGTGTACCTGCGCCGCGGCATTCCCGTCACCTGGGTCGCCCCGATTCGCGACTACATTGGCGAATGGCACTACGAGTCGATCGACATTGACCCGGTCGCCTGGGCTGCCGAGCAGCGTGAGAAGGAAGCCGCTCGTGAGCGTCAGAAGCGTCGCCTTGCGGAGGGCGTGCTCGCACACCAGAAGGCTGAGGCGAAGGAACGCCAGGCAAGCGTCGCGGTATAAAACCCGCACACCAACTTAAGAGCTGCGGTGGGTAACCCACTCAAACGAATGAGGCGCCGGAAGGATTCAACCCTTCCGGCGCCTCATTCTAATGCTATATGCGTTGATCGAAGCTGATGTACTCGGCTGATTACACAGTTAGTTTACGCGGTGCCGAGCAGTTCACGCAGACGAGTCGCAAAGGGGCCCGCCAGCTTATGGTGCGCCTTCTCCTTCAGATGCACGCCATCAGCCATGTCACCCTCAGCCAGGTAGAGGCTCTGCCAGCCCGAGGTGTCCATGAACAGCACGCCGGTCTCGCGGGCACCCTGCCTTGCCACCTCGTTTGCCACGTGACGCTTATGCGCCACCTGCTTATCCGGTGCAGACGCCTCATCCATAGACACCACACCACCGAACACAATCTTCGACGACGGGTACATACGTCGCAGCTGCTCAATGACCTGAGTCTGGTGAGCGTTTACGTGCTCGCGCGCCTTCGTCTCATCCTCGTGAATGTAAATGTCATTGCCGGAGGCGTCCAGGTAAATCACGCCGGGGTTACCGCTCGGCAGAGCCCAACGGCCACCCATCACACCCTGATAGTAGGAGGGGCACACACCCTCGCGGGCAGTCACAAAACCGATGCCGCCGCAACGGAACAGGTACGGGACGAAACCTGCCTGCTTCAGACCCAAACCAACCCAGGAGGTTGCGGTCACCTGCGAGTCACCAATCACCAGGGCATCCTTAGCGCCAAGAACATTGGTGTTACGCGGCAGACCGTTCGCCTTATCCCAGTAGAGTTCAGCCTTCTCAAACTTGGTGTACAGAACGCCCTTCTTGGATCGCCAGCTCACCGGCAGACCCTCCCAACCGGCAAAGTCGCTGTACCCACGCTGCTTCCACCAGTGCTCGTAGACGCCGGATTCCACCGCAACCGGACCGTACTTGGGGGTGTACATGACCACGCCACCCTTGAACTGCTGAACCAGCATGTCGGCGGCATCAGCGGAGGTGGGGAACGGCGCCTGAATCTCACCGGTTGCCTGCGCACCCTCCTTGCCGAAGGCGTTCTGCGCGGTGCGTTCCATCTTCTGCGCCGGGGTGGTCGGTTCCGGAGTCGGCTCGGGGGAGGGGGACTCGCTGGGGCTTTCCTGCGCCGACTGGGTAGGCTCGGCGCCCGTAGCAGCGGTAGCAGCGGTGCTACCGGGTGCGGTGAAGCCTCCTGCGGAGTACACGCCAAAGGAACCGGCGGCAACCACAGCAAGGATTGCACCGGTCAGAGAAACTTTCGCGATAGGAGACTTGATAGAAGGCATGCACAACAGTATACGATAGGCGCAACCCCAAGTAGAGAGCTTTTGAGGGATATTCAAATGAAAATAACAAAAAATATGCACCGCAGTGACAAGAATTAGATTCGGTGTGCAAACCTGTATGCAAACCGGTGTGCAACTTGGGGCACAACTCAAAATAGAACCGGCATAAACCCCCATATAGAAACGTCCCCTCCCACCCCGAATCTCGGGGTAGAAGGGGACGAATAAAAACCCATGAGTAAAAACCTATGAGAGCAGGTGGCGAACCCGCCTCAGCTCACAAGCATTGTTAAATGTCAGCCGCCTGAACCTTCAGCGCACGAGCCACGCCGTCGCGTGCCTCCGCAATCTGACGGTACAGAGCCGCAGCATCCTCAGGCAGAGAAGCCAGGTACGCCTCGGTACGCTCCAGCAACTCAGCGGTCGGCTCGCTCGGGTACATGCCACCAATAATCTGCATGGAAATCTCGTGCGAACGCGAACGCCAAATACCCTCAATCTGCTCGAAGTACGGCTCATCGTACTGGGCAATCAGCTCGGGCTTGCCGGACTTGAAACCGGAAATAGCGTAACGCTGAATCATGTTCGACAGCTCGCCGGTCACCATGATCTTGTTCCAGTACTCAGCCTTAGCCTCCGCAGTCGGAATCGATGCGTATGCCTGAGCGGCGTACTGCTGACCGTTCGCGGTGTTGTCGTTCTCCAACTCCGCAGCGATCTGCTCGGCGGAGAAACGGCCACCGGTAGCCAGGCGGCACACCAGGTTCCAACGCAGGTCGGCGTCAATGTCCAGGCCCTCAAGGGTCAGCTCACCCTCGAAGAGGCGCTGCACATTGTCGTACTGCTCCTCGGTGCGGGTCTGGTTGATGAACGCCTGCAGCAGCTGCAGCTGAGCATCCGAGTCGGGCTCTGCAACGCATGCCAGCTCCCAGAGACGGTCAGCGGCACGGTGGCGGGTCTCCTCGCGAGCCTCAGGAGCCACGAAGGAGTGCAGGGTAGCGGACAGGTTGTTGATCTGGGTGCGTAGAGCGGTGGAGTTGGTCTCCTTACCGATGTTGTTCAGCACCAGGTCAACGTACTTACGTGCCGGCATCTGAGCGTCACGCACGGTATCCCAGAGCGAACCCCAGACCACGCCGCGAGCCACGGACGAATCAATGTCGCCCAGGTGCTTGATAGCGGTCTCGATGGAACGCTCGTCCAGGCGAATCTTAGCGTACGCCAGGTCCTCATCGTTCAGCAGCAGCAGGTCGGGGCGCTTCTTGCCGAGAGCCTCCTCAACCACGGTCAGCTCGCCGTCAATATCCAGCTCGATGCGGTCGGTGCGGGTCAGCTTGCCGTCCACCAGGTTGTAGAAACCAATTACTGCACGGTGCGGGCGCAGGGTCTCGAAGCCCTCAGCGTAGGACTGGCGGATACCCAGGTTCGAAATGTTGCCCGCCTCGTCATTCTCAACCTCAACGGCGAGAGTGTTCACGCCAGCGGTCTCAAGCCACTTAGCGCTCCACGCACGCACGTCACGGCCGGAGGTGCGCTCCAGCTCAACCAGCAGGTCGTCCAGAACGGTGTTGCCCCAGCTGTGCTTATCGAAGTACACCTTCAGAGCAGCCATGAAGTTCTCCTGGCCAACCCACGCCACCATCTGACGCAGCACCGAAGCGCCCTTCGCGTACGTAATGCCGTCGAAGTTCACCTGAACATCGGCAAGGTCACGAATCTCAGCCACAATGGGGTGAGTCGAAGACAGCTGATCCTGACGGTACGCCCAGGTCTTCTCCGACGCGGCGAAGGTAGCCCACGCCTCCTTCGCGTAGCGGGTATTCTCCGCAGCAGCCAGGGTCGACATGAACTCAGCGAAAGACTCATTCAGCCACAGGTCGTTCCACCACTTCATGGTGACCAGGTCGCCGAACCACATGTGAGCCAGCTCGTGCAGAACGGTGATAGCGCGGCGCTCACGCAGAGCCTCCGCAACCTTGGAACGGAAGACGTAAGTCTCCAGGTAGGTCACGCAGCCAGCGTTCTCCATCGCACCGGCGTTGAACTCGGGCACGAACAGCTGATCGTATTTCTCGAACGGGTACGGGGTCTTGAACTGCTCCTCGTAGAACTCGAAGCCCTGACGGGTCAGCTCAAACATGTCCTCAGCATCCACGAACGGCATGAGGGACTTACGGGCGTACACGCCCAGCGGAATCACGCGATCCTCAGAGTTGGTCAGCTCGCTGGTGACCTTCTCGTAGGGGCCAGCCACAATCGCGGTAATGTACGAAGACATGCGCGGGGTCGGCTTGAAGAACCAAGTCTTCGCACGGCCGCAACCGCACTCCTTCTCCTCAACCTTCACCTCGGGCTGGTTAGACACAACCACCCAGTGCGAGGGAACGCGCACAATAAACTCGAATTCAGCCTTCAGGTCGGGCTGCTCGAAGACGGGGAACACACGGCGGGAGTCCGGCACCTCAAACTGGGAGTACAGGTACACTTCGCCGTCGGCGGGGTCTACGAAACGGTGCAGACCCTCACCGGTGTTGGTGTAGAACATCTCTGCGTCAATGACCAGGGTGTTCTCAGCCGCCAGGTTCGGCAGCTGGATGCGCTCGCCGTCCGCCAGGTCGGTGCTCAGCTCTTCGCCGTTGAGGTTAATGGACTTGACCGAGGAGGTGATGGCGTCAATGAAGGTGGAGGCACCTTCCTGAGCATCGAAGCGGATTTCAACCTTCGAGGAGAAGACGTCTTTGTCCTTCGGAAGGTCAAGTTCAATACGGTACGAGTGCACGCGCTTAATAATGGATGCGCGTTCGATTGCCTCATTGCGGGTTAGGTTCAGGCCGGGCATACAGCTCCCTCTCCTTAGATGTGAATAGCGTGCCGTGTTGACACGCCCTGTCATGGTGCGCTGGTTCCCGAGGTGCGTGGCTCCTGCGACGCTGCATACGTAGCGCTGGAGGCGTTCAAGCTTGGGCGCGGCGAATCGGGACACCAAAAAGTGCCATACCCCACAGTCTACCGTATAGGTGGGGGTCTAGAAGGCTCCGCATTACCCGAACCCGCGCGAATTCGATACAGTTAAGACAGAAAAACCCCAAACGGGGAAGCGCATCCCACCTGATGGATGCGCGGCGCACTCTAGTAACGGCGCTCAGAACTGAGAACCGGCGCCTCCCACGAACGCACAAACGCACGTCACACCAAGACAAAATCACCAGGAGAGTACCATGCGCGTACACATCGCAACCGACCACGCTGGCCTCGAACTGAGCCACTACCTGATTGAGTCCCTCACCGCTGCGGGCTACGAAATGATTGACCACGGCCCCGCCGACTACGACCCGCTGGACGACTACCCCTCGTTCTGCATTAATGCAGCCCTTGGCGTGAAGCGTGACCGCGAGGCTGGCCTGGACTCCCTGGGTATTGTGCTGGGCGGCAGCGGCAACGGTGAGCAGATGGCTGCGAACAAGGTTGATGGTATCCGCGCGGCTCTGGCGTGGAACCACGACACCGCGGCACTGGCTCGCGAGCACAACAACGCACAGGTCGTTGCTGTGGGCGGCCGCCAGCACAGCAAGGAAGAAGCACTGGAAATCATCAAGGTCTTCCTGGCTACCCCCTGGACCAACGAGGAGCGTCACGCACGCCGTATCGGTCAGCTGGCTGAGTACGAGCAGACCGGCGACATTGCCGGCAAGCAGATTGACGCTGCCTAAGCTCTAAAATCTGAGGCGCATAGTGCAGGCTATGCGCCTCAGTCGTTTCTGCATCCCATATAATCCGCACTATTTCTAGCCGACAAGTTTTCGAGGAGAACCCGTGCCCGAAGGCCACTCTATCCACCGTATCGCCCGCCAAATCAGTGACGTCTTCACCGGCGAGCGCGTGCAGGTTTCCTCCCCGCAGGGCCGCTACGCTGAGGGTGCCGCCCTGCTGGATGGGCACACCATCACCGGGGCGTACGCGCACGGTAAGCACCTGTTCGTGACCTTCGAGAACGACCTGACCCTGAACGTGCACCTGGGTATTTACGGTAACTGGAGCTTTGGCGGGGACGAGACGTTCACGGGTGCTTCGAGCATTGGTGCGCCCCGCAAGATCGGCGAAAAAGAATACGCCGCGGGGGAGGGGGAACCTTACGCCGGTCCTCCCGAACCGAAGAGTACGGTGCGTTGCCGTATTGTTTCGGAGCACGGCTGGGCGGATCTGGTGGGCCCGACTATCTGCCGCACCCTCACCCCGGAGGAGGTGCGCACCGTCCGCTCCAAGCTCGGCCCCGACCCGCTCAACCCGGATGCCGACCCCGAACAGTTCTACCGCGCGGCACGCAAGAGCTCCCGCCCGATTGGTGTGATTCTGATGGATCAGGCGGCAATCTCCGGTGTGGGTAATATCTTCCGCGCCGAGTCGCTGTATCGCCAGGCAATTGACCCGCTACGCCCCGGCAAGAGCCTCAGCGACGAGGAGCTGGAGCGACTCTGGGAAGACAATAAGCACCTGCTGGTCATCGGCGTGCGCGTGGGGCGCATCATCACCACCGAGCCTGAAGACCGCCCCGGCGTGCCCGAAACCGAAGCGTGGCCCGACCACGCCAACTATGTGTACATGCATCACGGCGAGCCCTGCCGCCGCTGCGGAACCACCATCCGCATGGAAGAAATCGCAGGCCGCAAACTCTACTGGTGCCCCGGCTGCCAGATGTAGTGGTATCCGGCTCTAACTCACGGCTGTGGATACGAGAAAAGCGAGGAGTCCTCGATAATAAATTGGGGCTCCTCGCTTAGCTCTACTGCTCTGATTTTGTGAGGGCTTATGAAGTGAAGATGAATTTCTCGCCCTTAGAGAGGCACTGAGCCCACTCCTTCAGCTGTGCATTATCAATATTTCCACCCTGTTGCTTCACAAACTTCTGCAGTTCCGGCAGAATCAACTCCACCGGTTTACCCTTCATAGTTGAGGCGATGCGGTCAAACTCATGCTGATACTTCTGAGTCGTTGTAGCAATCTGTTGCTGTACGAGCTTTTCCAAAGCTTTTTCATTAATCTTCAAGGTCACTGGATTTTCCTATCTGAAATAGATTACTTTCGAATAAGTGTACCATGTTTTGGGGTAAATATTCGTACCTGTTTCCTATTGCTTTATTGGGGTGAAGTTTTTAGGTGGGGTAAGTGCGGTAGGGGCTCCGTGTGTTGTCGGGGATGACGAGCTGGAGCGTGCGGATTCCGAGCGCGCGAGGAAACAAATCCGCATGCGGAAGCGGTTCCCACGATTCGTTCAGGATAGTTCTCGAGGGGATGACGGGCTGGAGGGCGAAAATCCCGAGCGCGCGAGGGAATGCATTTTCGCCCGTAAGCGATTCCCGGCATCCCCGAGCACAAAAAATCCCCCCGACAACGTCGGGGGGATTGTGCGAGGGGATGACGGGAATCGAACCCGCGTAATCAGTTTGGAAGACTGAGGCTTTACCATTAAGCTACATCCCCGGAATGGAACTTTACCATAGTAGCGAGGTTCCATCTGCGCTGTCAAACTCTTTGGCGTGTTGGCGCGGTTTTGCGTGGTGGCCTTTGCCTGTTCTTGTGGGCGCTCGCCTCCTCTTTTTGTGCCGGTCTGCGCATCCTTATTAGGGGAGTACGCGCTCAGTGGAAATAAACCGTGCACGAGCCGCTGTGTTGGGCATTTAGCGGGAAAACAGGTAAACTAGGGCACTGACTGTGTTAAACACGCAAGTGCGCAACACGGTCGGTTTCACGGGGCGTGGCGTAGCTTGGCTAACGCGCCTGCTTTGGGAGCAGGAGATCGCAGGTTCGAATCCTGTCGCCCCGACGTGAAACGGTTGCCGCGACGCTACAAGGTCGTGGCGCTCTTTCCACTAAGCAACCGCGGCACACACGATTCGTGCCGCACCGAAACTATATGAGGAGATCACGGACGTGAAGACCGCCGTCGAGAAGCTCAACCCGACCCTCGCAAAGATTGAGGTCGAGGTTCCCTTCGCAGAATTCAAGCCCTACCTGGACCGCACCTACAAGAACCTCTCGGGTCAGATCAGCGTTCCCGGCTTCCGCAAGGGTAAGCTGCCCAAGCAGCTCATCGAGCAGCGTGCGGGCTTCGACTACATCGTCGAGGCATCCCTGAACGACGCTCTGAACGACTACTACGCACAGGCACTGGGCGAGAACGAACTCTCCCCCCTGGCACAGCCCGAGCTGGACGTTCAGTCCCAGCCCTCCACCGAGAACCGTGAGGCAGACGTCAAGCTGACCATCACCGTCACCGTCCGCCCCGAAATCGAGCTGCCCAACTACGAGGGCCTCGAGGTTGAGGTTGACGAGGTAGAGGTCACCGCTGAGGACGAGGTTCAGGCACTGGACGCTCTGCGTGAGCGCTTCGGCACCCTGAAGACCGTTGAGCGCCCCGCAGCTGACAAGGACTTCGTGACCATCGACATCGCAGCTGAGATCGATGGCGAGCAGGTTGACGCAGCAAACGACCTGTCCTACCAGATTGGTTCCGGCACCATGCTCGACGGCATCGACGAGGCTCTGACCGGCCTGTCCGCTGGCGAGGACGCAACCTTCGAGACCAAGCTCTCCGGTGGCGAGCACGCAGGCGAGCAGGCTGTCATCAAGGTCAAGCTCTCCGCAGTCAAGGAGCGCGAGCTGCCCGCAGCTGACGACGAGTTCGCACAGCTGGCTTCCGAGTTCGACACCATCGACGAGCTGAAGGAAGACATCAAGAAGCAGGTTGCAGAGGCTAAGGTTGCCGAGCAGGGCACCCAGGCACGCGACAAGGTCCTCGCAAAGCTCGTTGAGCTCGTTGAGATCCCCGTCCCCGAGAAGGTTATCGAGGACCAGCTCGAGCAGCACTTCAACAACCCCAACGCTGAAGCAGGCCACGACACCGAGGAGCACCGCGCCGAGGTTCGCGAGAACACCGAGACCGCATTCAAGAACGAGATGGTTCTCGACGCTGTTGCGGACAAGGAAGAAGTGACCGTTGACCAGGCTGAGATGATCAACTACATCATCACCATGAGCTCCCAGTACGGCATGGACCCCAACCAGTTCGCACAGATGCTGGACGGCTCCGGCCAGGCAGGCGCACTGGTCGGCGAGGTTCGCCGCTCCAAGGCTCTCGCAGCAGTGCTGAAGACCGCAGCGGTCAAGGACACCAAGGGCAACGTTGTTGACCTGTCCAAGTACCTGGGCGAGGGCGAAGAGGCAGCTGCCTAAATCCCCCGCCACGGTCTGCAAAAAGCCACCCCGCTAGAGGGCGTGAGCTGATTGCTTGAAACGTGTAGCCTCAGCGGGCATCCACCGAATTACTGGTTGGGTGCCCGCTGAGGCTCTTTTCACCTCAAACTATTCCGCCCTCAAGTTATTCCGTACCGAGGTTTTCGCCTTTGCTTCACCCCCTGGCGAACGAACAACCCGAAGGGAAGCGGGGGAGAGCAACTATCGGTAAGGTAGTAGCAACGAAACTTTTCGCGTGCGCTCCGGCGCGTAAATCGCGCAAAGACGCAGCGAAGACCTATTAGAGAAGAAGAGGAAGAATGTCCAGCTACATGCCTCTGCCCATCGGCGCCTCCCAGGCAGCCGGCGTGGCGCCCGCGCCGTCTATGGCAACCCCCATCGTTGGTGCCCAGGAAGATTACGTCTACAACAGCCTCCTGAAGGAGCGCATTATCTGGCTCGGCTCCGAGGTGCGCGACTCCAACGCCAACCTCATCTGCTCCCAGATGCTGCTGCTCTCGGCTGAAGACCCCGAGGCAGACATCTACCTGTACATCAACTCTCCCGGCGGCTCCGTCACCGCCGGCATGGCCATCTACGACACCATGCAGCTCATCCCGAACGACGTGGTGACCGTGGTGACCGGCATGGCAGCATCCATGGGTCAGTTCCTGCTCACCGCAGGCACTATCGGCAAGCGCTACGCAACCCCGAACGCCCGCATCCTCATGCACCAGCCCCTCGGCGGTATTGGCGGTACCGCATCGGATATCCGCACCCAGGCTGAGCTGATTCTGGACATGAAGAAGCGCCTGGCAGAGATCACCGCTGAGCGCACCGGTAAGAGCCTCGAAACCATCCTGAAGGATAACGACCGCGACAACTGGTTCAATGCGGAAGAAGGCCTGGAATACGGCTTCTTCGACCACATTGCCACCACCGCCGGTAAGCTGCCCGAATCGAAGAACGCATAAGGGAGATGCACATGAACTACCTGCCGAACGATATCACCACCTCGGCGCCGGCTATGCCGAGTAACCGCTACGTGCTCCCCAGCTTCGAGGAGCGCACCCCCTACGGTTACAAGCGTCAGGACCCGTACGCAAAGCTGTTCGAGGACCGCATTATCTTCCTGGGCACCCAGGTGGACGACGCATCCGCTGACGACATCATGGCTCAGCTGCTGGTTCTGGAGGCGCAGGACCCCGAGCGTGACATCACCCTGTACATTAACTCGCCCGGCGGTTCCTTCACCGCGATGACCGCTATCTACGACACCATGCAGTTCATCCGCCCCGAGATCCAGACCGTGTGCCTGGGCCAGGCGGCATCCGCGGCGGCGGTTCTGCTGGCTGCAGGTACCCCCGGCAAGCGTCTGGCACTGCCGAACGCTCGCGTGCTGATTCACCAGCCCGCACTGAGCGGCCAGCAGGGCGGTCAGGCTTCTGACATTGAGATTCACGCGAACGAGGTTATGCGTATGCGTGAGTGGACTGCACAGACCTTGGCACTGCACTCGGGCAAGACCTACGAGGAAGTTGACCGCTCCATTGAGCGTGACAACATTCTGACTGCGGCTGCTGCCCTGGAGTACGGCCTGGTCGATAAGGTGCTGGAGTCTCGTAAGCTGCGTAAGCCTGCGACCAACACCGCTATTTCCCACACCTAAACTTTAGTTTTGAGGAATACCCCGGAGCGTTTTTCGGGGGAGGGGCGGCATCGCTCCGTGTGCGAGCCTTCGGGCTGGTGCGCGGTACGGTGCCGCCTTTTTGTGCCCGCTGATTTGTGCCCGCCAGGTGGGGGCGGCGAGACAAGCTGATATCTGGTGTTGACCTGCGCTTTCTTGCCGGAGTATCAGCCCCGCCGCCGTCATAAAAGACGCGCTTTGTCATATGCCCGGTAAGTCCGTTCATTTGCGGTGCGTAATTCTTGGTTCCGGGGTGAACTCCGGTAGCCTTAGAGAGGGAGAAAATTCGAGTATTTCATACCGGTTTCTCACTCAAACCACGGCACCCACCACCCACCGGTGCCCCTCCTGAGAAATCACCGCAGACATCAGGTCACTGACCCTTCTGCACCGATTTCACCACGCCGATCGAAAGGGAATCTTCGTGGCCACAGACATCATTGTGCCTCCCGAACAGCCCAACGCCAGCATGCGATGCTCCTTCTGCAAGAAGACTCGCGCGCAGGTTTTCAAGATTGTGCTCGGCCCGAACGTTTCCATCTGCGATGAATGCGTGGAGCTGTGCGAAGAGATCCTCGCTGAAGAGCGTCTGAAGGTGAAAGCCCCCGCGGCGGCGCCTGCATCTCAGTTGGCTACTCCGCGCGAAATTTACAGCTACCTCAACGACTACGTCATCGGTCAGGACGCGGCGAAGCACACCCTGGCGGTGGCGGTGTACAACCACTACAAGCGCATCCACGATATTGATAACCCGGTGCTGACTTCCCGCATTCTTTCGGCGACCGCGGGGGAGCAGGTGGAGCTGGGCAAGTCAAATATTCTGATGCTCGGACCGACCGGCTGCGGTAAAACCTACCTGGCGGCAACCCTGGCGAAGAAGCTGGATGTGCCCTTCGCCCTGGTCGACGCAACCACCCTCACCGAGGCGGGCTACGTGGGTGACGACGTGGAGAACATTCTGCTGCGCCTCATCAACGCCGCT
This sequence comes from Rothia sp. HMSC069C03, assembly GCF_001811075.1. Lineage (NCBI taxonomy): Bacteria > Bacillati > Actinomycetota > Actinomycetes > Micrococcales > Micrococcaceae > Rothia > Rothia sp. HMSC069C03. Next base: position 258,895 of record NZ_KZ627140.1, read on the forward strand.
GACGGTGATATTGCCAAGGCTCAGCGCGGCATCATCTACATTGACGAGATCGACAAGATTGCCCGCAAGGGCGGCGAGAACCTCTCCATCACCCGTGACGTGTCCGGTGAGGGCGTGCAGCAGGCGCTGCTGAAGATTATTGAGGGCACCGTGGCGACCGTACCGCCGGAGGGCGGACGCAAGCACCCGGCACACGCGAATATTGAGATTGACACCTCGAACATTCTCTTCATCGTGGCTGGCGCCTTCGACAATATCGACGACCGCATCGCAGCCCGCGTGGGTGCCGGCGGTATCGGTTTCGGTGCTGAACTGGGCGGTTCCGTGAAGAACCCGCTGGACCAGATCATGCCCGAGGACCTGGCGCACTACGGCATCATCCCCGAGCTGATTGGCCGTCTGCCGGTCATCTCGACCCTGAGCGAGCTCAACGAAGAAGAGCTGGCTCGCGTGCTGACCGAACCGAAGAACGCGCTGCTCAAGCAGTACCGTCACCTCTTCGCCCTGGACGGCGTGGAACTCATCATCGACGACGCAGCAGTCGCGGCTATTGCGCGCCTCGCCGCCGAACGCGGTACCGGCGCCCGCGGCCTGCGCTCCATGATGGAGCAGATTCTGCAGCCGATTATGTTCGACATCCCGGACCGCACCGACGTGGTGTCCATCGTCATTGGTGAGGACACCGTGCTCAACGGCACGGAACCCCGCTACGTGCTGCAGGCGCCCGATCCTGAAGCCGAGACCACTCGCACCGTGACGGAGGAGGCGAAGGCCGCCTCCGTGAAGGAAACGGACCGTCAGGCGGCATAACCGAATACTTCCAGCCGATAAGGCTAGGGAATAAAGAAGCCGTCGCCCCGGTTATACGGGGTGACGGCTCACTAGCAGGTACCGCTCTCGTTGGCATGTCCTGAAGAGCGTGTGCTGAAGAGCGTGTACCGAAGAATAAGCGCCGGCTCATAGTAGCGGCTGGCGCAACCGTATGAGAGAGGAACACTCATGGCTGAGAACGCACCCGCACAGGTTGATTTTTGGTTCGACCCGATTTGCCCCTGGTGCTGGATTACCTCCCGCTGGATTGGTGAGGTGCAGAAGGTCCGCAACGTTGAGGTGACCTGGCGCCCCTTCTCCCTGTCCATGCACAACCAGGGCCGCGACCTGCCCGCCGACTACCAGGCAATGATGGACCAGTCCTGGGCGCCGACCCGCCTCATTACCGCTGTGCGTGAGCTGCACGGCAACGAGGTCATCAAGCCCCTCTACGACGCTCTGGGTGAGCAGATTCACCACAACGACAACAAGGCTGATTCCTACCGTGACGCAATCGTCAAGGCGCTGGAGGAGGTCAACCTGCCCGCAGCGCTGGCGGATGTCGCCTTCACCGATCAGTACGATGAGCAGATGCGCGCCTCCCTGGACCTGGCACTGGAGACCGTGGGCGGCACCGATGTGGGTGTTCCGCTGATTTCCATTAACGGCACCGCTTTCTTCGGCCCTGTCATCTCCCCGAGCCCCGCCGGTGAAGAGGCAGGTAAGCTCTTCGATGGCGCCCTGGCGCTGGCTTCCTACCCCGGCTTCTTTGAGCTCAAACGCCCCCGTAACGTGGGCCCGATTTTCCACGGCGAAAAGGGCGAAGCCTAAGAACCCTGCAATGTGCTGAGATTCCTGCAATGTGCGCAGGCTCTGTAGAGTCTGCGGGTTCAGAGCAAAAAAGTACCGCCCGGTCATGTACTGACCGGGCGGTACTTTTCTATTCACTATGTTGCGCTGAAACGTGCAATCTACGCGCGGTGAGCGCTACTTGCAGAGGTAGCTTTGCGTGCCTTCTGCGCATTGTGGGCCTTCTGCGCTTTCTGGGCCTGCGCCTTCTGTGCTTTCTTTGCCTTGCGCTGAGCCCTGTGCTTGAGAACCTTCGGGTGCGTTGCGCGCTGCACGATCTTCGTATCACGCATATGGAAGGTGCGGGTTGCCGTGTACTGAACCGCTGCGTCCGAGGTGAACGCCAGCATTGCGAAGACCGCAACGCCCAGCTGGAAGAAAATCGTGGACAGTGGCAGGGACTGGTGCCCCCACAGCACGCCGCCGGTAATCGCCGCGAAGTTCAGAGCCGTCAACAGTAGAGCCAGGCGGCGAGCCTTCGACGAGCCGCGCAGCGTGCTCCACAGCAGGAACAGGTGCACCGCCGAATAAATCGCCACGAAACCAATTAGCACCGTACTGGTAACGGTCAACAGCATGTTGCTATCCACCTGATCGAAGAGGTTCAGCAACTCAAGGTCATTGCCGGAGCCTTCCTCCAGTAGCTTGGCGCGCATCGCCGGGCGGTTAAGCGCCAGAATGACGCTGTTGATAATGTCTGCGAGGGTCACGGCGATGAGCATACCCGAACCGACCAGCAGGCTCAGCGGCATGCGGTACGCCAGGTCGTGCGCGCTGGAGAGGTGAATTTCTTCCTGCTCCTGCGGCTCCAGGCCCTCGTTGTTCAGCACGATGACCGGGAGCGCGCCGTCCGTGCGGATCGCGTCGCCGCCGCCGTTACGGGCGTGGTAACCGGAGGAAAAATCGTGCAGAATCTCAACGTGAGTTTCCGGGTGAGCGTACTGAATGGACTCCACAATGTAGTCACGTTCAAAGTCGGTTTCGGCGTCAATGCGGTGCGTGACCTGCAGGGTGAAGAAGCTGAAACCCACACCGGAGTCGTACGTGCCCGCCGCCAACCAATCCACCTGGTGACCGCCCGGCAGCAACCAGCCGTCCGGGGTTTTCCAGAAGCGTACGTGGTGGCGTTTCTCGGGGTTGCCGTCCACTTCCTTCTGATAGGCGAAAGCCTGCGTCTTGCCAAAAATTTTCAGCGGGGAGACGGGCGCCTCCGCGTAGGAACGGCGGGTGATGGTGGAGAGAATAATCTTCCAGGAGGAGACGAGGGTGACGTCGTCAGCGCGGGTCCAGCCGGCGTCCTGCATGACCTGGTGAATCTGCTCCTCGGTACCAATCAGACCGATATTGACTGGGTCGCCGAGCAGACCGTCCGGGGTGCGGGTGCGCCCAATAAAGTAGTCGGGCACGTAGATGCGGGTCATGATGGCGTGAAAACGCGGTAGCGTCAGGTATGCGGTGACCGCCCAGAAAATGAAGGCGATGGGGAAACCCCAAAAAGAGTGGCCGACCGTATTCGCCAGAATCATGAAGGTCAGCACGAGGGCCGCGACGCCGGCGAAGATGAAGAAAATAGTGTCCCAGAAATCGACCCACAAGCTACGCGGGACGAGGTCTTGCGCCGCGCCGCGCGCGTCAATATCACCACGGTAGACCGGTGGTGAGGTAACTGGGGGAGCGACATCGCTACGTATAGGCCGCAGGACGCGTTTTTGGTGGGACATTCCCGCCCTTTCTGCAACATAGTTAGGGTTTTTGAATATCCATAACTATAGCAAGGGGCAGGTCGTGTGAAGTATGCATTCCGGGCAGGGCTTAATCGCTTGGCTCGATTGCCCCGCCGCAGAAAAACGCGGTACCAACGTGAAAGTGCTGGTGTTGCCGCGTGAAAGAGAATATAAGGTGACCCTACTCGGGGAGGCGCTTAGCCTCAACCGCGGCACGTGCGGCGGCGATAGAGCTTTCGTGGTGCTGCATATCGCGGCTTTCACGCATGAGGCGCACCCACTTGCGGGTCAGCTCCTCAAGCTGCTGAGCGGTCAACGAACCGGAGGCGATGCTCGCCTCATCGGTGGCGGCGCTGGTGGAAATATGCTGAAGCCAGAGTTCATACACTTCGTTGGTGTAGCTGGCACGCAACGCCTGGGCATGTTCACGTGCCTGGCTGATGTACTCGTTCAGGCTCGTATGATAGTGCTGAAGCTGATTGGGGGAAATGTTGGTTTGCGCTCCTGGCGGTGTGCTCGGGGTTGAGCTCTGCCTCGCCTGAGGCTCTTGCGGTAATCCGGAAGATGAAGAGTGTGAATTCATAGTAATTATGGGTGTGCCTACTTTGGCACGGGTCAGAGTCAGGACGCATCGCTGCGTCTGACGGGTGGTTTACTGTCGTGCGGTTGGTCGGGGTATGTCGTTACTCGTACCGGTGATTTGTCTGTTGCTGAAGCTGAGTAGAGGGTTGTTCCTGATGGTAAAACCCTCGCATCAACAATCATACATAAAGCAACAGTCAATCTCATAAGGTTGATTATGTTCTTTGCACATTGATGAATGAAAAAATGGGTTGGAAATCTTGCAGAATACCCACATGCCAGCAAGCTAAAACCCACATTGTGGGGGGAATCGCTGATAAAGATTCTCAGAGAGCTGGAGCAGACATCCACGGGCGTAGCTTGGACAAAGCCTATAGTCAGAGCCGTAGAGGTCAGACGCCGGGGTCTCACACCCGGCGAGCTACAACGAACAGCAGGCACAGAAAACGGGGCGGTACCGTCAATCGGTACCGCCCCGTTACCAACACCAAAGTGGCGTCATAAAATCAAGCGATAAACGCTAAGACGCGATTACTCAGCTGCTTCTTCCACAACGAGCACAACATCGCGAACCTCCAACTCGCCCTCAGCCGCCACCAGGGACAGCTCACGAGCGTTACCGGCAGCCTTCAGATCAGACATGCCAGCAGCAATGCGATCCAGCTGAGCCTGAGGAGCCGCAATAGTTGCGGACTCAACCTCGGTGCGCTGCTTAACCTTCGCGTCGCTCTTAGCCTTACGCAGGCCACCCAGAGCCTCAGCAACATCCGGCAGGATCTGCTTCAGCGACTCAATCTGAGCCGGGTCAGCGTCCGCCAGGACCCACTGAGCAGAAATGCCAGCAGTCGGGTTCTGTGCAGAGTACTCAGCCAGCAGGGTACCCTCCAGAATGGGCAGTGCCTGCGGCCACTCGGCGCGGTGCACACTACCTGCACGCCACCAGGACCAAATCTCTTCGGTCACGAACGGCAGGAAGGGCGCGAACAGGCGCAGCAGAGCATCCAGGGTGGTTGCCAGTGCAGCCAGAACAGAAGCCTGCTCCTCCTCGCCGCGAGCACCGTACGCACGGTCCTTAATCAGCTCAACGAAGTCGTCGGTGAAGGACCAGAAGAAGCTCTCGCAAATCTGCAGGGCACGAGCGTACTCGTACTTCTCGAATGCGGCAGTTGCTTCCTCAATCAGGTACGCCAGGCGAGCCAGCAGGGAACGGTCCAGAGCGTTGATCAGCACGCGACCCTGAGCCTGAGAAGTGATGACGGACTTCTCGGTAGCGCCCAGGTTCAGCACGAACTTGGATGCGTTCAGCAACTTGATGGCAAGGCGGCGGCCAATCTTCATCTGGCCTTCGTCGTAGGCGGTGTCAGCGCCCAGACGAGCGGAAGCAGCCCAGTAGCGCACAGCGTCCGAACCGTACTTCTCCAGCACCTCGTTGGGGACCACAACGTTGCCCTTAGACTTGGACATCTTCTTGCGGTCCGGGTCGAGAATCCAGCCGGAGAGCGCGGTGTTGTACCACGGCACGGAGGAAGCCAGGGTCTCCGCGCGAACAGCGGTGGAGAACAGCCAGGTGCGGATAATGTCGTGACCCTGCGGGCGCAGATCCATGGGGAAGGTCTTCGCGTGCAGGTCCGGGTTCACACCCCAACCGGTCGCAATCTGCGGGGTCAGGGAGGAGGTAGCCCAGGTGTCCAGAACGTCCGGGTCAGCGATGAAACCGCCCGCTACGCCGCGCTGATCCTCGGTGTAACCGGGAGCAGCCTGAGATGCGGGGTCAACCGGCAGCATCTCTTCGGCTGGCAGAATCGGGTTCTCGTAATCCGGCTCACCCTCAGCGTCCAGCGGGTACCAGACGGGGAAGGGAACGCCGAAGAAACGCTGGCGAGAAATCAGCCAGTCGCCGTTCAGGCCCTCAACCCAGTTCTCGTAGCGGCTACGCATGAAAGAGGGGTACCAGTTCATCTCACGGCCGCGCTCGATGAGCTTCTCGCGGCGTGCAGCGTCACGGCCACCGTTGCGGATGTACCACTGGCGGGAAGCAACGATTTCGAGGGGCTTGTCGCCCTTCTCGTAGAACTTCACGGGGTGGGTAATCGGCTTGGGGTCGCCGTCCATTTCGCCAGCTTCAACCAGCATCTCCACGACGGTCTTCTGCGCGGTGAAGACGGTGGTGCCTGCCATGCGCTCGTAGCGCTCGCGACCCTCGGCGGAGGTAATCCACTCGGGGGTTTCGCGGGAGAAACGGCCGTCGCGACCGATGAGGGCGCGGGTGTCCAGCTGTAGTTCACGCCACCAGGTGACGTCGGTGGTGTCACCGAAGGTACAGATCATGGCGATACCGGCACCCTTGTCGGGCTGTGCCAGCGGGTGCGCCTTGATCTCGACCTCAACGCCGAACAGCGGGGAGGTGACGGTGGTGCCGAACAGCGGCTTGTAACGCTCGTCGTCCGGGTGCGCCACGAGGGCTACACAGGAGGGCAGCAGCTCGGGGCGGGTGGTCTCAATCCAGACCTTCTCGCCGTTGGGGCGGTGGAAGCTGATGCGGTGGTACGCGCCGGGGCGTTCCTTGTCTTCCAGCTCAGCCTGTGCCACTGCGGTGCGGAAGGTGACGTCCCACATGGTCGGTGCTTCAGCCATGTAGGCGTTGCCTGCTGCCAGGTCCTTCAGGAAGGCGAGCTGGGAGACCTTGCGGGAGTGCGCGTCGATGGTGCGGTAGGTGCGCGACCAGTCAACGGATAGACCCAGGGTGGTGAAGAGGTTTTCGAAGACCTTCTCGTCTTCAACCGCGAGCTCTTCACAGAGTTCAATGAAGTTGTTGCGGGAGATACGCGGCCACTTTGCCTGGCTGCGGTCGGGCTTGGGGGTGCCGTCTGCCTTCCAAGTGATCAGGTCACGGAAGGAATCGTTGTCTGCCACGGAGGGGTCGCAGAGAACGCCGTAGTAGTTCTGAACGCGGCGTTCGGTGGGTAGGCCGTTGTCATCCCAGCCGAGGGGGTAGAACACGTTCTTGCCGGTCATGCGCTGGTAGCGTGCAATGACGTCGGTCTGGGTGTAGGAGAACATGTGACCCACGTGCAGGGAGCCGGATGCGGTCGGCGGCGGGGTGTCAATAGAGTAGACCTGTTCGCGAGTGGTGTTCTCATCGAATGCGTAGGTCTTCTCGTCGGCCCAGCGCTGCGAGAGCTTCTCTTCGAGGCCTTCGAGGGCGGGGCGGTCGGGAACGTTAATCTGTACGGGCGAGTCTGAGCCCAAAATGTTTTCAGCCATAACGGCTATTTTCTCATATTCACGGCATTCTCTCAGCTCCAGGGGAATTTTGCGCTGTGCTTGCCTGTTCGTACTGCTCAATGGCGGCTTCTAGACGCGCCAGGAGGTGCCGGTACCGGCGCGCAAATTGTGCCTTGCGTGCTGCGGCGCGTACCCCGCTGGAGGAGGTGAGTTCCTGCCAGCTGGCGGGGTCGAGGTAGCTCTGCCCGAGCAGCAGGTGAACCTCAGAACTGTAGCGGGTTCCGGTGGCGGCACGGATGCCGTGCGCCCTCTGCTGGAGCGCTTGGCGCTGCTCGTGTAGCGCGGTGATGCGCTGGTGCGGTATTGCTGTCATGTGGAGGTTCCCAATATGAGGAGTAATCGGCGATTCAGCGGTGAGCTCAGTGAAAAACGGAAATGGGGAGAGAGCCCCCTAATATGCCGCTCTCGACTACCAGCAGTGTAGGCGCGAAAATCTGCAGTATCAACAGCCCCCGAATCCTTCTCAGCAAAGCGGGTGCGGCGTAGACTGAAGATACACGACCTTTGAGGAGCTGCCAATGAGTTCTCTGAGTATTTTTGGTTTGGGTACGCCTGAAACCGTTCTGCTGATACTGCACCTGGTGCTGGTTGCGTTGTGCGTCTGGCATTTAACGGTGCGTAGCGGCTATGGTGAGGCGCGTATGCGTTTCGTGCTACCGCTGATTATGTTCATGCCCGGCGCTGCGGTTCTTTATCTGCTGTCTGCGCGTGAAGGTACGGTCCCTCCGGACACGATTAAGACCGGCAGTAGCTCGCCCGTGTACTTTGAGCATCGCCTCGGATTCCGTGACGGCGGCAGGAGCCGCTGGGGTCTGCCGCGCCGCCGCAAGTAGCACGGGTGATGGTGTCTGTATCGTTTGTTCTGAACGGCGGCGGGTACCTATCTCACTATCGAAAATTTCAAAATATATGCCCGCGAGTCTGCTCGAACTGAGCACCCGCGGGCATCACTCTACTAGGATTAAAGTATGACTGAGAACACCCACATTCCTGCATCTCCTTTCCTGCCCCATACCGGTGACGGCAAAGTGGCCGTGGTGACCGGCGCATCCAGCGGTATTGGTCGAGCCACCGTACAGCATCTGGTGGCAAGCGGCTGGACCGTCTATGCTCTGGCTCGCCGCACTGACCGCCTCTACACCCTCTACGCAGAGACGGGTGCACACCCGGTGACCTGCGACGTGACTGACGAGCATTCCGTGCGCTTCGTTGCCGAGCAGATTCTCGAGGAGCAGGGCACCATTGACGCCCTGGTTAATATTGCCGGTGGCGCTATTGGCGTGGATAAGGTTGCGGAGGGTAAGACGGTCGACTACCTGAAGATGTACCAGATGAACGTGCTCGGCATTCTGCACATGGTGCGCGCCTTCGCGGAGGCGCTGCGACTGAACGGTCACGGCACAATCCTGAACCTGACCTCTACCGCCGCGGAACACGGCTACGAGGGCGGTGCCGGGTACAATGCGGCGAAGTTCGGCGCTCGCGGCCTGACGGAGGCGTTGCGCCTGGAAGAGGCAGAGCATAATGTGCGCGTGATTGAGATTTGCCCGGGCATGGTGCACACCGAAGAGTTCTCCCTGAACCGTCTGGGTTCTAAAGAGGCGGCTGACCGTGTTTATGCCGGAGTTGAGAAGCCTTTGACTGCCGAGGATGTTGCGCAGACGGTGACTTTTGCTCTGAACGTTCCGCACCACGTGAACCTTGACCGCATTACGATTCGCCCGGTGGCACAGCCGAGCCAGTTTAAGGTGATTCGCAAGGAGGGCTAAGCTTTGTGCTCTTGCGTTCGCTGATGCGAGGCTTTTTGCTGGTGTGCCCGGGAGATCTGTGGCTTGTGTGGAGCTTGGGTCCGGGTGTCATGTGGGGTGGGAATGGGCGGGGGAGAGGTGTCAAGGAGTACTTGATGGAACCATAAAGTAGTACGTGAGACTTTAAGGTTCACCATGGTGAAATAGCTGGGGTGAAATTATCCATGGAAAGTATCATATTTTCCTCAAATGCAATCAAAATGTAGGGTTACCGGCGTTCATATGTCAGTACATGACCGAAAAACACCACAATTGGTCTGTGTTAACTCTCAACTTGAGGGGTGGTTTTATAACGATTTCATTACTCTTGCTTAAAGAGGGTAGAAGACTCAGAGTCGGGTGTTAGCCTTTTAGCAGCACACCCATATGTGAATCTGCGCGCCCCCCCAAAGACGGAGGCGCACCGCGTAGGTTCACCACCGATAATTCAGAGATCGAGGAAAAATGTCGAAGACTACCCGTCGCGTTTACAAGATCGCAGCTGCGGCAGCTTTTACCGCTGGTTCTGTGGCAGCAATCCCGGCAACCTTTGCGGCAGAAGCACCCGCCAATCAGCAGCAGCAGGTTGTTGATCAGAAGGCATCTTCTCAGACTTCTTCCCTGCCTGGTGGCAATGCAACCGAGACCCCCAAGGCTGAGGCTCCTAAGACCGAAGCACCCAAGGCTGAGGCAACCGGAGCACCCAAGGCTGAAGCTACTGAGGCTCCCAAGGCAGAGACTCCTGCCCCCACTGCTCCGGCAACCCCCGAGCCCACCACTCCGGCAACCGAGGCTCCTAAGGCTGAGACCCCCAAGGCTGAGGCAACCGAGGCTCCTAAGGCTGAAGCTCCTAAGGCAGACGCTACCGAGGCTCCCAAGGCAGAGACTCCTGCCCCCACTGCTCCGGCAACCCCGGCCCCCGAGGCAAAGCAGGCTGACCCCTCCGTCGTTATTGAGAACGCTCACTTCCCCGGTGATGCACAGTTCAACACCGTGAGTGTTGTTGCTACCGGCTTCTACGGCGAGAAGGTTGGCCCCGGCGTTCAGGTCAGCATCTACGCACTGGATGCAAACAAGCAGGTCACCGGCGAGGCTATCGCAACCGTCTCCGTGTCTGCAGACCAGATTCAGGACGGCTCCTTCAAGACCGCCTTCACTGTTGAGGCAAGCAAGCTGCCCGCAGGCGCATCCTACGCACTGGCTGCTGTAAGCAACCCGCAGGGTCAGCCCGATCAGAGGCTCGTAGCTATCTCCTCCTTCAAGGTTACTGAGAGCGCTACCCCCACACCGGAGGTCCCCGAGGATGAGACTCCTGCCCCCGTGACCCCGGCGCCCGAGGATGAGACTCCCGCTCCCGTAACCCCGGCACCGGAAGCTCCGAAGGAAGAGAGCCCTGCACCCGAGGCTCCCGCGGCACCCGAGAACGCAACCCTCACCACCGAGGATGCTTCCCTGGATCCGAACGACCAGTACAACGTTCTGACCTTCAACGGCTCCGGCTTCACCCACGAGTCTGTTGCTCAGGGCGTTCAGATTAACATCTACCGCCTGGATGCTGACGGCAACATCACCGGCGAGGCTCTGGCAACCTACGATGTGCCTGCTTCTGAAATCATGGAGGGTACCTTCCGTGCGAAGGTCAGCATCCTGTCCGAGCGCCTGCAGCCCGGTTACGCCTACGCAATGGTGGCAACCAGCGACCCCAATGGTCTGGTACACCAGGTAGCAGTAACCACTGCTGTTGTGAGCGATGCGGACCACCCGGCGCCCACCCTGCCGGCAGCTACCGAGGGTGACAACACCACCGTTCGCGATAATGGCGACGGCACCACCAGTGTCTTCACCGCTGAGATGCGCGAAGATGGCTCGGTTGTGGTGAGCGAGACCCGCGTACCTTCTTCTCAGGCACCCAAGGCTAAGGTTGGCAACGCATCTGCTGCTACCTCCTCTAGCTCCAAGGGCCACACCGTAGGCTCCTCCGGCACCAAGGGTTCGACTTCGACCTCTTCTTCGGCTTCCTCGAAGCCGCAGCTGGCTAACACCGGTGCTGAGGGTGTTGCAGGTATTGCAGGCGTTGGCGCCGCAGCTCTGATTGCTGGTGCCGCACTGATGCTCCTGCGCCGCCGCAGCCTCTAAGGTTTATCCTTTCGTATAGAGTCTTATGAAACGCCCTCGCGGTCTCCTTGGGAATAAAATATTCCTAGGAGACCGCGAGGGCGTTTAGGCGGTATTTTGCGGAACGTAACAATCGCGATACTTGGACAAGCCGGTGCAGATTTGTTTGTTGCGGGTTTCCTGAGCCTGTGAGTTTTGGAGTCCCGAATCGGGAATAAAGGAACGAGAAACGATGAGCGTGCAGGCGGTGCAGTATGACTGCTTTGGGCCCGTGGAGAATCTGAAGCTCGCGAACGTACCGGGGGAGAACCCCGAAGAGGGACAGGTAAAGATTGCGGTGCGTGCGGTCGGCCTGAATCCTGTGGACTATAAGATCTTTGAGGGCGCTCCGCAGCTCAGGATGCTCTCGCGCGTCATGAAAATCAGGAACCCCCGCCGTTGGTTTGAATCAAAGAAATCGCAGTTCCCTCGTGGAGTAGGGCGTGATTTCTCCGGCACGGTGCTCGAGGTGGGGCCCGGCGTATCGGGTTACCATGTGGGTGACGAGGTCTTCGGAACCATTGTTAGTGCCCCCGGTCTGGGTACTAAGCGGGGATCTCTGGCTACGGAAATTTGCGTGAATACCGGTGATATTGCGCTTAAGCCCGCCTCTATTGATTTTGACCATGCCGCTGCAATGGGTGTCGCGGCCTTGACTGTGGGAGGCGCCTTCCGCCATATTGGCGTGGGCGCGGGCGATACTGTGGCCATTTCTGCAGCCTCGGGCGGAATTGGGTCCACCGCCGTGCAGTATGCGGTGGCTCGTGGCGCACGGGTCGTCGGAATCGCGGGGGCTGCGAATGCCGAATTTGTTAGGTCACTGGGTGCTGTTCCGGTTGCCTACGGTGAGGGCGTTAGGGAGCGTGTGCTCAAGGCTGCTGAGGGCCGCGTGACGAAGTTCCTGGACTGCTATGGTGGCGACTACGTCAGCTTGGCATTCTCGCTGGGTCTGAAGGGTAAAGACATTGGAACTCTCGTTCCCTCGCCCAAGGTCATGATTAGGGGAGCGCAGTTTACAGGCCCCCGCCACTCGGAACACGGGGATTTTGAAGCCCTAGCCGAGCTGGTTACCGAGGGAAAAGTGTCAATTCGGCTGGATCGCGTGTACGGGTTCACGATTGAGGATGTCCGTGCAGCCTACCGCGATTTGAAGGCTGGCCATACGCGTGGCAAGAGAGTCGTTCGTATTACCGATTCATAGGGAGTTTATTACTGAGGGTGCTGGGGTGGGGTGGCGGAATCATTTTGCTGGGTTATTTTGTGCGTGGTTATTGGTACGCACGCTTTTAATCAATGTGCGGGAAAAAGCGCTGTGACCTGCAATTTTTTCACTTAAAAGAAATAAATTAAATGCATGGATGTGCAGAATATTTTTATCTCAAATCCATTAAAGCTGCATATGCATGCAATAAAACTTTGACCTTCAAGGTAGAGTTGAAGAGTTTTGCCTAGTCTATGTATTTTGAGTGCTCTTGATGGCGTTCTGAAAGGTGAAAAGTATGCTATGTGGGTTATTGCACAAGAAAATACTTGGAAGGTAAAGCGTATTTACCGCAATAAATGGAAAAGTATTGTTAGTGTGGAATTATCGATAAATAGAGCGATTCCCTTCGTGGTAACTTTCACCACTACATGAATGTTATAACTAGTCCGTACGTTATAACACTCGATCCGAAGAAACACCCGTGCGTCTTCAACCCGTGGCATCAACCGAAGGGTATCGTTCACACTCACAGAAAAAGGTGTGTTCTATGCCCGAACCCGCTCACTCAAAAACCCGAGCAACAGCCGCTATTGCTGCTTCCGTCCTGACCGTCACCGGTGTTGGTGCCGCGCACGCAGATGGGCAGGTGCAGAATCCTGGTGGGCCCACCTCCTCAACTACGGTGGAGCCCGATAATCCTCCCTCCACGGTAAACGCAACCCCCATCGAAAACGTCGCTACCCAGAATTCCCCGCAGGTGTACGTAGAGCAGGGCGTTGTCATTAACCCCGCACGCTCCCAGAGCATCACCGTCAGTGGTGAAGGCTTCACCGGCGGTGCTGTTGAGCGTTACGGTGTGGCAGTCTACGTGAGCGAATACCGCCAGTACCCCCTCTATGCGCTGGGTCGCGGCTCCGCCGTAGCGATGACCCTCGTGCCCGAACTCGATGTGGAGGATGGTCGCTTCAGCACCCAGCTGACCCTGCCCGCAGGTACCCTCGACCCCAATCAGCAGTACGTCGTCGCGACCGCTGTCGTTGATCCCGGCAAGGGCTACGCGACGGAGGACGTATCCTACAACTCCTCCGCACCCCTGGAGCTACTGCCTGCAGATACTCAGGATGAGCCCCTGAGTGTCCAGATTCTCTCTGGTCAGATGGAAATCCCGCAGGATAAGAATCTGGTGGTTTACAAGGTGACCGGTCTTGGTGGGGTTCAGGCTTTTGAAGTCGTGACCTACGTGTACGCCCTTGATACCCAGGGTAACCGCATCCTGCTGGCTACCTCTCCTGCGCGTGCCGACGTTATGAACGGCACCCTCCTGGACGGTATTGAAGTGGAAGGTCGCAGGCTTGAAAAAGTACAGCGAGCCCAGGACGGCCTGCGCTATGTGCTCAGTGTTGAAATCGCGCCGTCTGCCGCTAATGGCTACACTGCCCAGGAAGTTGAGGTTCCTTTCATGAATGGTTGGAATGTAGAGCACGCCTCCACGCCGGTTGCAACCGCTGAACGCGCTATGGCTGAGCAGGTACAGCTTGAGAAGAAGCAGTTTGAGGAGAAGGTTCAGCCTGAGCCGGCTGCACAGTCTGAGAGCGTAGTATCTGCGCACACTGCACAGCAGCAGTTCGATCACGTACTGCCCGAGGATAACCCCGGCCGCCGCTACAGCCTGCCGCGCAACACTCGCTTTGACCGTGTTCGTGACACCTCTGCCGAACAGTCTCAGGACAACACAGCTAACCCCGTGTTGGCCGCCCTCCTGTACGTGGAAGAAACCGTTGTTCCCGAAACTGACTCTGAGAAGACCTTGACCCTGCGTGGTCAAGGTTTTGAGGGTGCCGGCACGGTGCACCTGATGGTGAGCGCCGTGGATGAATATGGTGTAGCAACCGGTGGCGTCATTGCTTCGGCTGATGTCTCGGAAATTGATTCTACTGGTGCTTTCACCGCACATGTGCAGATTCCCGGTGCTGCTCTTAAGCCCGGCACTACCTACCGTGTGAGTGCTGTAGCGGAAGATGCGTACGGCGCCGTACGCATCGTGAACGGTGGCTTCAAGGTGGACCGCGATGGCGTGGGTAATGCGCTCGCAACCCCCGAGGTGTCGGAGTCTGAAAGCTCTGCCCCCGAAGCCTCTGCGTCTTCTGAGGCTACCGCTTCTGCTGAGGCTGCTGCACCCGAAGCCTCTGCGTCTTCTGAGGCTACCGCTTCTGCGGCAGATCAGCAGAAGGCGGGGGAGAGCGCTACCGAGCAGGAGGATGATACTTCGGTTGCGGTTCAGAATACCGGTGCTCAGGATGCGTCCGCTCAGAAGGTCGAGGCTCAGAAGAGTGGCGAGCGGAAGGCACAGGCCTCTGGTTCTCAGAAGGCTGTTTCTGAGCAGAAGCGTGAGCAGCTTGCCGCTACCGGCGCTTCCAATGTGCTGGTTATTAGTGCTGTTGGATCGATGTCGTTGCTTGCCGGTATGCGCTTGAGCCGTCGTCGCCGTACTGGGATGCAGTTCAGCTCTCGCTGCTAAACCACGCGAATTATTGTCCGACGGGCAAAATATACACGAAGATGAAGGGGCGCCCGAATCATAGGATTTGGGCGCCCCTTCATCTTTAACTTTTCCTAAGGCTAAGCCTACGTTTATCTAGGATTATGCCTATAATTTATGGTGATGTTGCATACATTACTGTAACTCTTTGTCGCCTCGTTTACACGGGGTTGGGAAACGCTGTGAAGCGCCTCCGGTCACCGATATTAGAGAACCGTTATACTGCGCCTACTTCCAATCTTTTGGGCGCAGGAGTCATGCGACGATTCATCACACTCACTCACGAAAATAGGTGACCATGTTTTCCACGCAGCGAACTGCTCGCGGCGCGGCGCTAGTAGCGTCCGCAACCCTCGGTTTGGGGGGCGCCCTCGCGCCTGCAACTCTGGCTCCCGGCACCTTTGCATCCGCCGCTTATGCGCAGACTCAGCAGTCTGAAAAGCCTGAACTTCCGCTCTCCGTTGCCGCCGACGTCGTTCAGCACAGCATCACCTTGGATCTGCTGGCTCAGACTGGCGACTACACTCTCCTGCAGGTCGGCGGTGTAACTTCTTTGGATCAGGTGGAGGTTCGCCTGTCCGCCATCTCCATTGAAGATGGCGTCGTGGTGACCATGACCGTACCCGCAGCTCAGCTGACTGCCTCAAAGAATGAAGAAGGCAACATGGAGCTGAGCATCCACCAGCGCCTCAACGTTGAGCAGCCGTACATGGTGGAAATTGAGAATCTGAGCAACGGCGAGACTGTCTCCGTCGAGTTTATGCCCGAGCATGGTGTAACAGTCGACGAGATTATAGCTAGCCGCCAGAACATTTTCTTCCCGGACACCTCCCCCGGCGTTCCCCGCGCCACAAAGGTGGAGGCGAACCCCGCCCCTGCGGTGTCCGCAAGCCCGAGCGCATCCCCGAGCGCCGCAAAGGACAGCCCCCGTCCTACGGCTGCCCCGGCTCCCTCTGCTGCGCCGTCGAAGAGTACTTCTGCGAGTGCTTCCGAAGCGGCATCCGATGCCGAGGTGACTGAGGACCGTTTGCTGGTGCATAACCGCCCTGATGGACGTGCCCCCGCTGAGACTCGTGAAGCAACTCTGGAAATCTCTACTGCGGAGTTGCGCGGGTCGGCTGACTTTCAGCCTATTAGCGTCAGTGCTAGGAATGTGGCGGAGAGTGGCCTGGGTTATGACGTGATGGTCTTTGAAATGCCTGCTGATGGTGGTGCTGTGGGTTCGCCTCTGGCTACTACTCACGTGAATCCTCAGCAGGTTGCTGATGGTGCTTTCTCCACTGATTTGAAGGTTCCCGGCACCGCGTTGAACCCCGGCAAACGCTACCGTGTGGTTGTGGTGGGCGGTGACTCCACTGAGGAGCTGCAGCTGACGGCGACCACCGCTTTTGGTGTGAGCGTGATTCAGCGTGCTGTTCCGGTGAATCACACTCCGAAGCCTGCAGAATCTAGCACCCGCCCGGTGGGTCCGGTAATTTCTGATGCGAGTCGTCGTGTGGCTCCGTCGGCTTCTTCTGCGCCTTCTATGGTTGCTGAGCCTGCTGATCTTGCTGCTGATTATGTTGCTAAGATCCCGTCGGTGGAGGGTGCCCTGGGCTATATTGTTGAGGCTCAGCGTTCTGCTCGTGCGATTACTGCGCAGGCTCGAAGCTCTGTGGCTGATACTTCTGTGCAGGCTCCTGAGACGATGATTATGTCTGGTTATGCAACGCTATTGCCTAGTCGTACTGTGGTGAACCTGCTGGGTTATCAGTCTTCGGAGTCTGAAATGGCGACTGTTGCTTCTCCGCAGAAGAATGGGGGTATTGACGGTTCGGGTAGTTTCTATACTCGTAGTTCGAGGTCGCGCGATGGTTCTGTCGGTTCGAAACTGAAGGCGAGCGCTCAGGATAACGGACCGCTGCCGGAGGGTACGTTGCCGTTGAGTATTGCCCTGCTGGGTTCGGTGGTTTTTGTGGGTAGTGCTGTGGCGGTGAACGTGTATCATCGTCGCCTTGAGGGTGTTGAGGAGCTGGGTGCTGAATAGTATTCAGCACACTCTGCGCGCTGTGAGGCGTGTAGGTGACTCTCTATAGGTGGCCTACTGAGTGAGAGGCATCCCGCTGAGTGCGCCCTGATGGGGTGCGTGTTCGGTGGGACATCTTTTGTGTGCCTGGGCGTTGGGTTCTGCTGTAATCGGGAACCGGGTAAAATCTCTTTTTGATGCACTATTGGGGATATATTATAGTATTCGAATTTTACGTTATTTATATCTCAGTAAACTGTTCAAATTCCTTTTATGTCGGCAATTGCTGCAACATAAAGTTTTAGTATATGAATGCAATAATAAGTGCAATATCCGTGTTGGGCTAGGATGTAACCGACATACTGATGCGCAAATACTTGGATAGAAACACCGGCTTGCGGTGAGCCGCCCCTATTCCACGCTTTGCGCCTACATCGATCGAAATGGCACACATGACTATCACTCGACTTCCGAAGCACATTCATGCTCTTTCGCGTGCAATCTATCAAGGACGGTCAGGTAACTCTTAAGCTTGTACCCCTTTTATAAGGGTGACTATGTGGGCGATGTGCCCAAGGTCTATCTGGTGTTGCAGCACTACAGCACCTCTGGCACGATTATTGTATCTGACATCTACGAGCCGTCCGCTATGCATATTGCGCGGGCTGATGACGGCTCAATGCTCGTTACCTTCGACATGCCACAGATGCCTCAAAAGGGCTATTACTCCATGAACATCATGGATCTGGTGACCACCGACGCAGGCTACGGCGAATTCATGATTTCTGATGGATCCCTTGTGCCGCACACTATCCCGGTTGAGGATGACTCTGATGAGGTGTATGCGGATCAGAATGAGGGCAACCACCAGTTGACCGCTGATGAGTTGAAGGCTCTGGCGAAGATCCGCGAAGAAGAAAAGAAGAACGAACAGACACTAAACCAGCAGAACGGAAACCAGGAGATTTCCTCCGAGGTTGCGCCTGCTGAAACTTCCAATGAGTCCCCTCATATGCAGAAGGTTCAGGAAATTCCCGGCAGCACCACTGCATCCCGCGACAGCCAGACTCCCCCGAAGCTGAGCGTTGAATACGCTGAGGTCCGCTCCGACTCTGAAACTAAGCCCGTGACCATTAGCGCCAAGCACCTGCCCGCTTACAAAGGCGGTTACGACCTGACGGTGTTTGAATCTGACGCGAACGGCAACGTTGAGGGCGAGGCCATCTCGTACACCCGCATCAGTCCTGACAGCATTGTGGACGGCGAGTTCAGTGTGGCTATCGGCATGCCTGGTTCTCTGCTGAAGAGCGGCTCGGTGTACGCTGCCTTCCTGATGCGTTCTGATCCGGCGTCTAATGCGGCTGCCGCAAATTCCGGCACGGTCGCCCAGGGACCCGCGAGTGATGCCACCTCCAGTAATGGCAATAAAGGCTTCACGCCCGTCATCCACTCGGAAGCCAATACCCGTTCTGCCGTGGTGAATTCGACCACCACCCAGGTGCAGTCCAATACGAACGCTGACCGCCAGGACAGTGTGAATGCTACGGTTTCTGTTGCGGCTCCTACCAGCGAAGAGGGTGCTCAGCATGGTAGGGTGTTCTGGGCTATTCGTGGCGTTGGTCTGACACTGGTGGTTGGCGCCGTGTGGACGGCTCACCGCAGGGGTATCCTGCGTTCTTAATGCCCTTGGCACGCTTGTGAGAGGCGTCTACGGGCAGGTCGTTTGTTCCTGCCTTATATACGCCTTGAGATATCTCTCACTCCCATAATCTGTAGTTGCAGATTATGGGAGTGAATTGCGCGTTCAGGGTGTTCAAAAGCATCTAATTTCGCGTGAACGAACCATAATATTCGTGATAGGGTTGAAATAACCGATAAATAGGTGCGCGTTACTGCTATGTCTTCACCGGCAGAAATTGCGAGGCGGAGTGAGGTATGACCTTTCCGGGACCTTACATCCATGGAGGCTCCCAGGAGCATACGAAGACATGCCGTTAGCACGCATCAATTCCACCATGAAAAGACGTACCGCATGAGCACTCAATCAATAAAGTACCGTGTTGGCACCGCAACCCTTTTGATTGCGGGACTTCAATGCGGATTTGTTGTACCCTCCATTGCGGCTGAACCCCCCGTCACCACATATTCGGCGGCGCCCAAAAGCGTTGGCCACAACGCAGAACAGAAGGCGCAGAAGTGGAACGCGGCATCCAATATCACCTTGCAGGCGCAGCTTCAAGAGGGCGGTTTTCTGCTGCGGTGGAACGGATTCCCTATAGAGCTGAGCGTTACAGACATTCTGGTAGACATCGACTTCTACACCGTGACTGGTGAATACGGCGGTTCCATTGTTGAGAACCCGCGGGTATCCGAGGGAGAGAATGGGGGCGAATATAGCCTCTTGATGAGCCTCGCCAAGGAAAAAGAAGTTGTGTACGTCATCGTTCTGACCGATAGCATCAACAACATCTCCTACGAATTTTTTGTTAAAGAAGATGGGAAGCGTCTAGCTCAGGCCGTCGATCCGCGTAACGGTAAGGCAAAGCCCACTGAACCTCCGGCCGATGTTGAGCGTGAAGAAGCAGAAACCGCTGAGGCAACTGCCGCCCCAAGTCCCGAGGCGGTAAACCTGCCTTCGCCCACCCCTACGTCATCCACCGATACGAACGGTGACACGGTTCGCCGTACCGTAGATAACCCGCAGAACAAGGATTCTGGTCAGTACGTTATCTCCGAAGACAATAGCGTGTATGACCCGATGAACCAGCGCAAGGGCAAGGCGCACCTGTCCATTCAGGACTCGCAGGGTGACTCTCAGGATGATACGAAGCCTGTCACGGTCCGTGCCACGAACTTCCCCCAGAATGACAAGGGCTACGACCTGATCGTCATGGAAATCGACTCCAATGGCAACACTGTGGGCGATGCGCTCGCCATTGTGCACGTTGGCCCGGAATCTATTTCTGCGGGCGCTTTTGAAGCGGTGATTGGCGTGCCCGGCGCGTCCCTGCAGATTGGTAGGACGTACCTGGTGGCGGCTTTTGATGCTGCCGGTGACGGTAACCTTCAGCTCAATACGGTGCGTTTTACGGTGACTCAGGCGTCCTCTGAGGGCGGTGGATCATCGTCCGGTTCTTCGTATGTGAACGAGGAGAAGCCGGTTGCTGTATCTTCCGCGTCTGCCTCTGAGACTGCGGACGCATCCGGTGTGAATGCACCCGCTGCGGGTTCCAGGTCTAAGACCCGCGGTATTCAGGCTGATACTGCCATGGCTCCGGGTACTAATGACGCCACGATTTCTGTTCCGCGCGCTGCCGGTAGCTCTGCCACCGCGTCTTCTTCGGCGCTGGGGTACCGCACCGGGGAGGCGCAGCCTGTTGAGGTGGTGACCCCCGAGTCTAATTTGCCCTCGGGTACCGATTCGGCGGCTCAGTCTCGCCGTGCCGCGATTCTGAACGGTTCTTCCTCTCAGGTTCGTACTGATTCTGGATTGCCGAATGGTGTGAAGGCAACGGAGGCGCAAATTACTCGCGGGGTTGAGAAGTCCTCGCCTCTGTTGCCGATTTTGGTGACTTTGGGTGGCGGTCTGATTCTTGGTGCCCTGGGTATGTCGCGTTTTAACTCTTCGAAGCGAGACTAGGTGAAGAGAGTCTGGGGAAGCGAAGCTAGGGGAGTAGGCACTGCCTCAGTGCTCTACCTTGGCGGAATGTAGTCGTCGGCGTGCGAGGGTATTGGTGCAGGTGGTGCGGTATATTTCGCGTGCGCTGTCACAAAATGGTTTCTTGGAATCTGATGTTGAGAAATGCTCACACTATCGATATAGTAAGCCTGTCCTAACAATGTCGATAGCATGGATACACACCAATGAAAATTTTCACATCTGGCACCCGCCTCTCCAAGGGAGCCTGCGCCCTCGCCGTCGCTGGCGCTGTTGCCCTGCCCCTGGCACCCGTTCTCGCCGAGAACATTAATATCGCCGCCCAGAACGTTGCCGCACAGAACGTCGCAGCAGGCGACCAGGCAACCGCTGGCGCATCCTTCGGCTGGGGCGTGCGCGCCTCCTTCCTGTCCTACAACGGTATGCCCCGCGAAATGACCGACGGCGCAGCCTGGGACGCAACCGCAAAGCAGTTCACCTTCACCCCGACCTCCACCACCGTCTCTGAAGACGGTAAGCAGGTCACCCTGCAGGCTGCCGGCCGTCTCTGGTTCACCGGCCACTGCGCCGAAGGTCAGGACCCCGAAACCGGTTGCGCCCTGAACCTCACCTTCTCCAACCCCCGCGTGGAACTGAACCTCGCTGACGGCACCGGTTCCCTCTACATGACCGTGCGCACCAAGAACTACGCCTCCGGCAAGTTCGAGGGCCCCATGGAAGTCAAGATGGCGACCCTGAGCACCGGCACCGCTAAGCAGAGCGAGAAGGACGGCGTGGTCAGCATCAGCGGCATCTCCGCGAACCTGACCGCCGACGGTAACCACGCCTTCTCTGACTTCTACAACGAAGGCGCCAGCCTCGACCCGCTGAGCATCTCCTACAACGGTAGCGCAGCTAACACCCCCAAGAGCGCCTACAGCGTCGCTGAGTCCTACAACACCGGCGCGGGTGTGAACCAGCCCCAGAACACCGCACGTCTGGGTCAGAACCACATCGTGCACGTGGCACCCCCGAGCTTCAGCGGTGACACCACCTACACCGTGCTGACCAGCTCCAACCTGAAGATGACCGACACCGGCGTCCTGAAGGCAATCAAGGGCGTTTTTGCGGTGGATGCTGACGGCAACCGCATGCTCGTCATCGGCAGCGAGACCAACAAGCCCGAGCTGTACACCGTGACCGCCGAAGGCAAGCTCGTCTCCTCCGGCACCTACTCCGACGCAGACCTCGGCACCACCACCGTCAAGGCAATCGGCTACAACCCCGCCAACAACACCTGGGGCATCGTCAGCATTGACGGTCAGGGCGGTGGCAAGCTGACCATCATTGACGCATCCGGCAAGGCAACCTCGCAGGCCCTGCCGAAACCCGACTCTATCGACCCGCAGGTTGTGAACGCATACTCGCTCGACGAGTACTACGGCGACGCGTTCTCCAACAACACCGTGACCCTCGCACCGCTGCCCGACGGCAGCTTCGTGTACGCGCCGTCGACCTCCATCTACGATGCGGCTGGCGAAAACGTAGTCCAGAAGGGCCACCTGCTGCACCTGAGCAGCAACGGCGTGTCCCTGGTGCCGAACTCCTCGCCCGAGGGGTACACCACCGCCCTGCCCTCGACCCTGGTCAGCCCCAAGGGATACATTTACCGTTGGAACAACTGGTACGGCGGTAAGGTGCAGATTCTCAAGTACGAGAACGGCACTTTCAGCGTGGTTCGCGAGTCCGCAACTCTTGAGGGCTTCGAGAAGACCGAGGTTGCCACCATGTTCCTGACCCGCGCGGGCAACGTGGTTGTGGTGGACGCCTCCGGCTCCCGCCTGGTGTTCATGGACGACACCCTGAACAAGGTGAACGAGGTGGTTCTCTCCTCGATGCGCAAGACCGACAAGAGCGGCGGCTACAACGCTCTCGAACTGCCCAACGGCGATATTATCTACCCGACCAGCTTCGAGAACCCGAACACCTACGAGGATCAGCTGTGGCTGAACCGTCTGGCAGCGAACTCGGCACCGGAACAGACCCCGGCACCTGAGCCGACCAAGCCTGCAGAGCCGACTGTTGCACCGACCGAGGCGCCCTCTGCTGAGCCGACTAAGGCACCCGAGCCGACCGTTGCTCCTACTGCAGAGCCGAGCGCTGAGCCCACTAAGCCTGCTGAGCCGACCGTTGCTCCCACCGTAGCTCCGACCGCAGAGCCCACTAAGTCCGCTGAACCGACCGTCGCGCCTTCTGCTGAGCCTACCGTGGCACCGACCGTCGCGCCTTCTGCTGAGCCGACCGTGACCGCTGAGCCGACTGCTGAACCCACTGCGGAGCCGACCGTGGAGCCTTCTGCAACCGCTGAGCCCAGCGTGACCGCAGAACCCACCGCAGTGCCTTCGGAGGAGCCCACCTCGCCGTCTCTGCCGACCGCGTCCGTGGTGCCTTCTGTTGCCCCGAGCGCTTCTGTAACCCCGAGCGCATCGGTGGGCGCATCCCCGACCGCGGTTCCGAGCGTTCCCGCCGTGACCCCCTCGGCGAGCGAGTCCGCTAGCGCGTCTGCTTCTGTGAGCGCATCGAGCTCCGCAAGCAGCTCCAGCAGCGCATCGGCGACCGCTTCGGCGACCGCTTCGGCGACCGCTTCGGCGAGCGAGTCGGCATCTTCGAGCGCTTCCGCTTCCGCGAGCGCTTCTGCTTCTGAGAGCAGCACCGCCGACCAGAACACTGCCGGTCACAAGGGCGGCTCCAACGGCGGTTCTGATGCTGATTCCGGCGCGTCCGACAACTTGGGTGTGAGCGGCTCCAATGGCGGTTCCTCTAACGGTGGTTCCTCCCTCGGTGGTGGTTCTTCCGTAGGTGGCTCCTCGACCTCCGGTAGCCCCTCCTCGAAGCTGGCACAGACTGGCGCATCCGGCGCTATGTTCGCCGCAGCAGCTGGCGCTATCATCCTGGCTGCAGGTACCGCACTGGTTGTGGCACGCCGCCGCAAGAGCTAATATTTAGCTTTCGCGCAACACCCCGCTTCGTCACTCGTGTTCATGAGTGGGGAAGCGGGGTGTTCCTTTCATACAATGGAAACATGACTATTCTGAATGTAATCGCAACCTCGCACGGCACCGACTCGGCCGCCGGTCGCGAGGCTATTACGCTGATTCGTGAGCAGATCAAGTTCCTGCTCGCGCAGCGTAACGACGGCGTGGAATACCGTATCCATGCCGCATATGTGGATGTGGAATCTCCCAGCGTTGATGATGCCGCAGCCTCTCTACCCAATGATGAGCCCTGCGTTATTGTGCCGATTCTGCTGTCGACCGGTTTCCACACTCAGGTGGATTTGCGCCGTGCCGCGCGCAATAGCGGTATTGAGCGTATTAGTATTGGCGAGTCTCTGGGCCCGGATGCGCGCCTTGCCGCACTGACCCGCGCCCGCCTGGAGGAAATTGGCTGGACTCCCGGCGATGGCCCTGTCGTTCAGGGTGCTGCGGGTTCTTCTCGTGCTGATGGTCGCGCGGATATGAGCCGTGCGGCTGAGCTGCTGGCTGAGGAGTTGCACGTTCCGGTGCATCACGGTTTCGTTGCCGCGATTGATCCGAAGTTCCACGAGGTCGTTGCCGAGCATCAGCCTAAGTTTGCTGCGACCTACCTGCTGGCGGAGGGTTTCTTCTCCGGTAAGATGCGCCGTGATGCTGAGTCGACCGGTGTGCCGGTGAAGGTTGCCGCGCCGCTGGTGAACGCGCAGGGTGGTGCTTCTGCTGCCGTGGTGGCGGAGTGCTTTATTGACCGCATGGATGCGGCTATTGCGCAGCTGGACGCCGCCTAGATGACCTAGTCAGGCTAGTGTGCTCGCTGCTCACACCACCTGATGAGGGGCTTCTGAAAACCCATACAAAAAACCTCGGGACTGTTACGTCCCGAGGTTTTTTGTGTTGCTGTGTTTGAGAGCCGTGGAGGCTGACCGTGCTTAGGCGGTCTTGAGGTAGACGTCGCCGTCGCGGACCTCTACGGGGTAGACCTTGATGGAGTAGGAGGGGTCGGAGACGCACTCGCCGGTGGTCAGGTCGTAGACCTCCTTGTAGAGGGGGGAGGTGATGGTGGGGTTGCCGTTCTTCTCGCCGACGATGCCGCGTGCGAGGACCAGTGCCTGGCTGTGCGGGTCGAGGTGGTCGCTGGCGAAGATGCCGTGCTTGGTCTTGTAGATGGCGTACTGGTAGCCGTCGACCAGGGCGACTTCGCCCCAGTTTTCTTCGAGGTCAGATTCGGCGCAGATGCGTACCCAGTTCTCAGCCATGGGGGTTTCCTTTCGAAGCGGTGGTCTGCGCCGCGCGGGTGCAGGACACAATAGCGGTTCGTGTGTTCTTTGTTTGGAGTTTACCTTATGAAACCCACATTTGGAAATGGGGCGCGCGGAGGGTGCTAAAGGTTATTTTTACCCTAAAAAGACAATCTCAAATTTCATAGATTAGCCTTACCTAAATTAAGTTTAGGTAAGGTAAGAATACCCTATTTCAGCCCGGTATTCCGCGGGTTTTTTGGAAAATTTTCCCAAAAAATGCGGATTTTCGATGCTTCGAGCCCGCGCTAGAGTGTACGATAAAAGTCGTAGTTTAAAACGCCTTTTGACTGCCTGGAAAAAACAACATAATCCCACACAAAAATGTTTCGTAATTTTCAGATGCATTCTAAAGAAGCGGGCGCTCCAACTACTCGGTACGCATCAGGTACGAGCCCAACGGCGCGGAAACTAGGAGTTCCAACGCCAGGCACGCCACAGCCGCGTACTGAGAGTAGACAAGTGCCATGAACTACCTGCATTACAACTAGGAAGGAAAATCTATGTCGCACACCCCCCGCAACATTCTCGTTGTCGGCGCAGGCCCCGCTGCGTGGCGTTTTGTACGCGCGTACCACGAAGGCGCTGAAGCTGCCGGTCGCGCGGCGGACACCATCACCGTCCTCAACGACGAGCCCTACATCCCCTACGACCGCGTTGCTATCGAGCAGATCTTCAAGGACACCGAGAAGGACCTGACCCTCGGTGATCCCGAACTGTGGAATGCAGAGAACATCAACCTGGTCAACAACTGCCACGCAGAGAAGCTTGACCGCACCCGCCGCGTTGTTACCGACACCGAGGGCAACGAGTACCCCTACGATGTGCTGGTATTCGCAACCGGTTCCCGCGCGGTTCGTATCCCCATTCTTAACTCGGACGCTGCACACGTCTTCCGCACCATTGACGACGTGAAGAACATGGTCTCCGAGGTCAAGCGCCTGCAGGACACCCTCGGCCGCGCACCCCGCGGTATTGTCGTCGGTGGCGGTCTGCTCGGCCTCGAAGCAGCTGAGGGTCTGAAGGACCTGGGCGCAGAGCCCACCATCCTGGACGTGGCACCCTGGCTGCTCTCCGTTGAGGTTGACCAGGGCGGCGGTTACGCCGTGAACGCCCAGATCAAGGCAACCGGCATTGAGATTGAGACCGGCGTGTACATCTCCGGCATCAACAAGGATGCTGACGGCAACGTCGTCTCCGTCTCCATCGCAGATTCTCCCTCTGAGGATGCAGAAATCCGCACCCTGCCCGCCGACATGGTGGTCTTCGGTGCCGGTATTCGCCCCAACGACGAGCTGGCACGCGACGCCGATCTGGCACTGGGCGAGCGCGGTGGTATTCTCGTCAACGACGCATGCCACTCCTCCGACGAGCACATTTGGGCTATCGGTGAGGTCGCCTGCGTACTGGGCCGCACCTGGGGTCTGGTCGCACCGGCTAACGCTATGGCTGACGCTGTGGCAGCTAACCTGCTCAACGACAACGAAGAAGCTCAGGTTGAAGAGTTCGACATTGCAACCAAGCTGAAGTTCTCCGGCGTTCAGGTTGCTGGCTTCGGTGACCGCCGCGGCACCACCGAGGGTTGCCTCGAGGTTCTGTTCGCAGATCCCGCGCGCGGTATGTACCAGAAGATTGTGACCAGTGGCGACGCAAAGACCCTGCTGGGTGGCGTGTTTGTTGGTGACACCGCTCCCTTCGACTCCCTGAAGCCCCTGCTCGGTCGCGAACTGCCCGCTGAGCCGAACGTCTACCTGACCGCAGCTGGCGGCGGCGACGGCATCCCCGACACCGAACTGCCCGACGACGCAATCCTGTGTTCCTGCAACAACATCAGCTTCGGTGCTGTCCGCGAGGCAATCGTTGACGGCAACCACGATGTTGCATCCCTGAAGTCCTGCACCACCGCGGGTACCCAGTGTGGTTCCTGTGTTCCGATGCTGCAGAAGACTTTGGAACAGCAGATGAAGAAGATGGGTCTGGCCGTCTCCAAGGCACTGTGTGAGCACTTCGACTTCTCCCGTGCTGAGCTGGCTGAGGCTGTGCGCCTGACCAGCCTGGATGACTTCGACTCCGTGCTGGCACGCTTCGGCCGCGGTGGCGACGGCTGTGCTATCTGTAAGCCGACCGTTGCGTCGATTCTCTCCTCCTTCCGCAACTCCTACGTCCTGGATGCAGGCCGCGGTGGTATTCAGGAGACCAACGACCGTGCGCTGGCAAACATGCAGAAGAACGGTACCTACTCCGTCGTTCCGCGTATTCCTGCAGGTGAGATTCCCGCTAAGAAGCTGGGTGTCATCGCAGAGGTCGCTGAAGAGTTCGGTCTGTACGTGAAGATCACCGGTGCACAGCGTATCGGTATGTTCGGTGCTCGCCTGGAGCAGCTGCCCTACATTTGGGAACGCCTGGTGGATGCTGGCTTCGAGTCCGGTCAGGCATACGGTAAGTCCCTGCGTAACGTGAAGTCCTGCATGGGTTCGACCTGGTGCCGCTTCGGTGTTCAGGACTCTACCGGCATGGCAGTCCAGCTCGAGAACCGTTACCGCGGTCTGCGCTCCCCGCACAAGTTCAAGTTCGGTGTTTCCGGTTGTAACCGTGAATGTGCTGAGGCACAGGGTAAGGACGTTGGTCTGATTGCAACCACCAACGGCTGGAACCTGTACCTGGGTGGTAACGGTGGTGCAAACCCCGCTCACGGTCGTCTCTTCGTCAAGGACGCCTCCAGCGAGGACATCGTCCGCTACATTGACCGCTACCTGATGTACTACATCCGTACCGCAGACAAGCTGCAGCGTACTGCTCGTTGGCTTGAGGACCTGGATGAGGAGCACGGCGACGGTCTGGCACACCTGCAGTCCGTCCTCATTGAGGACTCCCTGGGTGTGTGCGAGGACTTGGAACGCGATATGCAGCGTCACGTTGACTCCTACGAGGACGAGTGGGCTGCAACCCTGCGCGACGAGCGCCGCCTGCGCCGCTTCCGTGCCTTCATCAACCAGCCCGACGGCAGCGACGAGGGTTCGCACCTGTACGTGCTGGAGCGCGAGCAGATTCGCCCCGCAACCCCCGAGGAAATTGCGGCGGCAGAAGCTGGCGAGTCCAACACCGTCCTGCTGACCGGTGCCAAGATTCCCGTGGGTAAGCCCAGTGACCTCAACCCGGTCCCGGCAGCGTAGTATGTGCCCGAAGATTCCTCCGTTCCCGCCCCGCGAGTTCGCCACTATTGACGAAATTCTCGCGGGCGGGGCGCCCGGTCACACCCTGGGCGATAGCGTGACGGAACGTGGCATTCTTCTGCCCGGCGAGCCTGCTGAGAACCCCGGCAAGGTCTACATTGTGGGGGGCGGCCCCGGTGCCGCTGACCTGCTGACCCTGCGTGCGGCACGTGCCCTGAGTGAGGCGGACGTGGTCCTTCTGGATCACCTCGCCCCGCAGGAGTATGGTGAGTACGCGCCGAACGCCCTCATTGTTGATGTGGGCAAGGTTCCCGGCAAGCACGCTGTTCCGCAGTCCCGCATTCAGCAGCTCATGATTGATTACGCGCTTTCGGGTAAGACCGTGGTGCGTTTGAAGGGTGGCGACCCGTACGTGTACGGTCGCGGCGCTGAAGAGCTGGATGCATGCATCGCCGCAGGCCTGGAGGCTGAGGTTATCCCCGGCATTACCAGCGCCATTGCGGTTCCTGCGCGTGCGGCGATTCCGGTGACCCTGCGTAAGGTATCCTCGATTTTCACCGTCATTTCTGGTCACTCCGGCCTGTCGGAGACCGAAGTGTCGGCGGTTGAGGCGACCCTGCGTGCCCAGGGCACCGTGGTGCTGCTGATGGGCGTTCGTACCCTGCCCGATACGGTGGCGTCTCTGCTCTCTCGTGGGATTGAGGCTGACACGCCGCTGGCAACCATTGAGAACGGTTTCTCTGAGAAGGAGCGCGTGAATGTCACGACCCTTGAGAACGCTCAGGTAGATTGCGCATCGGTTAAGGCGCCGGCTATTACCGTCATCGGTGAAGTCGTGCATTATGCTCGCGATGATCAGAACCGCTTTGTGAGCGAGGTTCACGAGCGTCTGCGTGAGCGTTCCACCTCCTAGAGGCGGTGCACTAGATAGTATTACGCAGCCCCGCAACCTTGGTTTTCCTAGTTGCCAAGGAGCGGGGCTGCTGCTGTGTCTGCTGTTATTGCTGCGCGTGCAAATGCTAGATGTTGGGCGACTGAGGCGCTCGCAGGCGCAGTAGCGCCGGTAGCGCGGCGGCACAAAAACATACGAAAGCGGGGCGGGTATCGACTGATACCCGCCCCGCTTCGTCAGGGGTGTTGCTCTCAGAGCCTAGATCTTGAAGTCGTTGTTACTACCAGAGCTAGAGCTACCGGACTTGCCTGCAGAAGAAGATGCGGAGGGACCCTCAAAGACCTTGCGGAATTGGTCGCTGTACTGGGACACGAAGTACTCACGGCTGGTCACGCACCATTTGCCCTCGGCGTACACCACGTAGATCACGACGTCCAGGGTGCTTGCCTTCTGAGGCTCACCCGTGCCCTTCTGGTAGATGGTGTATTCCTTGACGACATCCCGGCAGGGGAACGCCACAACAGCCAAATCGGTAGAGACAAGAGCCTTCGCGTCCTTATCGTCACGGATGCTCAGCTTGCTCTCGTAGTCCTTAGTCCAACCACCCGCGGCGTAGAGCTTAGCAATAGCCTTCAGGTTGTTGACCAGGCCGCTGTCAGCGCCGTGAACCAGACCCTTGAGGTACTGCAGGTCGCCGTTGTACATCGCAGCAATGTACGCGCTCTGGTAAGCAGCCAGGGTCTTGTAGGCGCCCTCGAGACTGACGGTACGCTGAGACACCGCATCAATGACCGGAATCGGAACGTTCTTCGCGGGGGAAGTTTCGGTCGGCTCAACATAGTGCGCAAGGGCGGGCCTGTACTCGTACTTGACGTCGCCAATGTACTTCTTATAGTCCTTCAAGAACTCGGTGGGCGGAATAATCTTCGCGCTGTTATGGATTGATGAGGACGAAGACGAAGCAGAGGCGGATGCCGAAGCCGAAGCTGAGGGGGAAGCGGAGGAGCTCGGGGAGCCGGAGAAAGTATCGCCGGTACCGGTGGGGCGAATATCCTTGTTGAAAGCGCATCCTGCTAGAGCCAAAGTACCGGCGGTCAGACTGCCAAAAAGAACGGTGCGGCGGGTCAATCCGTTTCGGTCGTTAGCAGAGAAGCTGGCGTGTGCACTCGGCCGGAAGGACATGGTATCTCCTGAAAATGGTTGATTGAGGTAGCTCGCTTCACAACGCTGTGATGCGTACGAAAGGACCCGCCTCATCGTTTTGTATGGGGCGCGGTACAAAGGGGGTACCGGGATACGGGTGTGCCGGAGCGTGAACTGCGGCGGTATGAATTATCCAATTCTTACTATAGAAGATTGGTTTTAAAACTTCGTCAAAAAACCCTGGACATTGTCTTTAAGGCACAATAACCCAAAGCCGGTGAGGTGTAGGGTAACTGTACCTCAACGACTTTGGGTTATTGATGATTGGAATTATAAGACGGGGTTATTCTCGACCTTACTCTCGACCGGGGAGGGGAGAGAGGTTCGGGAGGGGGTAGTAGGCCGTGGGTATTAGACACCTGTGGAATTAGAGCTTGCCGGAATTAGACCTTAGTGGAGCCGCGACCCGAGGACGGCGAACCGCTAGAACCGGCAGAGCTGGAACCTCTGGAGCCAGAAGAGGAGGAAGAGTCCTTGCCGTCATTCAAACGCTCCTCCGCATAGCGGTTACTAATTCGCCACCACTTACCCTCGGTGTAGAGCATCACGTGCGGCATGGATACCTGAGTAATCTCCGGTACCTTGCGCTCGGTGCCATCGGGCATATGAATGGCGGTGGCAGAATACTTGGCATCCATCATGATTTCTACGTAACCGTCACCGTTCTTTAATGCGGTTCGAGGCTCCGTATCCTGCATGATAATGCTGCAGGTGAACTCCATGTACCAGCCGTTCTTCTCGTACAGTTCCTTGACTGCCTTGACCTCTTCAATAGCGCGCTTATCAGCCGGGTAGATCAGCTCAATCGTCTGATCCGCGTAGCGTCCATCCTTGAGTGCGGTGATCTGGGCGCTGTAGTATGCGCGCAACGTCTCGTAGGCACCCTGGAAGGTCGGTTCCTCACGGTGCGGAACGGTCTTGAGGGGCTTGGGTACGTTCTTCGCCGGGGAAGAAGCGGTTGCGGGCTGGTACTCACCCATGTACTCGCCGGTCAGCTTCAGGGGACCGGGGTACTTCTTCCAACCTTCGACAAGCGCATCCTCAGATACGGGTACGCGTGCCGCGCTGGACGAGCTGCTCTTGGCACTTGCTGAAGCGCTCACTGATGAAGTAGTGGTAGCAGACGGTGAACTAGATGCAGAAGCGGTCGCGCCCCGATGAAGAGGGTAGATGCTATCGAATCATCATTGATGTGTTGCACGATTCATTTTAGACTATTTTGAGTTCAAAATGCACGAAAAGATACCTTAGCAATCCCTGAGAGCCTATGGGGTACTCAAGATATCAATCACTGTAAAGTATTGCGGGTACACCCTGTCGGTGGGGAGCTATTTGATGGGGGCGACTGCTCAGTGAAGGGGGTATGTGCATGTCGAGCTAAGTGATTTCAATCATATTTATGGCCTGAAAAACGAAAGAGTCTCGTCCCAGTGTTTGTAAAAGATGGGGGAGAGGGGGGGTGGTTCAACTTTCTGAATGCGAGGGGATTTTCAGTAGTCCAGGAGAAATACCCGATTCAACAAGGGGAAGCCCGCTCGGCAATCCCCGAATATGCACTCTATTCACTCGCTATGCATTGCTGAATCATCCAGGAAAACCGGTTCCCACACGGGATATTGAGGGGGTGAAAACTTGTAGGGGTGAATATCTAGTGGAATTACATCGGTGTTCACCCCATATCTTGTGGTTGTACTGATAGTAATCCCGCAGGCTCCCTCAAAAAAATCGAAACCCACTTAAAACAATACTTGAGGAATGTAAAAACATACATCCTTAAACACGCCCGAGTGCGGGGTAGTGCAAGACCTCTTATTCCCCTTACTCGCTCTAGATATCGCCGAACGAAGAACCAATCTGTTTTGTGTCTCCAGTATCGGTGCATCGGAAAAGTGCTATTCAAACCCACACTCCGCGGGGTTGCATACAGACACAAAAGCCACATAAACTAATTAGTGTTTGCAACGACCCGGCCATCACCGGCGAGCAATTCGGAAGAACGGACCGCACCTGCGGGCACCCGCCAATCGCTGCGGCGAGGGTGTCTTAGCGGAAGAGATGTAGTCCCAGTAGAACCGGACGGTTAAGCCCGATATAGCTGTAATAAGCGACTGATGCCCGCCCAACGCGCCGCTCTTCCGGTGGCTAGGTATCGCGGACATGTACCGCGGCACCCCGTAGCCCCGGGAGGGTTCGGTGCGTTGAGCTGTTAAATCAGTAAGCAAGGTGGTACCGCGCCGCATCCCGACCCCGGCACAACCCGGGCAAGTCAGCGATGCCCAGGCGTCCTTGCACCCGTCATGTCAATCCTCACCCGCTGAAACAGTGCGGACGACGAGTGCTACGTACCCTGTCGCCCCAACCTCTCAGCGTTGAGAACAACAGATAAGGGCGCACAAACACATGTCCCATGTTTACCCTAAGGCGAGCGCCTTCGAAGCCGCAGGAAGCGGCGTCACCGCATCGCCCAAGTTCCCCGCACTCGAAGAGGCAGTCCTCGACTACTGGAAGAAGGACAACACCTTCTCCGCATCCGTTGAGAACCGCCCCGCAGGCGAAAACGGCGAAAACGAATTCGTCTTCTACGACGGCCCTCCCTTCGCTAACGGCCTGCCCCACTACGGCCACCTGCTCACCGGCTACGCCAAGGACCTCGTCGCACGCTACCAGACTCAGCGCGGCCACAAGGTAGAACGCCGCTTCGGCTGGGACACCCACGGCCTGCCCGCAGAACTCGAGGCAATGAAGCAGCTCGGCATGACCGACAAGCGCGAAATCCTCGAAATGGGTATCGACAACTTCAACGACGCTGCCCGCGCATCCGTGCTCAAGTACACCAACGAGTGGGAAAAGTACGTCACCCGCCAGGCCCGCTGGGTCGACTTCGAAAACGACTACAAGACCCTGAACGTCGAGTACATGGAGTCCGTCATCTGGGCGTTCAAGCGCCTCTACGACAAGGGCCTGACCTACCAGGGATTCCGCGTGCTGCCCTACTGCTGGAAGGATGAGACTCCCCTCTCCAACCACGAGCTGCGCATGGACGACGACGTGTACAAGGACCGCCAGGACCAGACCGTCACCGTCGCATTCCGCCTCACCGCAGACACCGCCCTCGGTGCTGACGAGAAGGTCGCCGCAGAACTCGACGGCGTCGAAGCACTCGCATGGACCACCACCCCCTGGACCCTGCCCACCAACCAGGCGCTCGCAGTCGGACCCGAGATTGAATACTCCGTCGTACCCGGCGCGGGCAAGTTTGAGGGCCGCTCCTTCCTGATTGCCTCCGAGCTGCTCGGCTCCTA
Source organism: Rothia sp. HMSC069C03 (assembly GCF_001811075.1). Taxonomy (NCBI): domain Bacteria; kingdom Bacillati; phylum Actinomycetota; class Actinomycetes; order Micrococcales; family Micrococcaceae; genus Rothia; species Rothia sp. HMSC069C03. The sequence continues at coordinate 292,374 of NZ_KZ627140.1, forward strand.
CGCCAAGGACCTCGGCTACGAAGGCGACCAGCCCGAAAAGGACGCAGCCGCAGCCGTCACCGCACGCTACACCGGCTCCCAGCTCGAGCACGTGCGCTACACCCCGCTGTGGGACTACTTCGCAGACACCGAAAAGTGGGGCACAGAAACCTCCTGGCAGATTCTCGTCGCCGACTACGTCACCACCGGTGACGGTACCGGCATCGTCCACCAGGCACCTGCCTACGGTGAAGACGACCAGAAGGTCTGTGAAGGCTACGGCATCCCCGTGATTCTCTCCCTCGACGAAGGCGCAAAGTTCCTGAACCTCTTCGCCGAGCCCACCGCCTCCGGCTCCACCGCCCTGGCTGAGATTTCAGGCGTGCAGGCATTCGACGCGAACCGCACCATCATCAACGCCCTCAAGGCAGACGATGTGCTGATCCGCGAGAAGTCCTACGTGCACTCCTACCCGCACTGCTGGCGCTGCCGCACCCCGCTCATCTACCGTGCAATCACCTCCTGGTACGTGAAGGTCACCGACTTCAAGGACCGCATGTACGAGCTGAACAAGCAGATCAACTGGATCCCGGAAAACGTGAAGTACGGCCAGTTCGGCAAGTGGGTTGAGAACGCACGCGACTGGTCCATCTCCCGTAACCGCTTCTGGGGCTCCCCGATCCCCGTGTGGGTTTCGGACGACCCGAACTACCCGCGCATGGACGTGTACGGCTCCCTCGAAGAGCTCAAGGCAGACTTCGGCTGCCTGCCCCTGAACAAGGACGGCGAACCCGACCTGCACCGCCCGTACATTGACGAGCTGACCCGCCCGAACCCGGACGACCCGACCGGCAAGTCCACCATGCGCCGTGTGGAAGACGTGCTCGACGTCTGGTTCGACTCCGGCTCCATGCCCTACGCACAGGTGCACTACCCCTTCGAGAACCAGGAATGGTTCGAGAACCACTACCCGGCAGACTTCATCGTCGAGTACATCGGTCAGACCCGCGGCTGGTTCTACGTGCTGCACGTACTGGCCACCGCGCTCTTCGACCGCCCCGCGTTCAAGAACGTGATCAGCCACGGTATTGTGCTCGGCTCGGACGGTCAGAAGATGTCCAAGTCCCTGCGTAACTACCCGGACGTCTCCGAGGTCCTCGACCGCGACGGCTCCGACGCGATGCGCTGGTTCCTGATGTCCTCCCCGATCCTGCGCGGCGGCAACCTGATCGTGACCGAGCAGGGTATCCGCGAGGGTGTTCGCCAGGTCATGCTGCCGCTGTGGAACGTCTACCACTTCTTCGCCCTGTACGCTAACGCCGCCAACAACGGCGAAGGCTACAGCGCAAAGCTCAAGTACGACTCGCAGCACGTGATGGACCGCTTCATCCTCGGCAAGACCCGCGAACTCATCGAGCAGGTCACTGCAGCGATGGACTCCTACGACATCTGGAACGCCTGCGAATCCCTGCGCCAGTACGCCGACGCACTGACCAACTGGTACGTGCGTCGCTCCCGCGAGCGCTTCTTCAACGAAGACACCGACGCATTCGACACCCTCTACACCGCACTGGTGACCGTGTCGAAGGTCGCCGCGTCCCTGCTGCCGCTCAGCAGTGAGGAAATCTACCGCGGCCTCACCGGTGAACGCTCCGTGCACCTGGCTGACTGGCCCGAGGCATCCGCTTTCGCTGACGAGTCCGACCTGCTGGCTCTCATGCAGACCGTGCGTGAGGTCTGCTCCGCAGGTTCGGCACTGCGCAAGGAAAAGAAGATCCGTGTGCGTCAGCCGCTGCAGAAGATGACCGTGGCAATCGCACCCGAGCAGTTCGCAGCCCTGGGCACCGCTTTCGGTGAGAAGGGCGCGGAGTACTTCGCGAACATCGTCGAGGACGAGCTGAACCTGCGCCAGGTGGAGCTCGTCAGCGCCGACACCGTCGACCCCGCCGACTACGGCATCTCCCAGCAGCTGAAGGTCAACGCACGTGCGGCAGGTCCGCGCCTGGGCAAGCAGGTGCAGGTTGCTATTAAGGCATCCAAGTCCGGTGACTGGGCCGTGACCGAGGACGGTACCGTCCTGGTCGGCGTGGCAGCTCTGGACGGCGGCCTGGATCTGGAAGAGGGCGAATACGAGCTGGCAACCGTGGTTGCCGCTGACGCTGAGGGTGCTGAGCACACTGCGGCTGCGGTTCTGCCCGGCGGCTTCCTGGTCCTCAACATTGAGCTGACCGACGAGCTGGTTGCCGAGGGTATCGCCCGCGACACCATCCGCGCTATTCAGCAGGCACGTAAGGACGCCGACCTGAACGTTGCGGACCGCATCAACCTGAGCATCGCGGCACCGGAGGAAACTCTGGCAGCTCTGCGCACCAACGAAGCGCTGGTGACCGGCGAAACCCTCGCCGTGTCCCTGCAGCTGAGCGAAGCAGCCGAGCTGAGCATTAGCGTAGCCAAGGCATAAAACGCCTGAACCGTACGGCCGTCCCGCCCCCTTGATTGGGCGGGGCGGCCCGTCGTCTATCCCGCCACACGGCGGGCCCCTGCCGGCACCGGCCGGCTATCCCAGTGAGGAGAACAATGAGCGAGAAGAATTACCCCGCAATTCCCGACCCCGAGGGCGTGGAGCGGGTCTACGGTGAACTGTTGGCGCGAGCGCCCGAAAACAAGATGGCGCCGCGCCTGGACGCTGTGGCGCGCGCCGTCGAAATCCTCGGCGACGTGCACCGTGCCGCGCCGGTCATCCACATCACCGGCACGAACGGCAAGACCAGCACCGCCCGTATGATTGAGGCGCTGCTGCTCGGCCACGACCTGCGCGTGGGCCGCTTTACCAGCCCGCATCTCGAAAGCGTCACCGAGCGTATCTGCATTAACGGCGCGCCCGTACCGGACGCCACCTTTGTGCGTATTTGGGAGGAAATCGCCCCCTACCTGCAGATTGTGGACGCGGAGATGACCTCCCGCGGCGAGCCCGCCCTGACCTTCTTCGAGTCCGTTACCGTGCTTGCCTTCGCGATTTTCGCGGACGAGCCGGTGGACGTGGTGGTGCTCGAGGTCGGTATCGGCGGCACCTGGGATTCCACGAACGTTGCCGACGGCGTGGTTTCCGTGGTCACCCCGATCGGTCTGGATCACACCGACATGCTGGGCGAAACCCTCGCCGAGATTGCGACCGAAAAGTCCGGCATTATCAAGCCCGGTGGCTTCCTGGTTTCTGCGGCACAGGACCCGGAAGCGGCGGACGTACTGCTCGCCTCCGCCCGCGAGAAGGAAGCATCCTTCGCCTTCGAGGGCGTGGAGTTCGGCATTGTCTCCCGTGAGCTTGCGGTCGGCGGTCAGCTGCTGACCCTGCGCGGCCTGGCGGGCGAGTACCCGGATGTGCCGCTGTCCCTGCACGGTGCGCATCAGGCGCAGAACGCCGTGGTGGCTCTCGCCGCCGTGGAGGCGTTCTTCGGCGGTCAGCGTCAGCTGCCCGAGGACGTGGTGCGTACCGCGTTTGAGACGGTGCGCTCGCCGGGCCGTCTGGAGGTTGTGCGCACCGAGCCGCTGACCATCCTGGATGCGGGCCACAACCCGCACGGTGTGCGTGCGTCTGCGGCTGCGCTGACTGAGGCGTTCAAGCTGTCGCACCTGCATTCTGTGGTCGGTATTTTGGGCGAGAAGGATGCTCTGGGCATGTTTGAGGCCATGCGCGAAGAGTACGTTGACGCTTCTGACAGCACGTTCCGCCTGTACCTGGCCGCGTCTGATTCGCCGCGTGCGATTGCGCCGGAGCGTCTGCACGAGCTGGCGCTGGACGCGGGTCTGGACGAAGACTCGATTGAGGTGTTTGAGCACCTGGACGAGGCGATTGCCACCGCCATGGAGAACGCCCTCTTTGAGCAGGAGTCGGCGGGTGTGCTGATTACCGGTTCGATTACTGTCATAGGTGAGGCGCGTACCCTGCTGGCTGCGCATGAGGAGGCGAAGACCCCCGGCGCTGAGGCTGAGGAACTGCCGGATGAGCTGCCCGCCGAGGGTGCTTATGCGGGTTCTGCGGGTGCGGCGTCGGCTTCGACTCTGGCTGCCGCGGCGGCTGCGGCTGCCTCTGCTGAGCCGGATGAGCTGCTTGACGGCATCATGGCTGAGCTGGGTCGCGAGTCTGCTGCGGGTTCTTCGCTGGAGGATTCGCTGGGTCTGCCGCTGGGCGATTCGTACACCGATGATTTCTTCGGTGATGATGATTCCGAGGACGATGCGGATCACTAAAGCGACCTGTTGAGGTTGCAGACATGAGGCGGGGTGCCGCCCCCTAGTTGGTTTTACCGGCTGGGGGAGTGGCGCCCCGTCTTTTTCGTGCCTCCGCTTTTTGTGCCCCGCCTTTTTGATTCTGCCCTCATACGCTGCCCTCATGCTCCCACTCGAACGCATGATTTCTCACGCGTTCCCATGGGCTCTCACCTAACCCAATCGCTCGAATTTAACCGGCATCACCCGCTTTCACTCACCCAACCCCACCCAAAAATCGAAAAGAACGAAAATTTGTGGGCACCTGGCCCCAAAACCTGGCGCGCCTTGGCGTCACGGTGCTATATTCGCTGAGGCGCCGGCCCCAACGCCTGAGGCCGCGCCAACACACCCGCACACATACGCATACCAGCGACGGTATGCATTATCTCGAAAGGCAACTCTTATGTCCGCGTCCTTTGCTGATGTGAATGGAACTGATTCGTTCACTGAAACGTTGCGCCAGGAGAACATTGATACCTGGCTTTCTGCCACGAATCACCGCTTTGTGACTGAACTTTTTGACGGCACGATTGCCCCGCAGGTTATGGCGGGGTACCTTGTGCAGGACTACCGTTTCTTGGACACCTTCCTCGCCCTGATTGGTGGCGCAATCGCCAATGCAGACACTCTCTCTGGGCGCTTGCGGTTGGCGCAGTTTGCTGGTGAAATTGCCGGTGACGAGAACACCTACTTCCTGCGTTGTTTTGAGACTCTGGGCGTGACGGAGCATCAGCGTGAATCCATACCCGATACAGAGGCGACCACCGGCTTCAAGCGTCTCTTCCTCGACGCGGCGGCAAGCGGCAGCTACGCGGCAATCCTGTCGGTGCTGATGGTTTGCGAGGGCCTGTACCTGGATTGGGCGTCGAAGGCTCCCGCCAAGCGCCCCGACTCTTTTGTGCACCACGAGTGGATTACCCTGCACGACTACCCGGAGTTCCGTGAGCTGGTTGATTTCCTGCGCCGCGAACTGGACCGTGTGGGCCCGTCGGATGCGCAGCGTGCCCGCGAGTTCTTTAGCCGCGCGGTGGAGCTGGAGCAACTGTTCTTTGACGAGTCGTACACCCACCCGTTGCCCTAACGTGCCGTCTGTGCGCTCCACGGTAGTTGCCGTGGGAGCCGCCACGCGTGGATGAGGCGAATGCCATAGAAAACATGCGCACCATGCCCCGGAAGGTTCCGCCCGCCGCTACGTTGCGGGCGCCTCCCGGGGTTTTCTGTGTTTAAGGTACGTCACAAAAACACGCCTATTTGCATGATTTGAGGCGTCATATAGGAAATGTAGAAGCTAATGGCGTGCTATTTAACAATGTGAGAGGCTAGGATAAATGGGGTACTGCTTCCGGGGTGCTGGCTATGCCGCGCCGGTAAGTACCACCGTGAAACACTATCTAAAAGGAGTCGTATGAGTACCGCCGCATCGAGTACTACCGAGCCCACCCGCGCTGCAAAAGAAGCGCAGCACGGGCACGCGGGAACCCCGGGCGGCTACTCAGACCGACAGCTCGGATTCTGGCTGGTTGGCGCCGGCCTGATCGCACTCATTTCTTCAGCGATTCTGGTGTACGAGCGCCTGCAGATTTACATTGATGCCGGTCACTCCACGGTCTGCGATATCAACGCCCTGCTCAGCTGCGGCACGGTGATGCGCACTCCGCAGGCGGAAGCTTTCGGCTTCCCGAACCCGTTCATTGGTCTGGTGGGCTTCTCGATTGTGGTGACTATTGGCGCGGCGATGATGGCGGGTGCACGCTTCAAGAAGTGGTTCTGGGTGTGCATGAACATTGGTTTGGCGGCGGCGACCGCATTCATTATGTGGCTGTGGTACCAGACGACGTTCCAGATTAACGCCCTGTGCCTGTTCTGCATGATCGTGTGGGTTATGACTATCACGCTGTTTGTGAAGACTACGGTCCGCAATATTTCGGCGGGTGTTATTCCGGCGTCGCAGTCGATGCGTGAGAGCGCTCGCGGCTGGTCGTGGTTTGCGATTAGCCTGTGGCTGATCCTGATTTTTGGCATTATTGTGATCCGCTTCTTTGAGGTCATTGTGAATATGATGCGCTAAGCAGTTGAGGGCTGATGCCCCGAACTTTCAACGCCCCGGTACTTGTTGGTGCCGGGGCGTTGTTGCGTCTGCGGGTGGGTGAGGCTGCGCAGAATACACCGGGCTGATCGTGCCGGGTAGAATACGCCGGGCTGGGGTGCCGGGTAGCGGGGGAGGCACCGGTGACCCGAGCCGTGAAGTCAGCGGGGAGGCGGCGCGGGTGCGTATAATGGTCAGGTATATTCTTGAGCGGCGTCAGCCGGAGCCGTCCGCGGGTTTTGCCTGCGGCGTTGACTGCCTGCCGTTCTGCTGGACACTAGATTCTTGATACCCCTTCGAGGAGAACCGTGAAGACTGCCGGAATTGCCGCAATGGGCGTTGCTGCCGTTATTTTTCTGACTGCCCTGCTGTTGCTGACCGCCGGTCACTTCTCGCTGCTGTGGGTGATTCTGCTGGTGGTTTCTCCGTTTGTTTTCATTCTGGGCGTTCCGTTTGCGACCGGTTCCGGTCCGGAGTACCTGCCGACCGACCCGAAGCTTGCTCAGCAGGCTCGTGAGGCGCGCGATGCGGAGCTAGGTCTGGACTAGCCCCTCCTCGTAAGAACTTTTTGAAGCCGGGTGGTGCGTAGTGGCACGCCCGGCTTTGCTGTACCCGCAATGCGTCCGCCGCAGCGTGCCCGCGGCAATGTGCCTGCTGCAAGGTGCCCGTGTATCCGGCTGTGGGGGAGCGATGCCCGGATAGGGCGCCGGGGTGGCTTAGAGGTACCCTCTACCGGGTATAATGGAACACGGTGTCTTGTGCGCCCCGCACGCGCATAAAGATCCCCACCAACGCATCGAGGGAGAGTACCCGAAGAGCGCCGGCTATAAGCCGCGGAGCATAACTGTCGCACCGCGCGGGCCGCCCGCCTCGGCGAAGAAACCCGAAGACCGGCAGAGCACCCAGGAAGGGTGTGAGCGTGCCGTGCTCGAGAGCGAGGTGGCTGTGACCGTCGCGGCGCGCTCTGCGTTCCGCCCGCTCGCCCCCTACGGCAGAAGCACTGAACGAGATAGTGCCCGGTAGCGCCGATGAACGCGCACCGTAGGGTGAGGCTTGAGCCGCGGTGACAGCAACTAGGCTTTGCGCTGTATGCGCGCTGTTAAAATCCTTGCGGTGCGGAGCAGGGTGTAACGAAAGAAGATTAATGTCTGACGAGAAGAACGTCGAACTTGGGGTTTTTGAGGCGCTGAACGCCCTCGCGGAGGAGAAGAACGCCTCTGCAGAGACCCGTGAAACTCTGCGTAAGAATGTTCGTGAGAGCTCTGACGCCCAGCAGGGTACTGAGCGCCGCCGTCCGGGTCGCCCGAAGAAGGAGAAAGCTCCTGAGGTTCCCCTGGATGAGGCGATTGCGGCTGGCCTGACCAACCTGCGTAACGCTAAGGCTAAGCACGCGCCGGCACCGAAGGTTGCCGCTCCCGCTGCGTCTGAGACCGAGGTTGCTTCTACCCTCGATAGCCTGTTTGAGGCTGCTGAGAAGAAGGCGGCTGAGCCGGCTGTTGTGGAGAAGACTGCTAAGGTCGAGACTGTCGAGAAGACCGCGAAGGTGGAGGAAGTTGTTGCCCCCGCCGCTGAGTCTGCTGAGCCCGCTGCTGAGTCTGCCGTTGAGGTGAAGGAAGAGACCGCCAAGGTTGAGGTCGTAACCCCCGCAAAGGCTGAGGAAGCTAAGAAGACCGAGGCTGCCGCTGAAGCTCCTGTTGCTGAGGA
>NZ_KZ627140.1:300511-378893 GCF_001811075.1 Rothia sp. HMSC069C03
GTTGCTGAGGATACTGAGCAGAAGGCTGAAGAAGCTGCACCCGAGGCACCCGCCGCAGAAGAGCCCGCCGCAGAAGAGTCTGCTGAGGAGCCCGTAGCTGAGGAGTCTGCAGAAGCTCCCGAGCCGGTAAAGACCATTAGCGACCTGCAGCGCGAAAAGTTGCAGGAGCTGCGCTCGCGTACCCCCATGGGTGCGATGCCGCTGTTCATGGCTCCCGAGCCGGAGGAACTGAGTGAGCTCGCTGTTGCCGCCAAACTGGAGCGTGAGGCACGCCGCGCCGCTGCCGAGGAGCAGAAGCGTAAGGAGCGCATGGAGCGCCGCCGCGAGGAGGCTGCCGCTGAGGCTGAGGTGACGAGCCACCGTCGCCGTCGCCGTCGCCGCGGTACCGAAGATATTGAGATTGAGGGCGGCGTCGATGATGAGGTTGAGACCGTCACCAAGGTGCGTGCGCCGCGCCTGGCTGACTCTCACACATCCAACACTGTGACCGGTGTGCGCGGTTCTACCCGCCTGGAAGCGAAGCGTGTACGCCGCCGCGAGTCCCGCTCCCTGGGCCGCCGCCGCCACATCGTGACCGAGGCTGAGTTCCTGGCTCGCCGCGAGTCTGTGGACCGTCAGATGCTGGTTCGTCAGAAGGACGGCCGCATCCAGATTGGTGTGCTTGAGGACGGCGTGCTGGCTGAGCACTTCGTATCCAAGACCCAGCAGGATTCCCTGATTGGCAACGTGTACCTGGGTAAGGTTCAGAACGTTCTGCCGTCCATGGAAGCTGCGTTCGTTGACATTGGACGTGGCCGCAACGCTGTGCTGTACGCGGGCGAGGTCAACTGGGATGTCACCGGTCTGGACGGTGCGCCCCGCAAGATTGAGAACGCCCTGAAGCCCGGCGATTCGGTTCTGGTGCAGGTCACCAAGGACCCGATTGGTCACAAGGGTGCCCGCCTGACCAGCCAGGTTTCTCTGCCCGGTCGCTTCCTGGTGTACGTGCCGGGTGGTTCGATGACCGGTATTTCCCGCAAGCTGCCCGACACCGAGCGTGCTCGCCTGAAGAAGATTCTGAAGGACAAGCTGCCCGAGGGTGCTGGCGTAATCGTTCGTACTGCGGCGGAGGGCGCTTCTGAGGAGGAACTGACCCACGACATTAACCGTCTGCGTGCGCAGTGGGAAGAGATTCAGGAGAAGGCTAACTCCCGCAAGGTGCTGGCTCCGGAGATGCTCTACCAGGAGCCCGACCTGATGATTAAGACCGTGCGTGACGTCTTCAACGAGGACTTCACCGCGATGATTGTTCAGGGCGAGAATGCGTGGGATTCCATCGAGGCGTACGTGACGTACGTGGCGCCGGACCTGGTTTCCCGCCTGCAGCAGTGGGATTCCGCTGACGACCTCTTCGACCACTACCGCATTAACGAGCAGCTGGCGAAGGCACTGGACCGTAAGGTGTATCTGCCTTCGGGTGGTTCGCTGGTGATTGACCGTACCGAAGCCATGACTGTGGTGGACGTGAACACCGGTAAGTTCACCGGTAGCGGCGGCAACCTTGAAGAGACTGTCACCAAGAACAACCTGGAAGCTGCTGAGGAGATTGTCCGTCAGCTGCGTCTGCGCGATATCGGCGGCATTATCGTCATTGACTTTATTGACATGGTGCTTGAGTCGAACCGTGACCTGGTTCTGCGTCGCCTGATTGAGTGCCTGGGTCGTGACCGTACCAAGCATCAGGTGGCTGAGGTGACTTCGCTGGGTCTGGTTCAGATGACCCGTAAGCGCCTGGGTACCGGTCTGCTTGAGGTCTTCTCGGAGCCCTGTGAGCAGTGTGCCGGTCGTGGCCTGGTGGTTCACGATCAGCCGCTGAGCGGTCGTAGCGGTGGTGCGTCGGATTACATCCACCGCCATGAGCGTAATGACCGTAAGCGTAGCCGTGCCGCTGCCCGTGAGGATTCTCGTGACCAGCAGAAGCAGGATGCTCTGGAGTCGAAGAAGGCTGAGCGCCGTAACGCTATGGCTGCGGTGGCTGCCGCATCCGCTCAGAGCGAGGACGTTTCGGAGGAGACCGCTTCGACCCGCAAGAAGCGTAAGCGCCGCAAGCGTTCGCGCCGCGCGGAGACCGCTGAGCTTTCGCTTGAGCAGGAGATTCAGGGTATTGCTGAGGCTGCCAGCGAGCAGGCTCACGCGGAGGTTGCTCAGCGTGAGGACAAGGTCGCTGAGGTCACCGAGGGCAACTGGATTGGTGAGCAGGGCGGTTTCTCCCTGGAGCAGCTGGCGAGCGCGTTCGACCGCGTGGAGGAGGAGTCCGCTGAGGATTCCTCGAAGGACTCTGAACAGGAGCGTTCGGAGGACCGTTCTGAGGAGCGTCGTTCGTCCAAGCGTGGCGAGAAGAAGTCTTCTCGTAACCGCCAGCGCCGCGAGCTGACCGATGCGGATATCGCCGCTATGGAGGATTCCGGCGCGGGTGCGCTGGAGGACGAGCACCACGTTGACCCGGAGCTTGACCCGCGCTTTAGCCGCTCCTCGGATCGTTTTGAGGCGATTCGCGCCGGCGAGGCGAAGGCTCGTGCTTCTCAGAAGGCTGGCCGTCTTGCCCGCACTGAGGGTGAGTCATTCCGTTCGGGCCGTGAGGATCGTTCGGAGGAGCGTCGTTCGTCCAAGCGTCAGAACCGCGAACAGCAGAATACTGAGGCAACCTCCGCTGAGGTAAACTCGGGTGTGCAGAAGGCTCAGGAGTCCAAGCGTGTTGAGCGTGAGGACCTGCGCATTGAGGATGTTCGCGAGACTCCGCGTGCGTCCCGCCGCCGTGCTCGTCGCGCCGCTGATGAGAAGCGCGCCGAGAAGGCAGCTGAGCAGAGCGTGGCATCCGAGCAGGCACCCGCGAAGGCTGATAAGGTTGAGAAGTCTGAGTCTCGCACGGTTGTGACCGGCGTGATTGGTGCTCCGGCTGTGACCGGTGTGGTGGGCGCAGCTCCCGCAGCGGTTGAGGCTCCGGTTGAGGAGGCTCAGAAGCCTGCGGCTCAGGTGCCCGGTTCGACCCCGCGTAAGCGTCGCACTCGCCGTGCGGCTTCGAGCGCCGGTGCCGGTGCTCAGGTCGTGACCGTGGACGTTTCCGAGCGTGCTGAGGGTTCCGTGGTTGCTTCCGCTTCTGTTGCGGATGTGGCTCCGGTGGCTGATGACGCTTTGGCTCCTGTCTTGTTCGGCATTGGCGTTGCTGCTGCCGACATTAAGCGTGAAGGTAAGGACGATTAGTCTTTAGCTTCCGATCATCGGAATTCCGATGGTGTGTGTATAACAAGCCCCGGCGGGGTGGAGTGATGAACTGCCTCCCGTTTCTTGGACATCAAAACTAAAGTCCAAGAAACAGGAGGCTTTTCATGTCTATCAATCTGGGATTAAGACATGATCGTTTGCTCCGGGAGCAAGCAGCGCAAATGTTCGAGAGAGGATTCGGCTATGGTCTGACCGCCAGGAAGCTTGGTGTGTCCGCCGCGACTGTGAGAGAGTGGCAGAAAATGTACCACGTCATCGGGAGGGACGGGCTTCTTACCATGGGAGTAAAGCGAACCAAATACGACTATGAGACCAAGGTCGCCGCAGCGAAGGCTGTGGTTGATGGTGGGATGAGTAAGCCTGAGGCGATGGTGCATTTCGGTATTGCAAGCGCAACACCGTTGAAGCAGTGGTGCAGGCTGTACCGCCAGGGCGGCGCGCAGGCGCTTAAGCCTAAGCCCAAGGGCAGGCCGAAGGGGTCGGTGCGGGCGGTGCCGCCAACGCGTGAGGAGGAACTCGAAGAGCGTGTGCGCAAGCTTGAGGCACAGGTGGCGTACCTAAAAAAATCGATTGCCCTGAAGGCGCAGAAGCGCTCCCAAACCGGGACAAAGCCCTAGTGGTCGCTGAGCTTTCAGGGCATGGACACGCGGTGCGTGATCTCCTCGAAGCTGCTGGCCTTGCCAGGTCGAGCTACTACTACGCGTTGGCTCATCCCCAACAGCCAACCAGAGTGCAGCTACGTCCCAAGGTCGCCCAAATCTTTTCGCGAACCCCCAACGGGTGCGGTCACAGGCAGATAGCCATGTGCCTGCGCGCTGAGGAAGGGGTGCGCATTGCCGATAAGACGGTCTTGAAGATGATGCGCCAGATGGGGCTGCGCTGCGGTATACGCCGTGAGAGGCCCTACCGTAGGTATAACTCCTATAAGGGGGATGTGGGGCAAAGGTTCGCCAACATCATCGGTCGCAACTTCACGGCGACCGGTCCCTGGCAGAAGTTGGGCACCGATGTCACCGAGTTTAAGCTCTCCTTTGGTAAGGCCTACCTCGCGCCGGTCTATGACTTTGCCAGCAAGGAGATTGTTGCCCACTCCATCTCGATGTGCCCTAATCTTGCTCAGCAGCAGGAGATGCTTCAGGTACTCATGGATGCCAAACCCGAGGGAGCTAAGCCGATTTTGCACTCGGATATGGGCTGGCAGTATCAGCACGAGATTTACATCAGTATGCTCGCTGAGAACGGTTTTATCCAGAGTATGTCGCGTAAAGGCAACTGCATCGACAATGGCGCCACCGAGCAGGTCTTCGGACACATTAAGGACGAGTTTTTTCGCGGCCAAGACTGGCAGACCTTTGAGAGTTTCAAAGCCGACCTCGAGGCCTATATCATGCACTGGAATACGGTAAGGCGCCAGGTAAAGCTTAAGGGCCTGACCCCGGTAGAGTACCGGGATCAGGCCCTGCAGGAGGCCGCGTAGCGGCTACTATTAAATGCGTCCAAGTTTCGGGGCGCAGTTCAGTGATCCACTGCGCCGGGGCTTGTCTATGCGCGCCTGCCTACCTGCGGCTGCCTCAGCGTTATTTATGCAACCGAGCGGTGCGCGGTTTATATACGGTGCGCGCGCAGGTTGAGTAGCATCACGTGCCGACTTTGGGCGTTCCGCAAAATTATCTATTGCGCGGCGCGTAGATCATGCCGTATCCTTAAGGACTGGTGTTTATCTCAGTGAAGCCCTATCGACGCAGGGCCAGCGGGAGACACCGCTCCCACCCGCATCGTCTTCGGCGCAGTCGAGTATTCGGCTGAGTTTGGAACGTGCGGGAGAGAGACACCACCGGTGAGCCTCGCGTGTTGGCTTCGGCGGGCAATCCCGCCGGAACGCACGGGCCGTTCCTCCTTGTTCGCGGTCATTCGATTGGCGGGGGAGGGCGCACAGCAATGAAAGCGCAGGCTGCTCATTCGTGTGAGATTCAAGAAGCAAGTTGTCGAGAAAAGTGAGTCCCATAGTGGCATACGCGATTGTACGCGCTGGCGGCCGCCAGGAGAAGGTTTCCGTAGGCGACCTCGTTACCCTTGACCGTGTTGCAGGCGAGCCCGGCAGCACCATCGAGCTGCCCGTGCTGCTGCTCGTCGACGGTGACAAGGTCACCGCTGACGCAAAGTCCCTGGCTTCCGCCAAGGTTGTTGCTGAGAAGGTTGAGGACCTGCGCGGTCCGAAGATCGTTATTCAGAAGTACAAGAACAAGACCGGTTACAAGAAGCGTCAGGGCTTCCGCGCCGAGCTGACCACCGTCAAGATTACCGCTATCAACGCGTAATCGAAACGACCGGAATTCAACCCTAAGGTAGGAATACAGAATGGCACACAAGAAGGGCGCAAGCTCCACCCGTAACGGCCGTGACTCGAACCCCCAGTACCTCGGTGTTAAGCGCTACGGCGGCCAGTCCGTCAACGCAGGCGAGATTCTCGTTCGCCAGCGCGGCACCCACTTCCACCCCGGCCTGAACGTTGGCCGTGGTGGCGACGACACCCTGTTCGCTCTGGCAGCAGGCACCGTCGAATTCGGTACCCGCAAGGGCCGCAAGGTCGTTAACATCCTGGCAGCAGCTGAGTAATACTCACCGCTAGGGCAGAGGGGGTAGGCGTTAGTCTACCCCCTCTCGCTATGACCTCCAATGCCGTGGACGCCCGTGCTGGGCTCCACGATGAGGCGCACCCCAACCCGGTCGCGCCTGCTACCGCATCCGCAGCATGATTGGTGTGTGCCGTGCGGTGGCGAAGTGAAGATTTTCCAAGATAAGGAGAACCCGTGGCAGAATTCGTGGACCGCGTGGTCTTGCATGTATCTGGCGGTCGCGGAGGTAACGGCTGCGTCTCCGTGCGACGTGAAAAGTTTAAGCCTCTGGGCGGCCCTAATGGCGGTAACGGTGGTAATGGTGGCGCGGTGATTCTGCGCGTGGATAACCAGACCACGACCCTGCTGGAGTACCACCACAGCCCGCACCAGCACGCCCCGAATGGCGATATTGGTCGTGGCGATATGCACCACGGCTTTAACGGTGAGGACCTGATTCTGACCGTGCCGCAGGGTACTGTGGTGAAGGACCGCGAGGGTAATGTTTTGGCTGACCTGCTGCGTGTGGGCGACGAGTACGTTGCTGCCCGTGGCGGTATGGGCGGTCTGGGTAACGCTGCGTTGGCTTCGGCTAAGCGTAAGGCTCCCGGTTTTGCTCTGTTGGGCACCCCCGGTGAAGAGACTGATATTGTTCTGGAGCTCAAGTCCATTGCGGATGTGGCTCTGGTGGGTTACCCCTCGGCGGGTAAATCTTCGTTGATTGCTGCGATTTCTGCGGCGCGTCCGAAGATTGCTGACTACCCGTTCACCACTTTGATCCCGAACCTGGGCGTGGTGCAGGCGGGCGATGTTCGCTACACCGTCGCGGATGTTCCCGGTCTGATTGAGGGCGCTTCGGAGGGCCGCGGTCTGGGTCACCGCTTCCTGCGCCATGTGGAGCGTTCTTCGGCTCTGGTGCACGTGATTGACTGCGCTACTTTGGAGCCGGGCCGCGACCCGATCAGTGACTTTGAGGTGATCCGCGGTGAGCTGCAGAACTATGAGGTTGACCCGACTGCGGGTGTAACCGTGCCGCTGCATGAGCGTCCGCAGATTGTGGTGCTCAATAAGATTGACGTTCCTGAGGCTCGTGAGCTGGCTGAGTTTGTTCGCCCCGAGTTTGAGGAGATGGGCTTCAAAGTCTTCGAGATTTCGACTGCTTCCCATGAGGGTCTGAAGTCCCTGATCTTTGCGATGGCAAAGCTCGTGGAGGAGGACCGCGTGGCTCGTGCCGCTGCCGAGAAGGAAGCGGAGCGCGTGGTTGTTGAGGCTCCTGTGGTTCGCCCGAAGGGCTTCCGCGGTAAGAAGAAGCAGGAATTCACTATTCGCCGCGAGGAGCGTAACCTTGAGCCGCTGTTCCGCGTGATTGGTGAGAAGCCTGAGCGTTGGATTCAGCAGACTGACTTCAATAATGATGAGGCTGTCGGCTACCTGGCGGACCGCCTGGCGCGCCTGGGTGTTGAGGATGAGCTGTTCAAGGCTGGTGCTCGTGCCGGTGACGCCGTGGTGATTGGCGAGAACGACAACTCGGTGATCTTCGATTGGGAGCCGACCATGGTCGGTGGCGCTGAGCTGCTGTCCTCCCCGCGTGGTACGGATGCTCGTCTGGAAGAGATTATTCGCCCGACTCGTGCGCAGAAGCGTGTGGAGTACAAGGAGCGTATGGATGCGAAGGCGGAGGCTCGTGCCGAGCTGGAGTCCGAGCGCGCTGCAGGCGTGTGGACCGAGTCAGTTGAGTACCGCAAGAAGTTGAAGGAAGGCAAGGTCGACGAGAATATCGACATGCCGAACATTGATGACTAATATCTAGGCGTTAGTTGTTGATGGTGCCGCGTACCGGGGTTTGGCTCCGGTACGCGGCGCCTTCTTGTGCGCGGTGTTTTCTTGTAGGTCCTGTGGTTGCCGCTCGCGCCGGATGCGCGTGTCGGAACACGCAGGTGAGCCTGTGGCCGGGCGTGCTGGCTGGGTATTCCACTGGCGGCTTAGCTCACCCCCGTCATTTCGGTGTTTTTGACCGTAAGCAGGTAGCATAGAGGGGAATGTACGCGGGCACCTTTTTCGGTGTTGCGTACCTTCTGTGTACCTGCCCGCATCCGCACCTGTGGTGGCTTTTTAGCTGCCGTGGTGCGGTCTCTGTCCCCAGCAAGGACGGCATTTGTGACTGACCAGCCTGTTCACCTTGATTTTGGTGCTCCGAGCACCGAGTCGATTCCCCCGCGCACTCCCGGTCGGGTGCGTCTGGGTGTGATGGGTGGAACCTTCGACCCGATTCACCACGGACACCTGGTGGCAGCTAGTGAAGTTGCCGCCGTGTTCGACCTGGATGAGGTCGTGTTCGTTCCGACCGGTCAGCCCTGGCAGAAGGTGGGGGAGCGGCACGTGAGCGACGCTGAGCATCGCTACCTGATGACGGTGATTGCGACCGCGTCGAACCCGCGTTTTACGGTGAGCCGTATTGATATTGACCGTGGCGGCGCCACCTACACCTTTGATACGCTTAACGAGCTGCGCGCCCTGCGCCCGGATGCTGACCTGTTCTTCATTACCGGCGCGGACGCGATTAGCCAGATTATGACCTGGCGCAATGCCCATAAGCTGTGGGATTTGGCGACTTTTGTGGGTGTGACCCGCCCCGATCACAATCTGGATCCGCCGCTGGCTGAGGGTCGTCATATTACGACCCTGAAGATTCCTGCGATGGCGATTTCTTCAACTGATATTCGTCGCCGCGCAGCTGCAGACGCCCCCATCTGGTACCTGGTGCCCGATGGTGTGGTGCAGTACATTGCTAAGTACGGCCTGTACAAGAAGGACGCCTTGACGGCGTACCGTGACGGCTTACCCCGCGTGAAGGATGAGTCTGGGCAGGCACCCCAATCGACGAATAATGAGGGAACACATGAGTGAAGCTACGGGTTCGAAGCCCTATAGCGAGGACGAAGCGTACCTCTACGAGACGTACGTGACCGAGGACGGCATTGAGGTGCCGCCGCCTACTAAGGTGATGGGTCCGCGCCGTCTTGCCCGCTACCGTGAAGAAGTTGCCGAGTACCTGCGTGCAGCCCGCCGCGGTGAGCCCGCGAAGCCTGTTGAGAACATGGGATCCGTGATTCATGCGGGTGCTATTGACCCGCAGGTTCTGGCTGTTCAGCGTCGTTTTGCGGCGCTGGCGGCTCAGGGCAAGATTGACACTGAGGCGAACGATGAGGAGAAGCTGCACGAGCCTGCTCCTCTGACCAGTAGCCTGCGTGTTCTGCGTCCCGAAGAGATCGCGCAGAACCGTGTGGATGCGACCAGCCCCTCCGCGGTGGATAACCCGATGACTTCTTCGATCCCGGTCATTGCCGTGGTCAAGGAGGAGAAGCCGGAACCCGAGCTGCACCAGTACCTGGTGCGCGATGAGCCGAAGGTTGAGGAGCTGGACAGCTCTGACGTTGAGGCCGAGCAGACCGAGGTCGCTTCCGTTGAGGAAGAGACTGTTGAGGTTGCTGAGGTTGAAGAGTCTGCTGACGAGCTGCCCACCCGCGTGAGCGCAGTGAACGCGCAGGGTCTTGACCTGAGCGTGCTGGATAGCGCCTCCGCCGGTGACACCGTGGATTCGGTGGACGGCGACCCGACTGTTGCTCTGAGCCCGGATGAGGTTGAGGAGCTGCTACAGCGCATGGTGGATCGTCAGGATCCCGAAGAGGCACTGGTTGAGGAGACTGCTGAAGAGTCCGAAGAGGATTCTGAGGTTGAAGAGTCTGAGCCGGCTGAGTCGAAGTCTGCATCGGCTGTCTCTGCTGAGGCGTCGAAGGAAGCTGAGGAAAAGTCTGCTTCTGAGAGCGCTGTCGAGAAGGCTGAAGAGGTTCTGCAGCCTGCGCAGAAGGCCTCCCTGACGTGGCTGTGGATTGTGCTGCTGCTCGCCCTGGTCGTTGTTGGTCTGATTATGATTTTTGGCCCTAAGTAGGCCGTGAACAATGCACCCCTGTTGCGGGTGCTGCCGGTGGGTGTTCTGCCGGCAAGGAAGGAAAATATGACTGCTGCACAGTCCTCGATTGAGGCTCTGCGCATTGCCGCCCGCGCTGCGGAGGAGAAGCAGGGAACGAACCTGTTCGCTGTGGATGCATCCGATGCGATGGGTTTGATTGATGGCTTCCTGGTGGTTTCTGCCCACAATGAGCGCCTCGTGAACGCTGTTGCGGATGAGGTTGAGGACGCTCTGCGTGAGCAGGCTGACCTGAAGCCGGTCCGCCGTGAGGGTCGTTCCTCGGGTCGTTGGATTCTGCTGGACTTCGGCGATATTGTCGTGCATGTTCAGCATGAGGAGGACCGCGAGTTCTACGCTCTGGATCGTCTGTGGGCTGAGGCTCCGCGTATTGAGCTGGGCGTTGAGAACGAGGCTCCCTTCGACATTGAGGGTGAGACTGAGGAAGATGCTGCACGCATCATTCCCGCTCAGGATGAGGCGTAGGCTTCTGCTTGATTTTTAGCTGATGAGGGGTGGGCTCTGCTGGCGCTGTACGGCGCCGCGGGGTCCGCCCCTCTTGCTTACCCGCCCGGAACTTTTTTGGATTTTTGGGTGCGCTGGTTTGCATCGTTGTCCGTGGTGTGTGTAATATATTCATGTTGCCTCGTTGAGGTCACTAACTGAATATGGGGATATGGCGCAGCTGGTAGCGCACCTGCATGGCATGCAGGGGGTCAGGGGTTCGAGTCCCCTTATCTCCACGTTTTCCTCGGTTGAGGAGCTTTTCGCCCGGTTCTTGTGAATCGGGCGATTTTGCTATCTGCCGATAACTCTCGATAGTCAACAACGCATTCATAGTTGAGGAGAAGCGCATGGGAGCGCACGCACACCACGGCCACCACGGCCACCACGGGCATCATCATTCGCATGCCCCGAGCCCGGAGGACGCCGCCTCGATGCGTCCGCGCCTGCTGATTGCGTTTAGCTTGGCGGTCGTTATTGTGTTGGCGCAGGCGATTGGTTCGTTGGTCACGGGAAGTCTTGCGCTGCTGACTGATACGGCGCACGCTCTGGCGGATGCCTCGGGCCTGCTGGTGGCGCTTACGGCGGCTTCGCTGATGACGCGGCCCGCGACGTCCCGCCGCACGTGGGGTTTCCGCCGCATTGAGGTGCTTGCCGCTCTCGGGCAGTCGGTGCTGCTGTTGGCGGTGGGTATCTACACGGCGGTGGAGGGCGTGCATCGCCTGTTCGCCCCGCCGGAGGTGCCCGGCACCGAACTGCTGATCTTTGGTGTGGTTGGCCTGGTGGCGAACGCTATTGGTATTGCGGTGCTGGCTACGGCGAGGAACGCGAACTTCAATATGCGTGCCGCGTTCCTGGAGGTGCTCAATGACGCCCTGGGTTCGTTGGGTGTGATTGTGGCGGCTATCGTGATTTGGCTGACGGGCTTCTATCAGGCGGATGCCCTTGCCGGTCTGCTGATTGCGGCGCTGATTGTGCCGCGTGCGGCGCGTCTGATGAGGCAGACGACTGCGGTGCTCATGGAGTTCACCCCGGACGGCCTGGACCTGGACGCGATGCGTGAGCACATGCTGCGAGTTGAGGGCGTTGTGGAGGTGCACGATGTGCACGCTTCGATGGTGGCGACCGGTCTGCCGGTGGTGACCGCGCACGTGGTGGTTGCCGATTCGTGCTTCCATGACGGGTCTGCGGTGGCGATTTTGGACCGTATCCGTTCGTGCGTGGCGGGTCATTTTGAGGTGTCGGTGGAGCATTCGACGTTCCAGTTGGAGACTGCCGAGTTGGGTGGTCGTGAGCCGGCTTCGATTCGCCACCCGTAGGTTGTGCCCCATAGGCTGGCTCGCGTAGGTTTTGCCTGGGCTTCGTCGGCGGTTCTGCCCGCCGCGGTAGATAGAGCAGAAATAGCAAGCCAGAACAGGTACCAGAGCCTGAAATAGTGGGGGAGTAGTGACCGTTATATTTGGTGGCTTCAACACGCAAAAGATACACTCTTTAGGGAGCAAAAGGTGCTCCTCACCCACACACTTTGACAGGTCCGCTGGCTGGCTCTTTAGTTTGGCAGTCGCGGTAGCCTGCAACGATGAGCGCCTCAGCCCAGCTGAAACGGAATAGCTGAAACGGAACAGCGGGCGGGCGCATCCATAGATTTTTGACGAGAACAACCACGATTAGCAGCAGATACGGAACACTATGCATTCACCTATTGCCACTTACCTGACCGAGACCCTCGAGTCGGTCGCTTCTGATACCTCCGGTGAGTTGGCAAACTATATTCCGGAACTTGCCGCCGTGGACCCGGACAAGCTCGCCGCGTCTATTGCGATGGTTGACGGTGAGCAGTACGCCGCCGGTGACTCCGATGTGGAGTTCACAATTCAGTCGATTTCTAAGCCGTTCGTGTACGCCCTGGCGCTCGCGGACCGCGGCTATGATGACGTGCTTGCGAAGGTGGGCGTGGAGCCTTCCGGTGAGCCGTTCAACGAGTTGTCCCTGGAGGACGGTTCCGGTAAGCCGCTGAACCCGATGATTAACGCCGGCGCGATTACCACCCATTCGCTGGTGGGTCCTCCCGGTGCGACTCAGGGCGAGCGCATGGAGCGCGTCATTTCTGGTCTGTCTGCGTTTGCGGGCCGCCGCCTGTCGGTGAACGAGCGCGTGTACGAGTCTGAGCTGGAGCACGCGCACCGCAACTACGCGATTGCGCACATGCTGCGCGGCCACGGCATCCTGACCGGTGACCCGACCGTGGCGGTGCAGGGTTATACCCGCCAGTGCTCGCTGATGGTGACGGTTAAGGATTTGGCGTTGATGGCGGCGACTTTGGCGAACTATGGTGTGCATCCGGTGACGGGTGAGCAGGTGGTTCCTAAGACCGTGGTGCGTCAGGTGCTGAGCGTCATGTTCACGTGCGGCATGTATAACGCTGCGGGTGACTGGGCAACCCAGGTGGGTGTGCCGGCGAAGAGCGGCGTGGGCGGCGGCATTATTGGTGCGGTGCCCGGTCAGCTGGGCGTGGCGACGTTCTCGCCGCGTCTGGACGGTCACGGTAATAGTGTGCGCGGTGTAGAGCTGTTCGAGCAGTTCTCTGATGACATGGGCATGCACGTGATGAACGTGCCGACGGTGGCTCGTTCGGCGTTGCGTGCGAACTACCAGATCGGTTCGGGCGATGAGTCTATGCGCCTGATTCAGTTGCAGGGCCGTATCCGTTTTGCGGGTGTGGAGCGCGTGATCCGTGAGATTGTGGAAGCCCCGATGGAGGGTTCCAAGGTAGCCCTGGATGTGACTCGCGTGTACGCGGTGGATGAGGTCGCTCAGAGCATGCTCCTGGAGCTGATGCGTCGTCTGCGGAATGACGGGTACAAGGTGTACCTGATTGATAATGACGAGACGATCACGAACACGGATGCGCTGCGCAGCATGGGTGTGAAGGTTTTGACGAACCCGGCGGTGGTGACTTCTGCTGAGTCGGATGCTGAGCGTGTGGCTGAGGCGGACGCCGAAGAGGCTGCGGAGGCTGCGGCTCTGGAGGCGCTGAATGCATTGGAATCCGCTAAGTCGGAACAGCCGGAAGCTTCGGAGTCTGAGTAGGTTTCTCTCCGCGTACTTGGTTGTACGATTGTGTGAACTTATATATTGAGGCCCCTTTCCCGTGCGCGTTGTGAATGCGTTCTGGGGGAGGGGTCTTGCTGTGCTTACCTAGAGCTGTACCTTGCGCTGTAGCTGGAGCTGTACCTGGATTACCTGGCGTGCGGGTAGCTTAGTGTACTGAGCGTGGTCTTCGGTGAGTGAGTGGACTGAACATGTATAAAGGTTCTTTAATAGTGCCGTTGTTAATCATTAAGTAATATTTTGAATTTTTCGATAGCTAACAGTGGTCTCATCATACACTCGTAATATGAACACTGTTCCACACTCAGAAACACCTATCACTACTCGTCAGTCCGCTATCGTCAACCCCACCGCTGACCAGGCGGCGGCGGCGGGTGCTTCTGCCCGCGCCTCCATGGGGCGACGGGAACTCTTACAACACGTTGGTACCTTTGGTCTAGGCGCGGTGAGCTTCGGCGTGCTGGGTCTTGGCCTCACCGGTTGTACCCCGTCGAACACCCCGTCGGGCAGTGCCTCGGCGAGCCCTTCTTCGACCCCTTCGGCAAGCTCGGCGGGTACCCCTTCCGCATCTGGCTCCGCAACGGGTACCCCATCCCCGACCGCCGCGGCATCTAAGACCGCTTCTGCGACTGCGACGTCGTCGAACCCGATTCCCGAAGCTCGTGCCTGGACTGGACCGCAGACCGGCCTGCCCGGTGAGGGCAAGTACATTGCGTGGACGGTCGATGACGGCGCCGACCCGGAGGTGGTACGCGCCTACGCGGAGTTTTCTCGCCGTACCGGCACGCGCCTCACCTTCTTTATCAACGGTCAGTACCCGGCGTTTAGGCAGCATCGTGACCTGTTGTTGCCGCTGGTGAAGAGTGGTCAGTTGCAGATTGCGAACCATACGTATAGTCATGCGGCGTTGACGAGCCTGACGGATGAGCAGATTGTTCAGGAGTTGACCCGTAATGATGAGGAGATTATGCGGCTTTTTGGGGTGTCTTCGAAGCCGTATTTCCGCCCGCCGTACGGGTATTATGATGCGCGCGTGTTGGCGGCTGCGGCGTCGTGTGGTTTTACGCGCCCGGTTCTGTGGTACGGGTCGTTGGCGGATTCGTCTAATATTTCTTCGGCTGAGGTGTATGCCTATGCGGAGAAGTATGCGTTGGCTCAACATATTGTGATTGGGCATTTGAATTATCGGGGTGTGGTGTCTGAGCTGGACCGTATTCGGGCGTTGTTGGATCGGCGCGGGTTGAAGACGGTGACGATTCGTGACTATTACGGGTAGTGCGGGGGAGCCCCGGCGAGGGGTTCCGGTGGGTATACTGGGAGGCATGATGAAGCTTCCTCAGAATCCTCTCCTTCGGCAGGTGCACCGCTTCCGTGAGTCGCTGCTGCTTTTGCTGTATTACTCGCTGTCTTTTCTGGGTGTGCGGTGGGTGCGCACGGGGCATCCGCGTGTGGCGGCGGTGTGGTCTGTGGGTTTGTGGCTGAATTTGGTGGTGCGTGGCATGGACCAGGTGGTGCGTATGCTGGTGCCGGTCCTGCAGGATGCGGAGGCGCGCCGTGCTCGTGCTGAGCGTGCCCGCGCCTACCAGCCGCGCTAGCCTCACCGACTGAGCTGATAGAACGAGGCTGATATGACGAAGCCCCCTCGTGCTAGAAATAGTACGAGGGGGCTTCGTCATAAGGACAGACGGAAGCCTAGCGCTTCTTCGGCTCGCACGCCACGCCGTCACCATCAGAATCAAGACCAGGACGGTAACCCGGCTCGCCACGATGCAACGGCGCCGCACCCGCAGCAATAGCCGCAGCACAATTCTTGTAATAAACACTCGACTGCGCCGGAGCCTGTTGAACCGGCTGCGCGGGAGCTTGCTGAGCGGGAGCCTCAGCCGCCGGAGCCTGGGCGGGTGCCTGCTGGACGGGCGCCTCCGTAGCTACCGGCGCCTGCTGAACAGGCTCAGCCTGTTGCGCGGGAACCGCAGAAACCGGAGCCGCCGGCGCCTCCGCGGAAGGTGCCTCAGTAGCCGGTGCCTGCACGGGCGCCTCAGTGGTCGGAGCCGGAGACGGGGTTACCGTCGGGGTAGGAGACTCCGAAGGAGTTGCAGACGCACTCGGCGTCGGAGAAGAACTAGGAGTAGCTGAAACCGAAGGGCTAGCAGAAACAGACGTCGACGATGACGCAGAAGGCACAGGCTTCGGGGCGCGAACAGACGAAGAGCAACCGGTCAGCAGCAGAGCACCCGCAAGAACACCAGCGGTCGCGGTGTGAATTTTCAACACAATATTCCTTTATAAAGTGAGTGGACAAGTGTGTTCACCGTAGAACACACACTCAAGTGTAAAGGAAAACGGCCCCATCCGCAGGTAATATTGAGCCCCCAAACATTCCGACAAGGGAAGAAACGCCAATCTGGCACGCCAAAGCCCTCTTGTACCGGTTTAGCCAAGAACCGGCACAAGAGGGCTTCGCCATATCTGGGGCTGCATGAGCCGGGGGCGTTAGGGGAGTAGCACCCCCTCCGGGACAGCTCCATCCAGAACTGTCGCTAGGAGCAGTTGCCGTTCATATCGCAGGACGGACCCGCCTCCGCAGCACCGTCACCCGCAGTATCACCAGCCGCGCCCGCCAGCGGGTTCAAAAACTCAACACGGTGAGTCTCCTCCCACACCTGACGCAGCGCCTGCACCAGCATCTTCGCAGGCTGCGCACCACTGACCGCCCACTTCGACTCAATCAAGAAGAACGGCACACCATTAATGCCCAGCTGGCGCGCCAACTGCTCATCAGCACGCACATCCGCCGCGTAACGGTCGCTCTTCAACACCGCCTCAACCTCGGCAGTATCCAGGCCAATCTCAGAAGCAATATCCAGAATCGACTCGTGATCCTGCACCGAACGGCCCTGCGTAAAGTACGCCAGCTTAAACGCCTCCTGCGCCGCCGACGCCAAACCCTGTTCCGCCGCATAGTGAATCACACGGTGCACATCAAACGTGTTACCGTACCGCGCCTGACGCCAATTGAAATCCAAACCCACCTCGCGGGCACGCTCCGCCAACGACTCCTGGCTCGCAATCGCCTGCTCCAACGACATCTGATACTTACCAGCAATCATCTCAGGTAGCGAACCGGCAGGATGCTCCGTAGCCGACGGGTCCAGCTCAAAACTATGCCACACCACCTCAACCTCGTCACGGTGCTCAAACTCGGCGAGCGCCTGCTCCAGGTTACGCTTGCCCACGTAGCAGAAGGGGCACACAATATCGGACCAAATATCAATACGCACGTTATCTATTCCTCTCATACTCGGATGCGGCACATTGCCGCCTGTATGCTCACCTAACGCCCCGGCTGCCGTGTTTATTCCCGGCTATTCCCAGCGTTATTCCCCAGCGTTATTCCCCAGCGTTATTCCCGTCGGGTACGGCAAAGCCCCCTCGCGCCGGTTCGTACAGAATCTTCTGTACAGGAATGTCCGTACAGGAACCGGGTCAAGGGGGCTTAGCACACGCGAAATACGCGCCCTATCGGCGGGCAGCCGCCGGTGCGGTAGTGGCAGTAGCCGCGGGAGCAGTCGTAGCCGCAGGTGCGGCGGTCGCACGAGCCGGCGGAGCCGTAGTGGGTGCCGCCGCAGGTGCAGTCGTAGCCTGCTGGGTCGCCGCTGCCTCATCCTCATAGCGGGTAGTCGGCGCCTGAGTCGGAGCCTCAGTAGTCGGCTCCTGGGTAGGGGCCGGCGCCTCCGTAGTTGCCTCGGGGGAGGGGGTGTTCTCCTCCGGGGTCGCGGTCGGCGAAGGAGCCGCCGCCTTAATCTCTTCCTCGGATGCGTCACCGTAGTAGTCACGAATCGTCACCGCAGTCAGGCCGCGGTCATCAATCAGGCCCTTCACCTTATCCAGGATCGGGATGATCGTCTCGTAGTTCAGGTGGCCCAGCACAATCTGCTGCGGCAGCATGTAGCGGATGCAGCGCATGTAAATCACGCGGGAGCTAGTCTTCGCCTCATCACCGGTAGTGCCGTTCCACATGACCGGGCGGGTAAAACCAATCTCACCGGCAGCCTTCAGCACCGCATCGTTATAGCGGCCATACGGCGGGCGGAAGTACGGCTTCGACGAGACACCGAACATGCTCATAATCTCGTCTTCGTTACGCTGCAGCTCTTCCTTCACGCCCTCAGCATCCAGGGTGGTCAGGTCGGCGTGGCTGTAGGTGTGGTTCGCAACCTGAATCTGACCGCTCTGAACCAGCGGACGCAGCAACGACACATGCTCCTTAAAACCGGTGTAAGAAGCGTTAATGAAGAACGTCAGGCGAGTATTCGTACGCTTCGAGAACTCAGCGTAGCCGCGAATCGCCTCCGGGCTTACGCCGTCATCAACAGTCCACGCAACATACTTGCCGTCACCAATGAGGGAGTTGCCGATGCCGGGCCATTCGCGCGGCTTATCAACCGGGTTGCCAGCAGCGGCAACGGTCGGCGAATTCGTGGGCGCGGGGCGAGTAGCAGCAGCGGAGGTCTCGCCGCCAGCCTGATACGGAGTGAAATTACCGCTGGTGCCGTCGTAGTCATTCGACTTCTTCGAGCAGGCAGCGATCAGCGGAAGCATAGCAGTGCCGAGCACAAAAAGTCGGCGGTTAGGCTGTGAGTGGGTCATACTCTCCAGGATAACGCGCCCACCTGCAAGGAACGAATCTGAACAGCGAATACACCCTAAATAATGTGCACATCACACCGCGCGCTCAGCACCACAGTATTAATAGGTATAAAAACTAGGTATAAGAACACAAAATCCTAAAGCCGCAAGCCGGTAATGCTCCGCTACACTAGTGGGATGGAGAATTTGGGCACTCACGAACTGCGCAACCTTGTGAACGATGCTGCCGATGAGGCAGTCAACATCGGCTACCGTGTTGCAGACCGGCTACACAGGTGGCGTGAAAAGCGCGCCATCGCCGCCGGTCGCGAGCCTATCCTCGTGCCCACCGAAGGCTACGGCCGCGCCGCCTCCGAAGGAAACCCCGGCTGGGTCCGCATCATCGCCCGCGCACTCTACAAGACGGTCAACCTCGAACGCCTGCTACAGGTCGTAGAAGGCACCCAAGACACCGCCAACCCCATGCGCGGCTGGCGCTCCTTCACCGCAACCGCAATGTCCGATGCGCCCGTCACCATCGTCATCGACGGCACCAAGTATGAGGCGTACACCGACCGCGGCGGCGTGCTCGACGTCAAACTCAGCATCGACCTGGACCCCGGCATGCACGAAGTCATCATGTACGTGCCC
This sequence comes from Rothia sp. HMSC069C03, assembly GCF_001811075.1. Lineage (NCBI taxonomy): Bacteria > Bacillati > Actinomycetota > Actinomycetes > Micrococcales > Micrococcaceae > Rothia > Rothia sp. HMSC069C03. The sequence goes on from NZ_KZ627140.1 coordinate 319,250, forward strand.
GGCTCCCGCGCCGTAGCAACCAGCGTCTACATCGTTCCCGAAAGCCAGAAGCTCGGCGTCATCATGGACGTCGACGACACCGTCATGGTCACCATGCTGCCGCGCCCCCTCGTTGCCGCCTGGAACTCCTTCATTCTCGACGAGCACGCACGCATCCCCACCCCCGGCATGGCGGTCATGACCGACCGTATCCGCCGTAGCCACCCGGATGCGCCGTTCATGTACCTGTCCACCGGCGCCTGGAACATCACCCCGACCCTGCGCCGCTTCCTCAGCCGCAACGGCTACCCGCGCGGCACGTTCCTGCTCACCGACTGGGGCCCCACCCCCGACCGCTGGTTCCGCTCCGGAACCAACCACAAGGTCGAGTCCCTACGCTGCCTCGCCGAGGAATTTCCGCAGATGAAGTGGATCCTCGTCGGTGACGACGGGCAGCGCGACCCGTACATCTACAACGGCTTCGCGGTACGCTACCCGGACAACGTGGCGGCAATCGTCATCCGCAACCTGACCGTGGGGGAGACCATGCTCGCCTCCGGCCGCGTGTGGAGCGACTACCGCGCCGAACAGATGATGCGCTCGCCGCTGTGGATTGAAGCCACCGACGGCGTAACGCTCAGCAAGAAGCTGCGCGAGCTGGGCCTAATCGATTTCTAGACGGTTACTGCTCGCCGGTTGCTAAAACCAGCGCTGATACCCAGTAAACCCACCGCAAATACCGTGAAATACCGGTATATGCGGTGGGTTTTGCCATTCCAGAAGCATTAACCAACTTAAACCCACGACACACCGGCTGCTGAAAAAGAGTTAAAAATCTTTTCTACAGCCTTAATCACATAGCTTAAACCCGCCCGAAGGGGGTTAACCCCCGCCTTTAAGAAAGTCCATTCTGCTTTAAAACCGCGCCGTTCCGCGCAAGAATGGGCGAGAGTTAAGATCTCTTTAAAATCAAGCCCGAATCTGCCGGGTTTTATGCCCCCAAACGCATACATGAGGTTAACTGAACCTCAACTTGGCGGGCGAATGAACCCTTAAAAATCCTGTCCAACTTAAACCCCACCTGTGGATAACCCAGCGCACCCCGCGAAAATACGGCGAACTAGCCCCGCGGCAGGGTGTGGATAAGCTGTAGACACCCCCTCTTAAGTGGGTTCAACTGTGGGTTTATCGAATGAAACACGACCCTCGCACCACATCATCTTGTGGTGCAGAAAAATCTCGACACTAGATGTAGTATTAATACTCGGTTCCACCACTACGGCACTTTTAGGTGCCCTGCCCCCAGTGCAGGAAACCGCCACGCCCCACTAAGAGGGGGCAGCGGACGGCACAGCGCCCGCCGTAAACAACACGTGGCGAACCACCGACGAAACACGCCCGATTCATTCACGAGATAGCCCCGCCCGAGCGGGAGAAAGTAAGAGGCACTCCCATGGTAGTGACCGTGTACACCAAGCCCCAGTGCGTCCAGTGCAACATGACCTACCGCGCCCTCGACGCGAAGGGTATCAGCTACACCAAGGTTGATATCACCGAAGACGCTCAGGCCCTCGAAATGGTCAAGTCCCTCGGCTACATGCAGGCACCCGTCGTCATCGCAGGCGACGAGCACTGGTCCGGCTTCCAGCCCGACAAGATCAACGCTCTGGCAGCGTAACAACCCTGCCGAAACCCGTACAAACGGAAAATCGGCACGGAACTACACCGGCACACGAGAATAAGGAGTACAGATTGAGTACCGCCCTCACGCCCAACCCCGTCGACGAGCACGCAGAAATCCGGAAGATCCTTCTGGACGCACGCAACGCCTCCGAGGGTCGAGCGACCGAGGTTGAACTGGATGACACAGAGCCACTCATCGTCTACTTCTCCTCAATCTCCGGTAACACCCACAAGTTCGTGGAGAAGATTCGTGCCCGCCGCCTCCGCCTGCCGCTGCGCACCGGCGAAGACACCCTCATTCTTGATGAGCCGTTCGTGCTCATCGTCCCCACCTACGGCAAGCCTGAAGGCGCCGGTAACGTTCCCCCGCAGGTGGTTAAATTCCTGAACGTGGAGCAAAATCGCCACCACATGCTCGGTGTGATTGGCTCCGGCAACACCAACTTTGGTCCGCTCTTCGGTATCGCGGCAGACATTGTCGCCAAGAAGTGCGATGTGCCCGTGCTCTTCAAGTTTGAGCTCATGGGCACCGATTCAGATGTAGAAAAAGTCAACGAAGGATTGGAAGCATTTTGGACGCAAAACTGCCCTCAGCACTAGAAACTCTCGGTGCGAGCCACAACGGCAAGAGCGTGCCCGAGAAGTTCAAGGGTATGAGCTACCACGAGCTGAACGCACTGCTGAACCTCTACGATGAGAACGGCCAGATTCAGTTCGATGCCGACCGTCAGGCTGCACGTCAGTACTTCCTGCAGCACGTCAACAACAACACCGTCTTCTTCCACGACCTGGAAGAGAAGATTGAGTACCTGATCGAGAACCAGTACTACGAGCCGGAACTCTTCGACAAGTACAACTTCCAGTTCATTAAGAACCTGTTCAAGCGCGCCTACGCCGTGAAGTTCCGCTTCCCGACCTTCCTGGGTGCCTTCAAGTTCTACACCTCCTACGCGCTCAAGACCTTCGACGGTCAGCGCTACCTGGAGCGTTTTGAAGACCGCGTCTGCATGGTCGCACTGCTGCTGGCAGAAGGCAACGAGAAGCTCGCCGAAGACATCGTCGATGAGATCATCTCCGGCCGTTTCCAGCCGGCAACCCCGACCTTCCTCAACGCAGGTAAGAAGCAGCGCGGCGAGCTCGTCTCCTGCTTCCTGCTGCGCATGGAAGACAACATGGAGTCCATCGGCCGCTCCATCAACTCTGCACTGCAGCTCTCCAAGCGCGGCGGCGGCGTGGCATTCGCCCTGACCAACCTGCGCGAGTCCGGTGCGCCCATTAAGAAGATTGAGAACCAGTCCTCGGGCGTTATCCCCGTCATGAAGCTGCTGGAAGACGCCTTCTCCTACGCAAACCAGCTCGGCGCACGTCAGGGTGCCGGTGCCGTGTACCTGCATGCACACCACCCCGACATCTACGCCTTCCTGGACACCAAGCGTGAGAACGCTGACGAGAAGATCCGCATCAAGACCCTCTCCCTGGGCGTTGTCATCCCCGACATCACCTTCGAGCTGGCGAAGAAGAACGAGGACATGTACCTCTTCTCCCCGTACGATGTGGAACGCATCTACGGCGTTCCCTTCTCCGACATCAACGTCTCCGAGAAGTACTACGAAATGGTCGACGATGCACGCATCACCAAGAGCAAGATCAACGCGCGTGAGTTCTTCCAGACCATCGCAGAGATCCAGTTCGAGTCCGGCTACCCGTACGTGATGTTCGAAGACACCGTCAACCGCGCGAACCCCATCGCCGGTAAGGTCATCATGTCCAACCTGTGCTCCGAGATTCTGCAGGTTTCTGAGCCGTCCACCTACCACGCTGACCTCGGCTACGAGACCGTCGGTAAGGACATCTCCTGCAACCTCGGTTCGCTGAACATTGCACTGACCATGGACGGCGACGACTTCGGCAAGACCGTGGAAACCGCGATTCGTTCGCTGACCTCCGTCTCCGACCAGTCCGACATCCGCTCCGTACCCTCCATCGAGCGCGGCAACAACATGAGCCACGCCGTGGGTCTGGGCCAGATGAACCTGCACGGCTACCTGGCACGCGAGCACGTCTACTACGGTTCCGAAGAAGCACTGGACTTCACCAACATGTACTTCTACACCGTCGCCTACCACGCAATCCGCGCCTCCATGCAGATTGCTAAGGAACGCGGCCAGCGTTTCGAGGGCTTCGAGAACTCGAAGTACGCATCCGGTGAGTTCTTCGCAAAGTACATTGAGAAGGAATGGGCACCGCAGACCGAGCGTACCCGCGAACTGTTCGCTAAGCACCACATCCCCACCCGTGAAGAGTGGATTCAGCTGGCTGCTGACGTGGCACAGTACGGCATGTACAACCAGAACCTGCAGGCTGTTCCGCCGACCGGCTCCATCTCCTACATCAACGGCTCGACCTCTTCGATTCACCCGATCGCTTCGAAGATTGAGATCCGCAAGGAAGGCAAGCTCGGCCGCGTCTACTACCCGGCACCGTACATGACCAACGAGAACCTGGAGTACTACCAGGACTCCTACGAAATTGGTTACGAGAAGATCATCGACACCTACGCTGTGGCAACCCAGCACGTGGACCAGGGCCTGTCGCTGACCCTCTTCTTCCGCGATACCGCAACCACCCGCGATATCAACCGCGCCCAGATTTACGCATGGCGTAAGGGCATCAAGACCATCTACTACATCCGTCTGCGTCAGATGGCTCTTGAGGGTACCGAGGTTGAAGGCTGCGTATCCTGCATGCTCTAGCCCGAATGCTGTGACGCATTCAGCCTGAGCTGGCACACTATAACTAAAGACTGGAAGGGGCGGTTACGGTGAACACGCTCCCGCCTGCGCGACTGGCTGGGCGCGCGTGGGACCATAACCGCCCCTTAAGAATCGGAGAATTACTAATGAGTGAAAAGGTGAAGCTCGTCGACCACGTGGTCGAGGCTATCAACTGGAACCGTATTGAGGACGAGAAGGACCTTGAGGTTTGGGATCGTCTAACCGGTAACTTCTGGCTACCGGAGAAGGTGCCGCTGAGCAACGACGTGCCCTCCTGGAAGACCCTGACCGAGGAAGAGAAGCAGCTGACCATGCGCGTCTTCACCGGTCTGACCCTGCTGGACACCATCCAGGGTACTGTCGGTGCTGTGTCCCTGCTGCCGGACGCTGTGACCGCGCACGAAGAGGCCGTGTACACCAACATTGCGTTCATGGAGTCCGTGCACGCAAAGTCGTACTCCTCGATCTTCTCGACTCTCGCCTCCACCAAGGAGATTGACGAGGCGTTCCGCTGGGCTTCTGAGAATGAGCACCTGCAGAAGAAGGCGAAGATTGTTCTGTCCTACTACACCGGTGACGACCCGCTGAAGAAGAAGGTTGCCTCCACTCTGCTGGAGTCCTTCCTGTTCTACTCGGGCTTCTACCTGCCCATGTACTGGTCTTCGCACGCGAAGCTGACTAACACCGCTGACCTGATTCGTCTGATTATTCGTGACGAGGCAGTGCACGGCTACTACATTGGCTACAAGTTCCAGCGCGGCCTGGCAAAGGAGTCCGCGGAGCGTCAGGCAGAGCTGAAGGAGTACACCTTCAACCTGCTGTACGAACTGTACGAGAACGAGGTGGCGTACACCCACTCCCTGTATGACGGTGTGGGTTGGAGTGAGGACGTTAAGAAGTTCCTGCACTACAACGCTAACAAGGCTCTGATGAACCTGGGCTACGAGCCGATGTTCCCGGCGTCCGTGACTAACGTGTCCCCGGCGATCCTGTCGGCGCTGTCCCCGAACGCTGATGAGAACCACGACTTCTTCTCCGGTTCCGGCTCTTCCTACGTGATTGGTAAGGCCGTGAACACCGAGGACGAGGACTGGGACTTCTAACGGATTACACTCAGGGCCATTCTAGGCCGCAGAACTTAACTATGGTCGAGAACTAGCCTTGTCACTCGTACCAGATATACAAAAAGAAGCGCCCCACATATCTCCTACACAAAGGAGACAGGTGGGGCGCTTTTCGCTATCTTATCGCTGTGTGTAGGCTGGGTCGCAGTACTCAAACCAGTACCAGAGGTTATCTACATCTAAATAATGTCTAAGCCCCGGCAACCAATGGTGGTTGTCGGGGCTTCTGCTTGTTTTACGCTTCGTTACTGTCTTGTGGGTCTTGCTTACCCTTTGGTGCTGTAGGGAATAGCGACCGTGCTAGGACGCCAAGCAAGAGGAAAGATTGGACCGCGATAGCTGCATTAAAAGAAACCAGTACGGATGCTTCAAGATGCGTACCCCCGATGGCTGCACCAGCGTTAACTACAATGATGGACACAACCGAAATAACGACAATTCCAATGATGAAGTAAAACAGTATCTTCTGATGCCACAGATTTTGTTCTATTCCATCATTAGTCAGTTTCAGCTTTCGTTGGGCCTGCTTATCTGGTAACACATCGGCTGTGCTACCTTGCGAAATGGGCTGTCTCGCTACACTATCGTGATATTGTAAGAATCCTGATTTAGCGGCTACCATATGCTTATCTTCCTTACTCTGGGTCTACGCTGAGTCGGTGGAGTCTCATGTCCATAGCAGCAGGGGAGACACCAAAGAAGCGTGCCATCTCAACGGTGCTTTTTCCTTGTTCTTTTAGCTCTTTCACTTTAAACGCTGGCATTAATAGGGCGCCAGCGAATTCATCGGCGTAGAATTCGTGAACAGTGTAGTTCCGAACGCCGCTAGTGGAACGCCAGTCAACGAAGGAATACTCAAAGTCTCTTGCCACGGTTGTGCGCTCGGCTAGGTGACCGAGCTCGTGTGCCCAAGTGAAACGGCGCCGTGTTGGGTGGTCGTAGGAGTTTATGAGAATTTCTGCGGGCATGCCAGGATTCTTGACAATCATGCCTGACATGTCATCCATTTGGTTATCAAGACGCATGCGTGCGTACATGAGATTAGAGACAACGCCGAGATCAACGGGGAATGTGAGAGCATCCCCGAAGCTTGCTAGTATTTTGTCTGCTTCTTGTCGCGCGGCCTGATAGACAAGAGGTTCTTCCTGTCTCGGGGCGGGGTGCGCAACTGGTTCAGGTGCTGTACCAGTCATTGATTTCACTCCTTTCTTGTACGTGGCGTGCATGTTTTGTCCCTGTTGCACACCGCAACAGAGGAGTTTTGAGTGCACAAAGTGCACCAGGTCTCATGATTACTTTTTTCTAGATTACCTTAAAGGTGATGGGTTAGGTTAGTTTTTATGTCAGAGGTTATTCTGGCTATCCTTGATCCCTAATCGCTAGCTTTGCAAACCAGTGGGCGAAGGCAAGAGGTCGCCTAATACGTGTATCACATCAGGAATCTGTTAGCGGGACCGACCATAAAAGGATACTTAGTCACAGACCAGCTATCCGACGCCGAAGTATATGAAAGCGCCCTGAACTTTCTGCAAGGAAGAAACAATGGCCTAAATACTGTAATAGGAAAAGGATTTCCTATGCCAAAACTTCGGGTTTCTTTAGAAGATGGGAAAATCAAAGCTCCCGCGTACACAATCTCTAGCTGATTCCAAACGAAGCTTGGCTCGCCCGCATTACCACCACACCAGCCTGAACCTGTAGCGGGCTCAACCTACTGCACCCCTCCTTGAAAGAATCATCTGTCATTATCATTAGACCCTGTCGCAACGGGGGGGCGAACAGGATACTGTTGGCCACCCCAGCGGCGGAAAAGTACACGCCCAACATTGCCCCAAAAGACACGGGGCATGCGCACAGAACCACCCAAAAACAAAGCCAGCATACGCATCATCCTACTGCCTCACCATTCCTGGCAATGCTACGAGAACACTGCAAACAACAAAGACAGTTGCGTCTAGTGACAGGATCTAAAAGGGTTGAGGCTTTGATGCCTATGGCAGAAATGGGGGTAGCCTTTACCGTCGACCGCGATGACTTCGTTATGCTCAATGTAGACTTGCAATGTTGGAACAAATTCACCGTCTCGCAAAGTTATAGAAGAGGTGCAGGGGCATGGTGCTAGGCCTACCGCGGAACTGTGTTTCTTGCTATGGGTGTTAGTCTGTAGATGGCGGTAGATATTATGTGATGGTCTTCCACATCCATTCTGGTGCGGTATTAGCATGTGCTTGATGAGATGGAGCAAGACGCCGTCGAAAAAGTTGCCGGTGCTTTGTTTGGGTAACTATGGTCAAAAATATTTTAAAATCAGGTGAAAGCCTTTGCTGGGCAGGGTTTTAGAGGGGGGTGAGGATTGGGACTTCTGAGCCCCCTTTCTTGCCTTTAGTTATGAGGCTGAGATAAACCGAGCGGAACCCCCGCGTGTCCACTGTGGATGCGCGGGGGTTCCGCCGTTTAACCGGGCTATTTAGCGTGCCGGGATGCCCAGGCTTCCCCGGTGTAATCTGGCGTGAAATCGGCAGAGAAGCAGGGGAGTGGGAGCGGTTTTGCCGGTTCTGGCTGTTCCGATGGCCGGAATTTTTACCTTCACCCCGTAGCATAAAAAATTATTGATATATCGGGGTGTGGGGCGTACTCTGATACGACTAACCATCAACGCAGATTTGAAAGGAACATCATGCGTTCAGTTGTTATGGAAGCCCCCGGCAAGGTCGTCGTCAACGAAGTTGAGAAGCCGACCCTCCTCGAACCTACCGACGCCATCATCAAGCTCGCAGCATCCTGCATCTGCGGCTCCGACCTGTGGCCCTACCGCGGCGCACAGCCCGTCGACCACAGCGCAATGGGCCACGAATACATCGGCGAAGTCGTCGAGGTCGGCTCCGAGGTCACCACCGTAGCCCCCGGCGACTTCGTCGTAGGCTCCTTCTGCATTTCCTGCGGCGAATGCGAAACCTGCACCGCAGGCTACCCCTCCCGCTGCCTCAAGGCCATCGCAGCAGGCGACGCCTTCATTGGCGCACGCTCCAACGGCACCCAGGCAGAATACGCCCGCGTACCCTTCGCAGATGGCACCCTCGTCAAGACCCCCGCCGCACCCACCGCAGAGCAGATCCCGCACCTGATGGCGGCATCCGACGTGCTCGGCACCGGCTGGTACGCAGCAGACGCAGCGCAGGCAGGCCCCGGCAAAACCATCGTCGTTGTTGGCGACGGCGCAGTCGGCCTGAGCGCAGTCATCGGCGCCAAGCAGCTCGGCGCGGAGAAGATCATCATCATGTCCCGCAATCCCGAACGTCAGGCGCTCGCTAAGGCATTCGGTGCAACCCACATCGTGGAAGAGCGCGGCGAAGAGGGCATCGCCAAGGTCATGGAGCTCACCGACGGCGTGGGCGCACACGGCGTTGCGGAGGCTGTCGGCACCCAGCAGTCTTTCGACCAGGCTCTCGGCTGCGTACGCCACGGCGGCTACATCGGCTTCGTGGGCGTGCCGCACGACAGCTCCATCGGCACCGATAAGCTCTTCGGCAAGCAGGTTCACCTGGAGGGTGGCCCCGCCCCCGTGCGCAAGTACCTGCCGACCCTCATCGACCTGATTTACAAGGGCGAAATTGAGCCCGGCCGTGTCTTCGACCTGGTTCTGCCCATCGACGAGGCGGCTAAGGGTTACGAGGCAATGGACCAGCGTACCGCCACCAAGGTTCTGCTGACCATGCCGTAATAGCCGGTCGTATCGCCGGTTCCTGTACCGGTAGCCCGGCGTGTATGCGCTACTAATCCCCGCACCGACCCTGCCGCTCCACGTGAGCGGAGGTCACCGGTTGCGGGGATTAGTGCATTAAAAATTGAGTTTATTTGCCACCTTTCGGCGAGGTGAGGGACAAATGAGTGAGCCAAGGCATAGAATAAAAGAGCATGATTCGTACAACTCGAAGGATGACAATGACGAAGAAGCCTTTCCCTTCCGACCTCGAAATCGCACTTGCCGCCGATCTTTGGCCTATTAACAAGATCGCAGCAGACAACGGCATCAGCGAAGATCGCCTTGAACCCTACGGCAAGTATGTCGCTAAGGTCCTCCTCGACGAAACCACCAACGCAGAGACCGCCCGCAAGCGCGGCTCCAAGTACATCGTGGTTACCGCAGTCACCCCCACCCCGCTCGGTGAAGGTAAGACCGCAACCTCCGTCTCCCTCGCACAGGGCTTCGCCCAGACCGGCCGCAAGGCAATCCTGGCTCTGCGCCAGCCCGCAATGGGCCCGACCTTCGGCATCAAGGGCGGCGCAGCAGGCGGCGGCTACTCCCAGATCGTTCCCATGGAGAAGCTGAACCTGCACCTGACCGGCGACTTCCACGCCGTCACCGCAGCGCACAACCTGCTTGCCGCCATGATTGACAACCACCTGCACCACGGCAACGAGCTGCGCATCGACCCGCGTGCAATCGAGTGGCGCCGCGTTATCGACATGAACGACCGCTCCCTGCGCAACATCGTCGTGGGCCTGGGCGAACGGATGGACGGCGTGGTCCGCGAGACCGGTTTCGACATCACCAGCGCCTCCGAAATCATGGTGATTCTCTCGCTGGCAACCTCCTTCAAGGACCTGCGTGAGCGCCTGGCAAAGATCGTCATCGGCCTGAACTACGACGGCGAGCCCGTCACCGCAGCCGACCTGAAGGCTGACGGCGCAATGTCCGTCATCCTGGCAGACGCAATCAACCCGAACCTGCTGCAGACCCTGGAGCACACCCCCGCACTGATTCACGCGGGCCCCTTCGGCAACATCGCAACCGGTAACTCCTCCGTGGTCGCCGACTACGTTGGCCTGGAGTACTCCGACTACGTGATTACCGAGGCTGGCTTCGGCGCCGACATGGGTGCGGAGCGTTTCTTCAACGTCAAGTGCCGCGTCTCCGGCCTGAAGCCGGACGCCGCAGTGCTCGTCGTGACCGTGCGCTCCCTGAAGTCCCACTCCGGCCTGTACAAGATCGTTCCGGGTAAGCCCCTGCCCGAAGGCATGCTGCAGGAAAGCCCCTCCGACGTGGAGAAGGGCGCAGAGAACCTGAAGAAGCACATCGAGATTGTGCGCAACTTCGGTGTTCAGCCGGTCGTGGCAATCAACGCGTTCCCGACCGACTTCGAGTCCGAGCACGAGACTATCCGCCGTATCGCTGAGGAGGCTGGCGCTCGCGTCGCTATCCACCGCGGTGTGGCTGAGGGTGGTAAGGGCACCACCGACCTGGCAGACGTGGTTGCTGAGGCATGTGACGACGTTTCGGATCTGAAGTACACCTACGATCTTGAGGACTCCATCGAGACCAAGATCGAGAAGGTTGCGACCAAGGTCTACGGCGCGGACGGCATTTCGATTGCTCCCGCCGCTGCTAAGCAGCTGAAGCGTTTCGCTGAGCTGGGCTACTCGCACCTGCCCGTGGTTATCGCGAAGACCCACCTGTCCATCTCTTCGGATGCCACTTTGAAGGGCGCACCGACCGGCTGGACCCTGCCCGTGCGCGAGGTTCGCCTGGCTGCAGGTGCTGGCTACGTCTACGCTATCTGCGGCACCATGCGCACCATGCCGGGCCTGAGCAAGAGCCCCGCAGCTGAGCGCATCGGATTCGACGAGAACGGCGTGATGGTCGGCCTGTCCTAAGGCAGCTGTTCCAGCTGATTTATAGCTAGTGGAGGCGGCGCTCCTTCCCCACAGTGAGGGAGGGGCGCCGCCTTTGCTGTGCTCTATGGTGCTTTTGTGGAGTGCTCTGCCCCAGATATATGGAAGCATGAGGGGCGAATACGAGGTGTGCAACGCTTGAGGGCTGGGGAGCGGAGCTCTTGAAAACAGAGTGAAACTAGGCTGCAACCGGGCTGAAACTAGGCTACAACCGGGCTGCAACCGGGGGAGTGAAGGATCCTGAAACTCCTAGTGGAGGAGTCTCTCAACCTTTCATTGAGGCTTCTAGTGCGCCTGTTTTGAGGGTGGGATTGGTACGTGCTGGTTAATAATTGGGCTCTATTTATGCTTGAAAGTGAGGTTTTATTAAACAATCTGTAGAGGTTGATTTTTTAGTGACACACTGTCTTACATTTTGTGAAAATATGGTATTGACTAGGTGCTTTGTTTTTTGAAAGATGTTTTTTTGGGTGGCTCTAGGACCCCTTTTGGATGAGGTATTGTTATTGTTTTGTTATAAAAGCCCTATCTTCAAAGGTTCCCAAAGGGGGTGAAACAGACCAATTGATTTTTCCCCCAAGTGTATATTTGTGCACTTTTTGAACAGTGGGCGGTGCATTTTTTCCTGCTTATGAAGTTGCAAGTACTTGAAAGTACTTTCACCTTAACCCTCTACTTCTGCGGAATACCGGGCTAAAACCGGGTATTGAACCTTTGGGATTGCCGAGCGTGAAGCTTGAGTTAAAGGTGCACCGAAGTGCCAAAAGGGGGAAATTCTAAAATTATTTTGAGTGAAATAAATCACATATAAATTCGAAAAAAATGAAATTGGTATGTATGGATACCCTAAAAAAACACCTGTTTTTATTACGGAATGATTACAATGAGGCGCAGGTCACCAAATCTGGCTCTCCGTACCAAATTGGGTGGTAAAACAGTCCCCAAAAAGTTCGCTACTATTGAGTCATCAAGTAATCGTGAGATTTCCAAAGTCCTCGGGTTGCTTGTGTTTGAGTGAGTGATAGATACCCCTGGGTGTCATGAGAAGCGACTGTGTATCGATGCGCAGTCGCTTCTCTGTTTAACTTTTGAATCTCACTGAACCCTCAACCGGGCGGGGTCCAGTCGGAACCTAATCCGCGCTGAACCCAATCCGTACCGAGCGTGCTCCAGAATCTGTTCCCTGTGCATCCCATACATGCATCCAGCACATGCAACCCGTACATGTATCCCGCACGTTCAACGCCGAATGCGCTGATAGGGGAGCGAACCGCATAGGCGCATGCTGTGTGGTCACAACCCCTACACTGGAACTATGACTACTTACCCCGAACCCACCCTCATCTTTGAGAACCCCGAACTGACTGTCCGTGCGTTCAGTGTCTCCGAGATGGACAACAGTGTCTACCTCATCACCATGCGCGCCACCGGCGAGCAGGTACTCATCGACCCCGCAGACGACGCAGAAGAACTCTACGCTTTCACTCTCGATGCGCTCCTGAAGGACTGCCCGCAGCTCGAACTAGCAGACGGCGAAGAACGCCGCGTGCGCGTCATGGAGAAGGAAGAGGACTTCAACTCCATCAGGCCCCGTGCGATCGGTCTGACCGGCATCCTCGTTACTCACGGCCACTGGGACCACATCCGCGCTATTAAGGAGCTCGACCACCTCACCGGTGCCGTGACCTCCGCGGGTGCAGCTGATGCAGCCGCTATTAAGGAGCAGGAAGACTACACCATCGAAGAGGAGCTGGCCGGCGGCGAAAGCTTCGACTTCTACCTCTCTGACACCGTCATCTGCGCCCTGCACGTGCCCGGCCACACCCCCGGATCCATCGTCTACACCCTCGAAACCACCTGGGAAGACGGTACCCCCGCAACCCTGCTGTTCACCGGCGACACTCTCTTCCCCGGCGGCGTGGGCAAGACCGACTCCCCGCAGCAGTTCGGTGAGCTCTTCTCCAACGTACTCGAAAAGCTCTTCGGCGGCTTTGAAGATGACGCCATCGTGCTGCCTGGCCACGGTCGCTCCACCACCCTCGGCGACGAGCGCCCCGACCTTGAAGAGTGGGGAACCCGCGGCTGGTAAACCGCGCCTGCCAGTCCGCCTCATATAAGTACTGCACCCTCATGCCTTCACCCGCCGCATAATCCCGCTGGTGAAAGGCGTGAGGGTGTAGAATTTAAGTTCGAAGATAAGACGAAAGGATTTTCGATGACACCCCGCCCGGCACACGGTAGCACCGCACTCAAAGCGAACGACCTGACCAGTATCCGGGTTCAGGGTGCCCGCGAAAACAACCTCAAGAACGTAGACCTCACCATTCCGCGTGATGCGATGGTCGTCTTCACCGGCCTCTCCGGCTCCGGTAAATCCTCCCTCGCCTTCGACACCATCTTCGCGGAAGGTCAGCGCCGCTACGTCGAGTCGCTGTCCTCCTACGCGCGCATGTTCCTCGGACAGGTTGACAAGCCCGACGTAGACTTCATCGAGGGCCTCTCCCCGGCGGTGTCTATCGACCAGAAGTCCACCTCCAAAAACCCGCGCTCAACTGTCGGTACCATCACCGAAATCTACGACTACATGCGTCTGCTCTGGGCACGCATCGGCCACCCGCACTGCCCCGAATGCGGCGAAGAAATCACCCAGCAGACCCCGCAGCAGATCGTGGACATTCTGCAGGGGTATCCCGAACGCACCCGCCTGCAGATCCTCGCGCCCGTCGTCAGCGCACGTAAGGGCGAGTTCGTAGACCTCTTCAAGGACCTGCTGACCCAGGGCTACTCGCGTGCCCGCGTGGACGGCGAAACCGTGCAGCTCTCCGACCCGCCCAAGCTCGCCAAGCAGTACAAGCACACCATCGAGGTGGTCGTCGACCGCATCGTCATTAAGGACGGTATTCACCAGCGACTCACCGACTCCATCGAAACCGCGCTCAAGCTCGCCGACGGCCGCGTACTCATCGACGTCGTGGACCGCGAGCAGGACGACCCCGAACGCACCCGCTCCTTCAGCGAAAACCTCGCCTGCCCCAACAACCACCCGCTGCAGATCGACACCATCGAGCCGCGCGCCTTCTCCTTCAACTCGCCGTTCGGCGCATGTAGCGCCTGCGACGGCATCGGCTCGCGCCTTGAAGTAGATACCGAACTGCTCGTACCCAACCCCGACCTGACCCTCGGTGAGGGCGCTATCGCCCCCTGGTCGCAGGGCAAAGCAACCACCGAATACTGGCTGCGCCTGCTCGCGGGCCTGGGGGAGGAGCTCGGCTTCGACCTGAACACCCCCTTCAAGGACCTGCCCGCCAAGACCCGCGCCGCCATTCTGGACGGCAAGGACTACAAGGTTGAGGTGTCCTACCGCAACCGATTCGGCCGCGAACGCCGCTACACCTCCGGATTCGAGGGCGTGAAGGCGTACATTAAGCGCAAGCATGAAGAAACCGAATCGGACTTCGCCCGCGACCGCTACGAACAGTACATGCGCCAGGTCGCCTGCCCCTCCTGCGGTGGTGCGCGCCTGAACCCGACCATCCTCGGCGTGAAGGTCGGCGGCAAGTCCATCGCAGACATTACTGACCTGTCCCTGGCTGACGCACTTAGCTTTGTGCGCGGCCTGCATCTCAGCGCCCGCGAAGCCAAGATTGGCGAGCAGGTCCTCAAGGAAATTGACGCGCGCCTGCAATTCCTGCTGGACGTGGGTCTGGACTACCTGACCCTCTCACGCTCCGCCGGTACGCTCTCCGGCGGTGAGGCGCAGCGCATCCGCCTCGCAACCCAGATCGGTTCGGGTCTGGTCGGCGTGCTCTACGTGCTCGACGAGCCCTCCATCGGTCTGCACCAGCGCGATAACCGCCGCCTCATCGAAACCCTCACCAAGCTGCGCGATATGGGCAACACACTTATTGTGGTTGAACACGACGAAGACACCATGCGCGAAGCTGACTGGATCGTGGACGTAGGACCCGGCGCCGGCGAGCACGGCGGCGAAATCGTGCACTCCGGCAGTTTTGAGGAGTTGCTGAAGAATACCAAGTCCATTACCGGCGACTACATGGCTGGCCGCCGCACTATTGAGGTGCCCGCATCCCGCCGCCCCGTGGACAAGAAGCGTCAGCTGACCGTGCACGGTGCCCGCGAAAACAACCTCAAGAACGTGACCGCATCCTTCCCTCTGGGTGTGTTCACCGCGGTGACCGGCGTGTCCGGCTCGGGTAAATCCACCCTCGTCAACGACATTCTGTACACCTCCCTGGCGAACAAGCTCAATGGCGCCAAGCAGGTACCCGGCCGCCACAAGAGCATCGACGGCCTGGAACATCTGGACAAGGTCATTCACGTGGACCAGTCGCCCATCGGTCGTACCCCGCGCTCGAACCCTGCCACCTACACCGGCGTGTTCGACCACATCCGCAAGCTGTTCGCAGAGACCAGCGAGGCGAAAATGCGCGGCTACACCCCGGGTCGATTCTCCTTCAACGTCAAGGGCGGCCGCTGCGAGGACTGCTCCGGCGACGGCACCCTGAAGATTGAAATGAACTTCCTGCCGGACGTGTACGTGCCCTGCGAAACCTGCCACGGCAAGCGCTACAACCGCGAAACCCTCGAAGTGCACTACAAGGGCAAGACCATTGCCGACGTACTCGAAATGCCCGTGGAGGAGGCAGCAGAGTTCTTCGCCGCATTCACCCCGATTGCGCGCCATCTGAACACCCTCGTGGATGTGGGCTTGGGCTACATTCGCCTGGGCCAGCCCGCAACCACCCTCTCCGGTGGTGAAGCGCAGCGCGTGAAGCTCGCAACCGAACTGCAGAAGCGCTCCAACGGTCGCTCCATCTACGTGCTGGACGAGCCGACCACCGGCCTGCACTTTGAAGACATCCGCAAGCTGCTCGCCGTGCTGCAATCGCTGGTTGACAAGGGAAATAGCGTCATCACCATCGAGCACAACCTGGACGTAGTCAAGTGCGCCGACTGGATTATCGACATGGGCCCCGAAGGCGGTAGCGGCGGCGGCACCGTCATCGCAGAGGGCACCCCGGAACAGGTGGCTCAGGTGAAGGGCTCGCACACCGGCGCGTTCCTTGCTGAGATCCTGAACTAGTCAAGAACTTGATCTAGAGGAAACCTACGTGACTGAAACTCAAGGAACCGAACCCACTCGGGGAGCCCAGGCAACCCGTGGCGCCGTGAACCGGGGTGCTGCGAACCGTGGCGCTGTGACCACCGCGGACCGTGCGCGGCACATCCTGCACACCCAGCTTGAGGCGGACTTCTGCCAGGCGCCCGGCTCGATTAGCCGCGCCTTCGAAGAGCTACGCGACTACCCGGAAGCCGAAAGCCTGCCGCTGCTCGCTACCGTGCAGCCTCCCTCCGAGAAGATGGGTGCCGCACGCCGCCGCAACGACGATATCTGGGAGTTGCGCGTCGCCAACTACGCGAGCGTCGGCATTCTCTGCGCCAAGCATCCGCGTGTGCTGGACAAGGCCATCGACTACATGCTCGGCGACCAGTCGAACTGGTTGGGCGACTACGCGCAGCTGCGCCAGCTCAACGAACTGCTCACCCCCTACACCCAGCAGGTTAGCGGTACGAGCATCTACTACACGCCCGGCCGCGCCCTGCTGAACTCGGTCATACCCGAGGGCGTGCAGGCACAGGAGGTCAAGTGCGCCGTGCCCGGTGTGGGTATGATGCGCCGCGTTGACCCCGCCGAGCTGAAGGCGGCGCTGCTCGCCGAAATCACCGGCGAGCGCACCATCCGCAGGGAGGCGAATGCCTCCGCGGGTGCGCTTGAGGTTGACCCGCAGGACGCGCAGGCACGCGTAACCCACCTGCGCGTGGAGCTGCTGGACGCTGAGCAGTTTGAGCGCTTCCGCGGGGATAAACGCTACTCGAACGCGCTGGGCTTTAGCGTGACCCGCCCGGATGTGCTGGTGCTCGCCGCATACCAGGTGGATGAGAACGCATCTAAGGCACCTGATGCACCCGCGGCGGGGGAGAGCGCCGCGCTCGCAGACCCTATCGCTATGGTTGGCCTGAGTGACGATTCGCCGATTATGCGCCAGATTGGTATTGATGTGCTGCCCGCCTGGCGTGGCGCAGGCATCGCCAGCGTGCTGGTGCGTGATGCGGCACGCCTGACCCTGGCGGAAGGGTACCTGCCGTTCTACGGTACGAGCCCGTCGCACATGCTGTCGCAGAGGGTTGCGATGAATGCCGGGTTGGTGCCGACCTGGTGGGAGTACGTATCCACCAGCCTGAACGACCTACCCATGGACTAGATTTGCCTACAGACTAGAGCCGCCCGCGCTAGGTATAACAGGCACTAGACAAACAGCATATGCGCGAAAGCCCCCGAGATTAGAATCTCGGGGGCTTTTTGCTGCTGAGTTTCGCGTGTTAGCCGAGCGGGGTTCAGCGTGCAGGGATTTTCGCGGGGTTTAGCGTCTAGACTCGCCGTATAAGGAACAACTTCTAGAGCCTTACCAGTTACAGCTCCGCGCCGTTGCTGGCAATCACCTCGCGATACCAGTGGAAGGACTTCTTACGGTAACGCGCCAGGGTGCCGGTGCCGTCGTCGTTGCGGTCCACGTAGATGAACCCGTAGCGCTTGGACATCTGCGCGGTGGAGGCGCTAATCATGTCGATGCAACCCCAGGTGGTGTAGCCAAGCACGTTCACGCCGTCCTCAATCGCCTCGCGTACCGCGTGCAGGTGCTGGCGCAGGTAGTCGATGCGGTAGTCATCCTCCACGGTGAGCTCACCGTTCACCTCGACCAGTTCGTCGCGGGCGCCCAGGCCGTTCTCCACGATGAACAGCGGCTTCTGCCAACGGTCCCAATACTGGTTGAGGACCACGCGCAGGCCGGTCGGGTCAATCTGCCAGCCCCATTCGCTGGAGGGCAGGGTCGGGTTCGCCACGCCGCCGAGGATGTTGCCTTCGCCGCGCTCGCCTCGTGCCGGGTCGCCGGTCGCGCAGGTGGACATGTAGTAGCTGAACGACACGAAATCCACGGTGTTCTTCAGATCCTCGCGGTCCTGTTCGGTGATGTTCAGCTCCACACCCTTCTCACGCAGAGCACGCAGGAAGTAGCCGGGGTACGCGCCGCGCACGTGCACGTCACCGAACGCGAAGTTCGCCTGTTCCGTCTGCATGGCGGCGAGTACGTCGGCGGGGTCGGGGGTGAGCGGGTAGGTGGGCATGGCAAGAATCATGCAACCAACCTGGGCGCCCGGTGCCAGTTCGCGTGCCGCAGCGGTAGCCCGTGCGGAGGCGACCAGCTCGTGGTGCATCGCCTGATACAGGTCGGCGTCGCTGAGCTGATCCGCCGGGGTGTTAATGCCGCCGGACATGAACGGCAGGTGCAGCATCGAGTTGATTTCGTTGAAGGTCAGCCAGTACTTCACGCGCTTGCCGTAGCGGGCGAACACGGTGCGGGCGTAGCGTTCGTAGAAGCCGATGAGCTCGCGGCTGGTCCAGCCGTTGTACTGCTCGACCAGGTGCAGCGGGGTTTCGTAGTGGCTGAGGGTGATGAGCGGTTCCATGCCGTGCTTTTCGAGCTCGTCGAGCACGCGGTCGTAGAAGGCGAGGCCCGCCTCGTTCGGGGTTTCTTCGTCGCCGCGGGGGAAGATACGCGACCAGGCGATGGAGAAGCGGAATACCTTGAAGCCCATTTCCGCGAGCAGGGCGATGTCTTCGCGGTAGCGGTGGTAGAAGTCGATGCCCTCCAGCTTGAGGTTGTCCTCGGTGGGTTCTGCGGTGCGCGGGTACAGGCCGCCGGCGGGCAACACATCCTGCAGGCTGGGGCCCTTGCCGTCTTCGTTCCATGCGCCTTCGAACTGGTTGGCGGCGGTGGCGCCTCCGAAGAGGAACCCGGCGGGGAATGCGCCGAGCGGCTGCGGCTCAGTCAGCGCCGCGCTGGTGTGCTGTTCAGTGCTGACGCGCGGTAGCGCGGTGGTTTGGGCGGTGATGTGCTGGTCCTGATGCACGGCATCCTCCAAGGTGTTTTGGGTCTTTCTTCTACCCTAGCGGAGGGGGTAGGGGATTGCTAGGTTTTAGCTACTCGGGTGGGCGTTTCCGTATTGTGGGGAGGCGTAGGAGCTGTGGCGGGCGTAACCGTAGAATAGGAGCGTGCAGATTATTCGAGAGACCGGCCCCGAATCCGGCGATATCCTCATCCACCACGATCAGACGGTGCAGATGCTCCGCGAGGTGGCAAGCGGGCAGCGTGAAGCCACCCTACGCATGTATCAGCCGAACCCGACGGTCGCGTTCGGCCGCCGTGACGAACTGAACCCCGGCTTCGCGGCTGCCTCCGCGGCGTGTGCCGAGCACGGTTTTGAGGTGCTGGTGCGCAAGGTCGGCGGGCATGCCGCCGCCTACCATCAGGGGTGCCTGGTTGTGGACCATTTTCAGCCCGCCTCCGACGCCCGCAGCGGCAACACTCTACGCTACGAACTGTTCGGATCCATGTACGCGCAGGCGCTACGCGAAGTCGGCGTGGATGCGCGCATGGGCGAAATTCCGGGGGAGTACTGCCCCGGTGAGTATTCGGTGCACGCGCAGCTTCCCGCCTCCGCAGGTGGCGGCCGCATTAAACTGGTCGGCACCGCCCAGCGTGTGGTGACCGGCGGCTGGTGGTTCAGCACCGGCATCGTGGTCTCTGATTCTGCACCCCTGCGGGCTGTCACAGCGGATGTGTACCGTGCCCTCGGCATGGAACTGGACCCCGCCACGGTTGGCGCGGCGCAGGATGCGAACCCCGAGCTGCTCATGGAAGACCTGGAAGACGCCATCGTTGAGGTGTACGCCCAAAACGGTTTTCGCTGAAGTGGCTCACTGAACGATTCGCTGGAGCGATTCGCAGGGCGGATTTCGCTCATTTTTATCCCTGACTTTTACCCCTAACCCACCCTGAACTACCCCCACCTGAAGCGAAGGAGCATCCATGCGTTGGGCGCAGATTAAAGACTCGAAGGGCAGCCGCGCGGTCTGCTTTTTCGAAGAGACCGTGTACGAGCTTCCGGCGAAGCTCAGCCCGCTACTGAATTTCTACAGCCGGTTCCGCCTGAACTTTGGCGACCCAAAGAACTCCGTGGCAATCCTGAAGGAGAACGGCGCGACCGTCATGGGTCACGGCGAGGAACTGTGGAACTCCCTGCCCTTTATTCGCCCGCTGGATAAGCCCGGCAAGATTGTGTGCGCCGGTCTGAACTACCGCGACCACGCCGCGGAAATGAACCTTGAGGTACCCGAGCACCCGGCGCTATTCGCGAAGTTCCCGAACGCGCTGATTGGTCCCGGTGAACAGATCCGTATGCCCGCCGATGACGGCACCGGCAGCACGAAAATCGACTGGGAGGTTGAGCTCTGCCTGGTCGTGGGCGCTCGCCTGCGTAACGCCACGGAGGAGCAGACACTTGAGGCTCTGATGGGGTACACGGTCATGAATGATGTGTCGGTGCGTGACTGGCAGGGCCGTTCCTCGGAGTGGTTCCAGGGCAAGAACTGGGATGCGATGACCCCGTTCGGTCCGGTGATTGTGAGCCCCGATGAGGTTGACCCGGTTGCCGGCCTGGAACTGGTCTGCGAGGTGGATGGCGTGGTGCGTCAGCGCGGCACGACGGCGGATATGGTGTTCACCCCGGCGCAGCTGCTGTCCTATATTTCGCGGTTCATGACTCTGGAGCCGGGCGACCTGGTGGCGACGGGTACCCCCGCCGGGGTTGGCCTGTCGCTGTATCCGCGTCAGTGGTTGAAGCCGGGTCAGACGGTGCGCACCCGCATTGAGGGCATTGGTGAGCTGGTGAATGTCTGCTCGGAGGCGGGCGCACTGTAGCTATCTGGTAGCCCAGCAGATGGCTGGCATGCAGCTGGGTAGCCCAGCGGGTGGGTGGAGGTCGCCTCGTGCGAATGAACCCACGTGAACCCACGCTGGGAGCTGCCGATACCAGCTACGGGGTGTACCCGCGGCAGCTATAAGTGAATATATATGCACTCCGCATGTGTTTTTGAGGCACATGCGGAGTACTTTTTTGCGTCGATAAATCCCCCCGGTGGGCGGCTTGGATTCGTTGTTGGGAGCTGCATTCGGCACCGAGGTGGGGGAGTGGCGCGTTTGCATGGTTACACGCTGTCAAACACACAGAAACTTTAAACTTTTACGTAAATTTTAGGATTTTGAGTGGGTTTTGAGGGGTCGCCAGGTGAAGTGAGGGGTGCCCTTGCGGGGTGGTGATTGCCTGAAAAATGCTCCTTGAGGGGTGGCTGGGTGCTCATTCCGGTGCATGAGATGCTATCTGCTCTCAGTGCAGAATCCCAGATTGTGGTCACCTGTGAGAAATTCAACAGGGGGTTTTGGTGCGTCTTTCAGGGAACTTCAAGGTTTAAAGTTTAGTTTCCCGTACGCATTTTTCGTTTTCTTCACATCACCCTCGCTTGACTAGGAGTAAAGCCTGAGCACCTGGGTGCAAATTCTATGTTTTCAACCGCCAATAAATGCACAAAGGTGTAAGGAAGTATGAGTCTAAACCTGAACCTTTAGCAAAAAAATCGGTGCCCAAAATCACAAACTCGTTTTGCGTTCACCCCAAAGACTATGTAGGGTATGGGGATTATCTGAGAGTTTCCTGAGAATTCCTGCCAGAAGATCAGGACCCACCCGGGCACACCCTCAGATGAATATTTCACTCACGTCCGTGTTTGTTCATGCAAACGCACTCACTCAAACAAGCCGACACGAACGGAAGAAAAACATGACCGCAACTGCATTCAAAAACCCGGCACAGCGCCCGGCAAACCGCCGCCGTGCCACCATCGCTGCCTCCGCAGCATTGGCAACCGTCATCACCGGTGCGAACCTCCCCGCGACTTTCGGTGCAACCGCCTCCACTCGCAACGTAGCCGGTACCACCTGCGTCGACGCAGGCTACCGCACCGTGCCGACCCTCGCGAACATCACCAACGTCGCACCCGGCCCGACCTGCCACTGGACCCCCGACCAGCAGGCGAAGACCATCGCGACCCTCGCACCGGTCAACTCCTCCCTCACCAAGGCGCAGCTGACCACCACCGAGAACACCTCGCCCCTGAGCGGCAAGCTCGCCCGCGATTCATTCGCCGCCAAGAAGCTCACCGGTACCGAAGCCGTCGCCGCTAACAGCAGCGAAATCAGCCGCACCTTCCTCGAATACACCGGCGATGCGGGCAACCACCCCGTCACCACCGCCATCAACGCGGGCACCGTGAAGAAGGACCGCGCCCAGACCGTCGGCGGCCACGAGAACATCCCGACCCTCGCCGTGAACTCCGCCAACCCGCACCAGGAATACGTCGAGGTCGTCTCCCGTGACAACCGCGTCAACGCCAACGCAGAGAACAAGCGTATCCTCACCGGCGGCGTCCCGATCCCGAAGTGGCTTGCCGAGGATCACGGCCTCTCCGGCGACCAGTCCGTCGCCCTCTACGATGAGGCGACCGGCATCTGGCGCTCCTACTTCAAGTTCGTCAAGGATGCGGACGCACAGACCTACACCAGCACCGCCCGCGTGCAGGTGGGTGGCGGCAACGTATCCACCCCCAAGAGCGCAAAGATTCAGTACGACAACGTCGGCCGCGGCAACGCAGGCCAGACCGTCACCATCAACGCACCCGTGAGCATCGACGCGAAATACGGCAACGCCCGCACCTCCTACCCGATTGCTCGCGGCGCGAAGTTCCGCCTGGCAAAGAACGTACCCGGCGCGTCCATCGACGCGAACACCGGCATCATTACCTACAAGATTCCCGCAGGCACCCGCGGTACCGTGGACATCCCCGTTGCGGTTGACTACCCGGCGACCTACCACGTGTCCTCCGGCGGCTACATGCTCGCTAAGCCGAACTTCGGCGGCGTGGGCGAAGACAACTACTGGCTGACCCTCAAGAACGGCACCTCCTCCGTGGTGGGCCTGGCAAACGAGCTCACCCAGATCGGTGTGGACGAGCTCAAGGCAGGCAAGATCAACCACATGGTGTCCATCACCGCGGCTGACTATGCAGCGCTGACCTCCTCCTTCCCGGCGAAGGGCACCGACGGCAAGATCGACGTAAACAAGCACCCGAACGCACCCCGTGCGGGCCAGCGCGGCTTCCTGCCCGCAAACTTTGACGTGGAAGAGCACCTGCGCAACACCGGCCACGCCGATGACCAGCTCTCCCGCATGATTCTGACCGCCATGAAGGAATACGGCTTCATCATCGCTGACCGTAATCTCTTCACCAACGCATTCAACCTGGAGGCGGCAAGCTCCTACGCGCCCTACGCCCGCCAAGGTAAGAACGTGTACAAGGAAGACCCGAAGCTCGCGGCAATGTTCGCGAACTTTGTGCCCAGCGGTTTCACTGGCACTCAGTTCCCCTGGCAGCAGGTGCAGTGGATGCCCGTG
Organism: Rothia sp. HMSC069C03; assembly: GCF_001811075.1. Classification (NCBI taxonomy): domain Bacteria; kingdom Bacillati; phylum Actinomycetota; class Actinomycetes; order Micrococcales; family Micrococcaceae; genus Rothia; species Rothia sp. HMSC069C03. The sequence goes on from NZ_KZ627140.1 coordinate 342,912, forward strand.
AACTACACCGAGTCCGCTGAAAACAGTGCAGGCCGCAACACCGCCCGCGCAGATACCAGCGTGAAGTTCAAATATCCCTCAGACTCCTACGGTAAGACCGGTACCGGCTCCGGCGTGATCTACCAGCCCGCCGAACACCACGCTACCGTCTACTCCGGCGAAACCGCAGTCGCGCAAAGCGTACACCAGTCGCACAAGGTCTCCCCGAACTACCGTTACGCCCGCGACTACAACTTCCAGGAAATCGAGCAGACCCCGAACTTTCGTCCCAGCCGCTGGGTCAACAAGGAGAAGGTCAACACTGCTGGCGGCCAGTTCTCCAGCGCGGAGACCGGCATCCGTTTTGCCTCCAACGGCAAGACCGGCACCTACTCGATTGACCTGAACACCCACGACGTCACCGGCACCACCTGGGACCTGCGCCGCGACAACGGTACGAACATCACCGTGAACCGCACCGACAAGGCACCGGCACGCATGTCCGATGTGAAGGCGAAGAAGGGTTCTGCCGCGCAGCTGTACTCGATCCCGCTGAAGGTGCACGTGGTCGACAAGAACAGCCCCATCGCACGTGAGGACTCCGTCTCCCTGTACTCGGGCACCACCCAGAACGTGGCAGTCCTGAACAACGACGAGGCATCCTTCGGCGCATTCAGCCGCGGCGAGACCGTCAAGAAGCTGGAGTTGCTGAACCAGCGCGGCCAGGTCGTCAGCACATACAGCGACGAGTACGGCACCTACCGCGTGGTGACCCTGCCGGACGGCACCCAGGGCATCGCGGTTTCTGCAAAGTCCAAGCAGGGCTTCGCACCGCTGGTCCGTTACCGCGCAGTGACCGACAAGGGCGTAAAGTCCGCTGAGGGTTACCTGCAGGTGGCAGTCGCTAACCGCTAGCCAGACGCACCTGCAGTATTAGCGCACATAGGGGAGAGGGGCACGCTCAAGAAAGCACGCCGCGCAGGCGTAACTTTCTTGACGTGCCCCCTTCCTGTACCTAAGGTGAAAATACTATGACTCAGAGCCAGCACACAGACCAGACCGAAACTAACACCACCCACAACCACGCTGACCATGCCGCCGAGCAGGTAGCGAACCACGTCGCCGAGCACGCCTCGGAACACAGCCACGAGATACCCGCTAACGCGCCCCTCCTCGAAGGCAACAGCCCCAAGGACTGGGAGGAACAGTTCGGCCCGTCCGTCGCAATTTTCTCTGCGCTCGCGAACCCGCTGCGCCTGGCGATTGCGCACCACCTGATGCACCGCCCGCACAGCGTGAGCGAACTGCACACCTGCCTGGGTATTTCGCAGCCGCTCGCATCGCACCACTTGCGCATCCTGCGTGAGGCGCACGTGATTGACCGTGAGCAGCAGGGCCGCACCACTATTTACCGTCTGAAGGACGACCATATTAGCCACATTGTGGTTGACGTGTATGAGCATACGCGTGAACATCATGCGGACTAGTTTGCCCTCAAGCTGAGCGTTGGCTGGGAGCCGTTGTAAGATGGTGTGTGTCCGTGCACCAGTACAGTGCGGAATAGTATGCGCACCGGCGGCGCCCCGAGTGGCACGCTTGCGCCTGAGTTAAGGAGACTTATGTCTGCCGCTGATTCTTCAGCAATTGTTATTAGCGTTTCTGGTGAGGAGCGCGAGGTCACCGCGAAGACTGCCGCTGAGCTGTTCGCTGACGACCCGAAGATTGTTGTGGCACGCGTGAACGGCGTGCTGGTTGATCTCTCCCACGAGCTGTCTGCTGGCGATTCCGTTGAGCCGGTTTTCATTCACGAACCGGACGGCCTGAACGTTCTGCGCCACTCCGCTGCGCACGTAATGGCGCAGGCGGTGCAGGAGTACCGCAAGGACGCCAAGCTGGGCATTGGCCCGTACATTACTGACGGCTTCTACTTTGACTTTGATGTGGCTGAGCCGTTCACCCCGGAAGATCTGAAGAAGATCGAGAAGTCGATGATTAAGATCATCAAGTCCGGTCAGCTGTTCCGCCGCCGCGTGGTCACCCACGACGAGGCTGTCGCCGAGATGGCGAACGAGCCGTACAAGCTGGAGCTGCTCTCCCTGACCCAGGGCCCCGGTTCTGGTGCGGATGCTGCCGAGGGCGCATCCGTGGAGGTCGGCGAGGGTGAAATCACCATCTACGACAACGTGCACCCGAAGACCGGCGAGACCGTCTGGAAGGACCTCTGCCGCGGCCCGCACCTGCCGAACACCAAGCTGATTGCTAACGGTTACGCCCTGATGCGTGCCGGTGGTGCGTACTGGCGCGGTTCTGAGAAGAACCCCATGCTGCAGCGTATTTATGGTACCGCTTGGCCGACTAAGGAAGAGCTGGTGGCGTACAAGGAGCGCATCGCTGAGGCGGAGCGCCGTGACCACCGCCGCCTGGGTCGTGAGCTGGACCTGTTCTCTTTCCCGAAGAACATTGGCCCCGGCTTGCCGGTGATTCACCCTAAGGGTGGCGTGATTAAGCGCGAGATGGAAGACTATATGCGTACCCGCCACATTCAGGAGGGTTTCCAGTACGTCAGCACCCCGCACATTTCGAAGGAAGACCTGTTCTACACTTCCGGTCACCTTCCGTACTATGCGGATGGCATGTTCCCCTCCATGGAGCTGGATAACGGTAACTACCGCCTGAAGGCTATGAACTGCCCGATGCACAACGAGATTTACCGTTCTCGTGGCCGTTCGTACCGTGAGCTGCCGCTGCGTTTCTTCGAGTTCGGCACCGTGTACCGTGACGAGAAGTCCGGCGTGCTGCAGGGCCTGACCCGCGTGCGCATGATTAGCCAGGATGACTCCCACTCGTATGTGACGAAGGAGCAGGCACCGGACGAGGTGCGTCACCTGCTGAAGTTCATGCTGAGCCTGCTTGAGGATTTCGGCATGACTGACTTCTACCTTGAGCTGTCCACCCGCGACACTGAGGGTGATAAGAAGGATAAGTTCATCGGTACTGATGAGCAGTGGGAAGAGGCTACCGCGGTTCTGGAGCAGGTTGCGAAGGAGACCGGCCTGGAGCTCGTCCCGGATCCGGGTGGTGCTGCGTTCTACGGCCCGAAGATTTCGGTTCAGGCGAAGGACGCTATCGGCCGTACCTGGCAGATGTCGACCGTTCAGTACGACTTTAACCAGCCGAGCCGTTTCGGTCTGGAGTACCAGGCTGCTGACGGCACCGTGCAGGAGCCGGTCATGATTCACTCGGCGAAGTTCGGTTCGATTGAGCGCTTCTTGGGTGTGCTGACTGAGCACTATGCGGGTGCGTTCCCGGCATGGCTCTCGCCGGTTCAGGTCATTGGTGTGCCGGTGGCTGAGGCGTTCAACGACTACATGACCGAGATCGCGGACAAGCTGCGTGCGCACGGCGTGCGTGTTGAGGTGGATTACGGTTCGGACCGCTTCACCAAGAAGATTCGTACCGCGTCTACTGAGAAGGTTCCGTTCATTCTGATTGCTGGCGGTGAGGATGCGGAGCACGGCGCTGTTTCGTTCCGTTTCCGCGGCAACAAGCAGGAGAACGGCGTGCCCGTGGATGAGGCTGTGGCACGTATTGTGGAGCATATCCGCAACCGCGTGAACGAAGACCCCAAGCCCAGCACTGAGGCTGCTGAGTAGTACTAGGCTTTCTGGTCTAGCTCGCATATAGAAACCACCCCCTTTGCGGCGACAAGCTGCGGAGGGGGTGGTTTCTTTGTGCCCTTTGAGGAGGCGCGGGTGGGGGAGTGCGGTTGGGAGCAGAAAGTTGTGTCGCGGGCTAGTTTTTAGCCCCAGAGTGCTAGCGTGGTAGTAAGGCGAACATCCATAGTCATTCAGAAAATGGGTAGCTGGATGGTCCTGAAAATGATGTATCGCTGTTGATTATTGAGGGAGCACGAGCGTATGAAGTCGAATAAGTATGTTCCTGTTGGGATGCTGTTCTTGATCCTGGCAATTATCTTGAACGTAGTGTCAACTGTCAGCGACCTAGTACTTGGAATTCTCTACGGCATCTCAATAGCGGTATTGATTATTGGACTATCTAATAGTCGAAAATAGGTGCTGCAACTGAGAAAAGGGGGCTGGGGGTCTTCCCGGTTTGGCCGCTCAGCTGGCAGTAGCTGCATGGAGTTGCCGAGGTGCATTATAAGCAACCAAGGAGGTATATTATGAAAAGTATTATTTTTCAGAGCATCGGTGCTTTTATCCTCGTATTTTCTCTTTCCTGTCTGTTCTTGACAGTGATTCAGGGAATGGGAAATCTTTGTTCACCAAACGTTCTTATGATTTCCTTAGGTATGGGTTTGGTATCGGCTACCATGTACTTCTTTGCATTCAGGAATCATGACTAGTCAACCGTGCTATCTTAAAACATCTTAGAGGTAGGGCTATTGTCAGCCCTACCTCTCTTTTGTGTGTCTGTGCATATGGTGTGTCTACGGTAGCGCACTAGGGTTCGTTTGAAATCCTGTACTCGCACCTAGTCGTTCCCAATCTTTTTGCGCGACGGCGGCGGTCAAGCACGGTGCTTGCGCGGGTATACCCGTGCCTTCGCTATTACATAGTCGAAGAGAACCGACCCCTGAATAGTATTATGGAAAGCAACGTCGCTTACGAAGAAGCAACAGCCTTTATCGTAGAAGGCGCATTTGAAAGGATGAAGAATGGCAAGCATCGAAGTGATGAAGGAGCGGGCTCGTATTGCGGGTCGTTTCAATCTGTCTGCCCGCCGCAATCCAGAACACCGCGCACTCGTAACCCTAGCGGCTCAACGTGCCGGAGGAGAATGCCACGTCATCCCCGCTGCACCCGGCGAGAAAGTCGCTGACGTTTTCCGCCGCTCCCGTAACATCGCTGGAGAATCAGCCGTCATCATCGTCACCGAAATCAACGGAACGCTCTACTCCCAGATTATCCAAGCCGAACGCGTCCGAAACCTCGGGCAAGACTCACGCGGTGTAACAACCGTTGCGAGCGCATCCGGTGTTACCCAGCCAGAAACCGCACACGAAGACCTGACAATCGGCACTTTCTTGCAGTACGCACAGATGATTCCGACCGGCTCAGTTGTCCTAGAAAGCGACCTGAGCCCGGTGCAGGCAGTTGCGCATAACGCGTTGGGAACCCACCTGGTCACTGCCTAAAGACAGCCTAGAAGGAAGCAGGCATAAAGGGACCCGGCGGACTATCACATAAGATAGTCCGCCGGGTCCCTTCTTTATATCGTTGCTATGCGCTCAGTCTTTTATCGGGTGGTGCGTTCCAGCAGCTGCAGCACGTTCTGGTAGCTGTGGCCGGTCGCCTCCGTCATGCCCTGCTCACAGGTGCGGTTAGCCGAAATGTATGCGGCGAACTGCTTCTGCTCGCTCAGCTCCGCAGCCTCCGCCTCGGTAGCGCTCGCAGTCAGCTCCGGGTGCAACATACCGCGGTCACCCGCGTAGCCACAGCAACCCCAGTGCTTCGGCACGTACACGTCGTCGCTCATCGCGTTCGCAATCTTCTCAAACGCAGGCTGAGTACCCAGGTGAGTCATGGAGCAGGTCGGGTGCAGAGCAACCGACGGCAGGGGAGCGGACACGCTCAGCTTGTCCAGCATGTTATCGGCGGCGAACTGAACCGCATCGTACATGCGCAGACGCGAGTAGTCCGGCTCACCCGGCTTCAGACCGTTCACGATCTTGTGCTCAAGCGCCTTAATAACCTTCTCGCGCATCACCTCAAGGCCCTCAGTACAGGACGAAGCGTCACACACGACCGGCAGGCGGCCACCGTCGGTAGCCTCCCACAGGGACTTCAGCACGCGGTCGCTCATGATCGAGTAGCCGTCGGTGAAGCCCTTCGACTTCCACGGGGTGGAGCAGCACATCTCGCCAATATTGTCCGGGATGCGGTACTTCACGCCGGTACGCTCGCACAGGCGGATGAACGCCTGGGTTGCGTTGACCGGGTCGTGCTTGCCGTCGCCGTCCACACCGCCGAACATGGAGTTCACGCAGGCGGGGAAGAACACAATCTCAGCGGTTGCGTCCTTGTGCGGCTTACGTGCCGGGCCACCAACCGGCAGGTCCTTCTTGTAGGAAGGAACCATGTCGTCGCCCATGACCTTGCGGGCAATGTTGGTGGTGCCGTGCACCACGGGGAACGGCAGCTTCTTAGCCACGGTCAGGGACTTACCGGCAACCTTATCCATGATGCCCCACTGCTGTGCGGCGATCTTCCAGCCGGTAGCGGCCAGCTTGTCCTGGTTCTCGGAACGCAGGCGGCGAATCAGGTCACCGGTGTTGATGTTCACGGGGCAGCGGGTCTGGCACATGCCGTCCACTGCACAGGTCTCAATGCCGTAGTACTCGTACTCCTTACGCAGGCGCTCAGCGAGCTCGTGGTCGCCGTTCGCCTCAGCGGCAGCAATCTCACGGCGCAGCACAATACGCTTACGGGGGGTCAGAGTCAGGTTGCGGGAGGGGCAGACCGGCTCGCAGTAACCGCACTCCACACAGCGGTCGACTTCTTCCTCAACGGTCTCAGCGACCTTCAGGTCGGTCACGTAGTCGGTGTCCGGCTCAGCGAGCAGAACGCCCGGGTTCATGAAGCCCTTCGGGTCGATGAGGCGCTTAATCTGGCGCATCACGTCGAAGAGTTCCTCACCGAACTGGCGGCTCACGAACGGCGCCATGATACGGCCGGTACCGTGCTCAGCCTTCAGCGAGCCGTCAGCGGAAAGGATCAGCTGAACCATTTCTTCGGTGAACTCGCGGTAGCGGTCCAGCTGCTTCGGGTCGCGGAACTGCTCGTTCAGCATGAAGTGGATGTTACCGTCCTTCGCGTGGCCGAAGATCACGGAGTCCTGGTAGCCGTGCGAATCGAACAGCTTGGTCAGGTCGCTACAGGTGTTACCCAGAACCTCGACGGGCACAACCACGTCTTCCAGCAGCGCGTTAGTGCCGGAACGGCGGTTACCCGCAACGGTGGTGTACAGGCCACGGCGGGCAGCCCACAGTGCGTTACGCTCAGACAGCTTGCTGGTCATCGACACCGGCGAAGCCACGGGCAGGCTCTTGAACATGGGTGCTGCTGCGGCGGCAAGGTCGCTCAGCTCCTGCTCAGAGTTGCCCTGGAACTCAACCAGCAGGGCGGCGTGGTCCTTCACATCAATGGCGGCGAGCGCCTCCGCAGCCTGACCGGTACGCTGAGCCACACGAATACTGGTGGCGTCCATCAGCTCGACGGTAGCGAGCTTGTTAGCAACCAGTTCAGGCACGGAACGTGCAGCATCAATCAGGTTGTTGAACACCAGCAGGCCGGTCGAGGTATTCTTCAGGATCGGCAGGGTGCGGTAGGTTGCCGAAGCAACGAAGCCGAGGGTACCTTCCGAACCGATCAGCAGGTGCTGCAGAATGTCCACGGGGGTTTCAAAGTCGACCAGGGAGTTCAGGCCGTAACCCATGGTGTTCTTCATGGAGTACTGCTGGCGGATCTTCGCCATGGACTCGGGGTTCTCGGTGACGCGCTTACGCAGGCGCAGCAGGCCCTCGTGAAGTTCAGGTTCGAGGGAGCGTAGCTTCTGGTCGGCGTCCGGCTCGGCGGTGTCAATGATGGTGCCGCTGGGGAGCACGAACACCATGGAGTCCAGGGTGTTGTACGTGTTGTAGGCGGTACCCGAAGACATACCGGAGGAGTTGTTCGCAACCACGCCACCGATGGTGCATGCGGACCATGATGCCGGGTCGGGGCCGAGCTTGTAGCCGTAGGGTGCCAGGTAGTTGTTGACCATCATGATGGTCGCGCCGGGCTGCACACGCACCTTCTTGCCGTCTTCAAGGACCTCGATCTTCTTGAAGTGGCGGCGGGTGTCGATCATGAGGCCGTCACCGCTTGCCTGGCCGGAGAGGGAGGTGCCGCCGGAGCGGAAGGTGAGCGGCAGGCCGAGGTCGCCGGCTGCGCGGAAGATGTTTGCGACGTCTTCGGCGGAGTCGGGGCGGATCAGGCCGGCGGGCACGAGCAGGTAGTGGGATGCGTCGTGCGAGATTGCCAGGCGTTCGAGTTCGGAGACGCTGGATTCGACTGCCTCGGCGCGCGCGTCAGAGAGCAGGCGCTTGAGGGTGTCTTCGTAGGGGGACTTGAGTGCTTCGGACGTGTTTGACACGACGGTCATAATCTTGCTTCCTTACTGGTGACAGGTGTGTGAATGCTGTCTTTATTCCAGTATCTTCCTTTGAACGCCGTCTTTTCTGGTTAGTTATGGCTAAGCTTGGCGACTACTTGTCACCATACTGGGTGTCGGTTTTACACCGAAGCGAGCGGCGGGGTGTGCCGCGTGTTGGCGGGCTTCCCGGGGTGTTTCGCGGGGTTGCCCGCGCGCATCTGTGGAGGCGCGCTCGCCTCCCTCAACCTGGTTTGAGTTTTTCTTAGGCGCGGCCGCCGAGTGCCGTAACATTCCAGCGGCTAACCCAAAAGAAAGCGTGGGGCAGAAAGCTACATGCTTTCCACCCCACGCTTATGTAATGTTTAGGCTTCGTCGAAGAAGTCCTCATCAAGCTTCATGATGGTGTACGTACGTGCCACCTGCACACCAACACCGTACTTAATCATGAAGCGTGCCAGGTGCTCACCATCAATCAGAACGAGAGAAATTCCGCTACCAAGTTCCTCCGCGTAGCCGCGTGCGCCAGACGTAAAGGAGCTCGACGTGATGAACACACCCTGCGTTGCCTTGCCGTGCAGCGCGCCCACAAAGTTCTGAAGGTCGGGGCGGCTCACCACATTGTCCTTGGCGTAACGCTTAGCCTGGACATAAATCTTTGAAAGACCCAACGCATCCTGGTCAATGATTCCATCCACGCCGCCGTCATTGGAAGCCGGAGTAACGGTGCCGCGTCCTGCAGGGCCACCGTAGCCCATCGCCAAGAGAATATCCACCACCAGATGCTCAAACGCAGTCGGAGACATTGCGCGGACGCGTTCCAAAATGTCGTGCGTCAGGGCGGACTCAATCTGAGTGATGCTTTCGTCGATGAGTTCCTGCGGGGTGCTATCAGACACCTCAGCGGGTGCAGTCGTGACGGCAACAGTCTTGGTAGCGGTCTTCGGGGTTTCCTGCGGGTCCTGCTCGGAACTATCAGACTGGGAACGCTCACGCGTGCTGCGGGCGGAACGAACGATATGCGCGACGACATCATCGGGGATGCCCCCAGGATGAGCCTCAATCAGCTTCAAGCCTTCGTCAGAAATAACCTGCTGACCGCGGCGAGGGGAATCAACCGCACCGAACATCTTGAGATAGGTCAAGCCCCAACTAATGCGGTCCACATAGACGGGACGCTTGCCGTTCGGCAGGTAGGGTAGTAGCTGCTCGTCAGAAAGCGGGTAGCGCTCTGCTACAGCGCTATAAATCTCTTTATTGGTGCGGGAGTTGCCGTCAGATAGGTAAGCAAGAATGCTGGGAATGAATTCGTAGAACTTGGGAAGTTCAACCTCAGTGGTATCAGGCGACTGAGCGGTCATCGGTGTATCTCCATTGATTGATAACGGCTGGTTAATAACGGCGGGTAGTCCGTTCTTAATATACCTCTAATACAAAAGATAATCGTTACCAGAGGTGCCTGTTTTCCCTTGTGCAGGCTTTATTAGCGCCGCAGCTGCTCTTAGGCACGCCCGCCGAGGGCCGTAACATTCCAGCTAGCAGTACTATCAGAAGTCACCACACCACAAAATAGGGGAGAACCCGCCGAAGCACGCACCCCCAAATCCTCCACAAACACGCGGCCACCCGCAGGCACACTACGCTCCTTACGATCCACACCCGCACAATACACCGTCATCTTCGCACCCGAACGGTTCTCCACCGCAACCGAACCGCCGCCCGATTTCGACACAGTATCGTGCACAAAACCGCGGTGTAAAGACCGCCGCCCAAAGGTCACAGCACAAGGTCACAGTGCAACGAAATAGAAACGCAAACGCAACGGCGTGGAGTATCATTCACACTATGGATAAGGCAGAACAGAACCAGACAGACAACACGGTAAAGAACGGCACAGCACCCAATACCTCGGGGAATACCTCGGGCAATATTCCGGGGAACAGCCCGGTGGGTGCGTCTGCGCGCCCTGAAACTGTTGCATCTGAAACTACCGCATCTGAAGCCGCCGCTGAGAATACCACGAAGGCTGGTTATACCCAGTCGGCACCGGCAGAATCCAGTGCCGCCAAAACTAGTGCTGCAGCAAGTAGCCCCGCAGAGGCTACCGCCCCCGGCATGGAGGCAGTACAGGTTGATGCCGTGCAGATTGATAGCGCCCGCCTGGACAGCACCCACTCCGTCTACTCCACCGACCTGGACCCCGACGACTACGAAGAGGTCGTCGAAGAATACGCCACCACCGACGCGCCGGACGGTACGCACCGCGAGGAGCGTCGCATCACCCGCACCACGCATCACCCGCACGGCAAGGGCGACCAGAAAGCGGGCACCCAGGGTAACCCCGATGGTGACGCCGAGATTATTGATGTAGGCGAACCTGAAACGCACACCACGACTATCCGCACGGTCACCCGCACCGTCACGGACCCGCCGCGTCGCGCCCCGCGCACCCGCCTGTTCCGCACGCTCAGCAAGTACCGCGGCGAGAAGAACCTGGCGGCGTGGGAGGAACGCTCCTCCACGCCCATGTTCGTGGCGTCCGTACTGTACCTGCTCGCGTTCGCCGCGCCCATCATGAGCACACGCATTCAGGAGCCGTACGACGCGTACCTCAACATCATTCAGATGATCCTGTGGGGCCTATTCGCCGCCGACTACTGCATTCGCCTGTACTTGGCGCCGCGGCGACTCTACTTCATCACGCATAACCTGATGAACCTGGCGATTGTGCTGCTGCCCGCGTGGCGTATTGTCAGCTTCCTCTCCATGATTTATATGACCGCCAACCGCCAATATAAGAGGCTCTCAGAGCTGGCGGTGAAGCTCTTCGGATACACCGCGATCTTCATCATCATGTTTGCCCTGTCGATCTATTCGGTGGAGTCCTCCGAGCCGGGCGCGATGATTCGTGACCTGCCCACCGCCTACTGGTGGATGTTCACGACCCTCGCCACGGTCGGCTACGGAGACGTTTACCCGGTCACCGGTATCGGCAGGGTCATCGCCGTGATCGTCATGCTGTACGGCGGGGGCTTGGTCGCGGTTGCTACCGGTGCGCTCGCGAGCTGGATTATCGAAAAGTTTGGTGGCAGGGAGGAGCAGGAGTACCCCGCAACCAAGGCTGACGTGGACGATCTTCGCCAGGAGATTTCTGAGCTGCGCGCCCTGCTAGCTCGTGAGTATGCGCGCCGTGAAGCCCACGACTGCAGGCTGCGTGAGGTCGTAGATGAGGAGGGCGTGCACCCCGTTCCTTCGGAGGCGGAGGCGGCACGCCGCGCCGGTTTCAGCGCCGCCGCGGGCTTTACTGCCCCTGGTACTCCTGGCGCTCCGGGTGCTGCTGCGGCAGCTTCTGCGGAGGCTACCCCGAACACCGCGCCCGGCGCCGCGCGGGCTGGTGAACCTGCCGACTCCTCGGCATCTCATGAGGTTGCGGTGCGCGAGCAGGAGCCGGTCGCCCTGCTGGAGGAGACCCGCCAGACGTTCACGATTATTCGTGAGAAGTTCTCGCTACGTTCCCGCAAGCAGTAGTCCGCTCGCAAATACCCTGCGGACAGTAACCGGGCTGTAGCGGCTCGGTTGCGGTAGCGCAGATATGACAGTTTGGTTGAGGCTCGGCACTCAAACCCACACCGCATACCCGTTGTGGCGGTGGGTTTGGGTGCCGAGCCCACGTTAAGGCAAGACGAAGGCAAGAAAACTGCCACCCACGCCACCGTGCGAGATATTTCGCCTTGTCGAGGCAAAATTAGCCCGCGGAGTGCAAATTGGGGCTCATGTGCGTGAAAAACCCCTCAACTTAAGGTCTAATGTGACCAAACTATCTTTTTAAAAATGACCGCTACTGGTGAAACTCCTAGCCAGAGCCTATAAACTATCTACCGTGCCGGTTATCGAACGCCCTGTAGCCTCAATGCGCTACGGGGTGTCGTCGTATCCCCACCTCACTCACGGGGAGGCACCACTCAACTCACAAACTCACTCAAACACATACTCTGTTAGGACACGTTCGTGGCACCTAAGTCAACTCTGAGCGCGCTCGCACTACTCGGCGCGCTCTCCCTCACCGCGTGCGCATCCGCACCGAATAACGCCTCCGCAAGTGCGGTTGTTGACCCCGCAGCTTTTGAAACCGTCGAGCCTAGTGCCGTTTCCGCCCCCGGCGATGACAGCACCGGAATTAAGGCGGCGGTTAATGCCTCGCATGACCCGTCGATTCACCCGACCGCGACTCAGCCCACTGAGACCCCCGCGCCGGCGGGTGCCGGTAGCTATACGCCGGATGCTCAGGAGCAGACCATCTCCACCGCGGCACCCATGCCTTCCTCGGTAGCCGTTGCGCGCTCGCAGAAAATCATGGACGGCACCTGGATTCAGCAGGGTGCCGCCGACCTTCAGAACTACATGGACGCCGTCATCCACGACGGCATTATTGAAGTCACCTACCACCTGAACCACGAAGAGCTGGCAACCCCCTTCTGGTTTGGTACTTTCGAAGCGAAAGACGGTAACTTCACCCACGTTTCTCACGTGGACCGTGTGAAGCTGACCCGCGCACCATATGCCTCCAACAAGGAAACTAAGGAATTCACCATGGAGGACGGCGTGCTGAGCTTACCCATGACCTTTGAGGGTGCCACCCGCATCATTCACCTGGAAAAGCTTCACGGCTAAGCGCACTGCCGGGGGAGTCATCTCATATCTGGCATGCATGACGGATGAGGCGTTCCCGTTGCCGCGTGCGGGCTATAGAATGGGACTATGAGCGAGAACATGACCCCCGAGCACGGCACCGCAGCCTCGGTGCAGGATTCCTTCGAGCTGCCCAGCGCACCGGACCAGTTCCAGCGCCTGTGGACCCCTCACCGCACCGCTTACGTGAGCGGTGGCCAGAAGGACTACACCGAGAAGACCTGCCCCTTCTGCACTGCGCCCAGCCGCAGTGATGAGGAGTCGCTGATTGTGCATCGCGGCAAGCATGCCTTCGTGATTCTCAACCTCTACCCGTACAACCCCGGTCACTTGCTGGTCTGCCCGTACCGCCACATCCCGTTCTACGATGATGCAACCGAGGCGGAAACCGTTGAGATCGCGCAGCTGACTCAGCTCGCCATGAAGGTTCTGCGTGAGGTGTCGCATAATGATGGCTTCAACATTGGCATTAATCAGGGCAAGGTGGGCGGCGCGGGCATTGCTGATCACCTGCATCAGCACATTCTGCCGCGCTGGAGTGGGGACACGAACTTCCTGCCGATTATCGCTCACACCAAGACCATGTCACGCACGCTGGATGATATGCGTGTGGCCATTGCGGAGGGGTTTGCCCGCCTCAGCTAGATAGCTCGGTGCACTGGTTGAGAGGCTTGGTGAGTTTGCGAATCTGCACTAATTGCTTTAATTTGCAAACCAGTGCAGAAAAAATTTGCTTCATAAATGCGTAGATTAGGTGTTTAACGCTCATTTGAATGATGTTACGTCTGCTATGTATGGCAAAGTTTTAAATGCAGCGACGCTGCGGGGAAGCTTCCGGCTTCCATGAACACCGCATAGCTCACCGAAAAATAGCGGTCACCGATCGCTTTCGGGCTTGGCAGGGTGAACGCCCTGCCTCAACCACAGAGGTCAGCGCCTCAGCTGAGAATCCACCCCGTCGTGCGTGAACGCACGGCAACACTGCGGGGGTGCGGATTAGCGTGAAGGACGCTGGCCTCTTTTTTGCTTTTTGAGGGCACTGCTTTTGCCCCTCAGGGACGTTGCGCCAGGATGCGCCGCCGAAGACGTGATACCCGGATGCACCCGCACCCCTCGAGAAAGAACCCAGGAGAAAGAACCCGCCAGACCCGCTAGAGTGGAATGCTATGGACTACCCCAACCTGCTTGAGACTGCTTTCGACGAGTTTAGCGCTGTGCCCGCCGCCGGTGATTCTGCAGGCGCGCCGCAACTACTCATCTGGAGGCAGATCCGCTGGTCCAACCGCCGCCCGCTCATTGAGGTGGAACCGGTCGTGCCCGGCGGGGTCCCTGAAGGAGCTCATAACCGGGCATCTCAAGCGGCGGGGGCGCCCCATATGACGGGGGAGAGTGCCCCTAATCAGGAAAGCAGCCCCGCGCAGCGTGGCGTTCCAAGCGGGGTTCGCATCCAGATTCCGTTGACCCCCGGCGCCTACCTGGGGTTGCGTATTCCGCGCGATAGCGAGGGGGAACTCTACCGCTACTGCGCCGGATACACCACCGGCACGAGCAATAACGCCGCCCCCGAATCTGCGGGAATCCGCCGCGTACCCTGCCCCGAGGGCACCCGCATCCAGCGTGGCCAGCAGTGCCCGCGCTGCACCGCCCGCGACGAATTCACCGCCCTGCACAGCGCGCACCTGTACCCCGGAACGCTCACCGAATCCATGCGCGCCTACGCCATGCTGGAGCATCGCCTCTACATCGCGACTTTCCCGGACGGCACGCACAAGGTCGGCACGAGCTCTCTGCATTCGACCCCGCGCCGCCTGGATGAGCAGGCGGTCGCCACCGCCACCTACATTGCGCTTGCACCTGACGGCCTTGCCATTCGCCGCGCCGAGGACGCCGTGACCGCCCTCGCGAAGATTCCGCAGGTCAAGCAGGTGGCGAGCAAGTACCGCGCCTGGACGAACCCGCTGCCCGGTGCGCAGCTTCGTGTTGCCCATCAGGAGGCGGTTGCCCGCGCCCGCGAAGCGCTCGCCGAACTAGCACGTACCGACCCGGAGGTGCCGCTCACCGCCCTGGATGAGCCGTGGATTCCGTCGCTTGCCATGAACCGCCCGTATGCGGCTCTGCGCGCGCAATCGCCCGAACCGCTGGCGCCCTGTGAATCTGGTCTGGGTGGTTCCGGTACTGAGAGCGGGGCGGCTGGCTTCTTCTGCACGGGCGCGGCGGGTCAGTTTTTGAGCGCCCACACCGGCGATGCTGACGCGGCGTTCCTGGTGAATACTGCCGCGTGGCGGAATGTGCTGGTGGAGCCGGCGCAGGAGTTCACGCGGGTGAGGGTGCAGGGTTCTCTGTTCTAAGCGGGCTTGCTCTTCTAAGCGGGCTCGCTGTTCTAATACCCCCGGCGCTTCGCCCTAGCCGGAGCCCCGCACCAAACCCCACCCCGCCCGAACCAAACCCCGCACCAAAACCCCAGTAACCCCGCCCCGTCCGGCATGAGCGAACGAGCCCGGCGGGCCATTCAGCCGCTGGCGTGCGTGTACTAAAATGGTAAGCATGTCCAAACCCCTCATTCGTCTTCTCGGCCAGGGCGTACGCGCCGCGACTAAGCTTCGCGGCGGCGGCTCCGCCTTCCCCGGCCTTGTCATGGAAAAATTGCACCCCGACTTCGTCGCTGAAGAGCTCGCGAAGCTGCCCTACGGCGTGGTTGTTGTCTCCGGCACGAACGGTAAGACCACCACCACGAAGATGGCTGTGCAGCTGCTTGAAGCTCAGGGTCTGAAGGTTTTCACTAACCGCACCGGTTCGAACTTTGTGCGCGGTGTCGCTGCGGCACTGCTGGGCGAGATGACCCTCGGCGGCAAGCTTGATGCTGATATTGCTGTGCTTGAGCTGGACGAGGCGCACGCCGTGCACTTCGTGAAGGCAGTCAAGCCCGATTACGCTCTGCTGCTGAACGTTCTGCGTGACCAGCTGGACCGCTTCGGTGAGATTGACACGACCCGCCGCATGCTGGCGACCGTCGCCTCCGCAACGACCGGCACCGTGGTGCTCAACCGTGAGGACCCGCGCATCCGCTCCCTCGCTGAGAACGTGCAGCCTGGCGTGACCGTCAAGTACTACGGCCTGGATGAGTCCCTGCGTTCGTACTTCCCCTCGGACGATGAGATGCGCGGCGGCACCGTCGCGAAGGCAACCCTGCCCGACGCAGACGTCACCCTGACCGCTTTCTCCGGCACCTCCGCAACCTTCGACCTGGCGGGCGTAGAGCGAGTCGGCGAAATCAACCTCTACGGCATCTACAACATCTTCAACGCGGCTGGCGCTATGGCGCTGACCCGCGCCGTCATGGGCGAAAAGCTCAACGAAGATAAGCTCATCGCGGAGCTGGCGAAGATTACCCCCGCCTTCGGTCGCGGTGAGACCCTGAACGTGAACGGCCGCCCGCTGCAGCTGCTGCTCGTGAAGAACCCGAGCGGTTTCCGCCTGTCCCTGGCGAGCGCGAACGCTGACGACTACGCCACCATGATCACGATTAACGACCAGTACGCTGACGGTCGTGACGTGTCCTGGCTGTGGGATGTTGACTTCGACAGCTTGAAGAAGACCGGCGTGCAGATGGTTTCGGGTGTGCGCGCCTGGGATATGGCGCTGCGCCTGGAGCATGACGGCGTGAAGGTTGACGAGGTCAACGAGAACCTCGTCGATGCGCTCAAGGGCTTCATCGCCTCCAGCGGTAACGCGCCCATGCGTATTTTCTGCACCTACACCGCAATGCTGGCTCTGCGTGAAGAGCTCGCAAAGATCACTGACGTTGAGAGGGTTTCCTAATGACGGCAACTCACACTTTTGAGGGCACCCCCGCCTCCGGCCCCAATAACGGTAAGACTCTGCGTATTCTGCAGCTGTACCCGCTCGACATGAACATTTACGGCGACTGGGGCAATACCCTGGCGTTGGCTCGTCGCGCGCAGGCGCACGGCTTTGACGTGCAGATTCTGGACCACAACCCCGGTCAGCCTTTCCCGGAAGATGTTGACATCATTCTGGGTGGCGGCGGTCAGGACTCGGGTCAGTCCGTGATTCAGGATGACCTGCACGCGAACGGTGACACGCTGCGCTCGCTGGCTGAGGCTGGTGTGCCGATGCTCGTCATTTGTGGCCTGTACCAGCTGTTCGGCAAGGAATTCCGCACCCGTGAGGGTGAGGTGCTGAAGGGTATCGGCATTTTTGATGCGCGCACGGTCGGCGGCGATGACCGCCTGATCGGCAACATTGTTGAGGAGTCTGAGGAGTTCGGCACCGTGATTGGTTTTGAGAACCACTCGGGCCTGACTTACCTGGGTTCCGGCTGCACCCCGCTGGCTACCGTCACCAAGGGTGAGGGTAACAACGTGACCGATGCGCATGAGGGTGCGCGCGTGCACAATGTGATTGGCACCTACCTGCACGGTTCGCTTCTGCCGAAGAACCCGAAGATTTCGGATTACCTGATTGAGCAGGCGGCTCAGCGTAAGTTTGGCGAGTTCACGCCGAACACGATTGACGACTCGCTGGTGGAGAAGGCGCGCGCTTCGGCTGCGTCTCGCCCCCGCTAGCCTATTCCTGGCGGTGGCGTGCACTTTCTGAAGTGGTGTGCGCCTCCGCTACGGTATAGTTATGTGAGTACAGTACGGTGCGTGGGACGTTTCGCCGTGCCCGCACGGAGGTTTTGACTAAGGGAGATACGAATGTCCGGTCACTCTAAATGGGCGACTACTAAGCACAAGAAGGCTGCTATCGACGCCAAGCGCGCGAAGGCTTTCGCGAAGTTCATTAAGGCAATTGAAGTTGCAGCACGTATGGGCGGCGCTGATATTGCTGGTAACCCCGCTCTTGACCTGGCTGTGTCGAAGGCGAAGAAGAACTCCGTTCCTAACGACAACATTGACCGCGCAATCAAGCGTGGCGCTGGCCTGACCGGTGAGACCATTGACTACACCGAAATCATGTACGAAGCACGCGGCCCGCAGGGTACCGCTCTGTACATTGAGTGTCTGACCGATAACCGTAACCGTGCAGCGTCTGAGGTTCGCCTGGCTGTGACCCGTAACGGCGGCACCATGGCTGACCAGGGTTCGGTTGCGTTCCTGTTCGAGCGTAAGGGCGTTGCTGAGGTCACCAAGACTGACGGTCTGACCGAGGACGACGTTCTGATGGCTGTTCTGGATGCAGGTGCCGAAGAGGTTCTGGACGAGGGCGACGTGTTCACCGTTGTTTCCGCACCGACCGACCTGCCTGAGATCCGTAAGGCACTGGACGAGGCTGGCCTGGAGTACAACAACGACGACCCGGTCTTCCGCCCGACCATGCAGGTTGACCTGGACGCTGAGGGTGCTAAGAAGTTCATGAAGCTGGCAGACGCTATTGAAGAGCTCGACGACGTTCAGAACGTCTACTCGAACGCTAACGTTTCTGCTGAGGTCATGGCAGAGCTGGAAGCTGAGTAATCACTCGGATTCTGATATCTGATGCTTGAAGAAGCCGCTCCTTTAACCGAGCCGCCGTAGGGTGGCTGGTTGGGGGAGTGGCTTCTTAGCGTCTGGGGCTATTTTGGGGATGCGCTGGGTACTTTTCGCGGGGCGCGCGGTGACTGTTCACGCGGTGACCGCGCTTGTGATGGCCGTTCTCGTGGTGACCGTGCTCGTAGCACGCCCCGGTGCCGGGTGCTAGGATTCTGAAGGGCTAGAATCTAGATATTCTAGAGGGAGCTTGTCGAAAGGGGAGATGATGGCCGCCGCTCAAACTGCCGCACGCGATAGCATGCGCGAGAACCGTACCGCCGCCGCCGTGGAGCGTGTGCCGGGCGCAACCCGCATCATGGGTGTTGACCCGGGCCTGACCCGCTGCGGCTTCTCCATGCTCGATATGACCGCCGACCGTAAGGCGCACTTCGTGAACGTGGGTGTTGCCGGTACGATCCCGGCGGAGTCCCTGGACCAGCGTATTCTCTGGATTTTCAATGCCGCCTCCCACTGGCTCGACACCTATAAGCCGGATGCCCTGGCAATTGAGCGTATCTTCGCTCAGGAGCAGGTGAACACGGTGATTGGTACGGCGCACGCTTCGGGCGCGGTGATTTCTGCTGCGGCGATGCGCGGCGTGCCGGTGTTCTTTCATACCCCTTCGGAGGTGAAGGCGGCGGTGACCGGTAGTGGCCGCGCCGATAAGGCATCCGTGGGCCGCATGGTGACCCGCATTCTGGGTTTGGATTCTATGCCGAAGCCCGCCGATGCTGCCGATGCCCTGGCGATTGCGATCTGTCACGGCTGGCGTGGCGGCGGCATCGGTTCGGGTATCAATATGGCAGCCCAGACGCAGACTCACCAGGGTTCACACCCGGCGCAGTCGCCTCGTGGTGGGTCGTTGACTCCGGCGCAGCGTGCCTGGATGGAGGCGGAGGCGCGCGCCCGCCGCTAGAGGCGCCGCCGCTAGAAGGTGCCTTCGCGGGCTCTGGCGCCCTCTCCTGCTGGCTCGCATGTATTCGCTAAGAAGTTCGAATATATGCTTGATTTCAGAAGAAATATTCTAATATACTTGTAGTGTCTCCCCGTTGAATTGGGGGAGTGCGTTCTGTGGGTGCCGGAGTTCCCGGTGCCCTCACACTGCCGCGAGCCTCATTCCTGGGCGCGGTGTTGAAAGGTGGAGAGAAATGATTGCATCCCTGACCGGTCGTGTGGTTCAGGTGGGCCTTGATCATGCGGTGATTAACGTGAACGGTTTCGGCATGCTTGTGTACGCTACCGCGCGTACTCTCTCCAAGCTGCGCACCGGTGAGGAAGCTACCGTGCTGACCACCATGATTGTGCGTGAAGAGTCGATGACCCTGTACGGTTTTTCGGAGCCTGCCGAGCGTGAAGTGTTCGATATGATGCTTTCGGTTTCCGGTATTGGTCCGCGTATTGCCCTGGCGGTGTTGAGTGTTCACACTGCCGCTGAGGTGGAGCGCGCCGTGGCGACCGGTGACGATAAGGCGTTCACGAAGGTTCCCGGTATTGGTCCGAAGGGGGCCCGCCGTATTGTGCTGGAGCTTGCCGGCAAGCTGATTCTCAGCGATGGCCAGACCGATGAGCTGCCGCTGAGCCAGGGCATTGTCTGGAAGCCGCAGGTGCTTGACGCTCTCACCTCCCTGGGCTGGAGCGAGAAGGACGCTTCCGCCGCTATTGACGCTTACGTGCAGCACAACCCTGCCGCAGAGACTGAGCCGGTGGGTGTGGCTCTGCGCGGTGTGCTCGCCTCCTTGGGTACTCAGAACACGGTGGGCCGCCACTAAACGGCGCGCCCTGTTCGATGTATCCCACTCAAACTTTTGTGAAAGAAGAATTCTATGAGCCAGAATCCCTATGAGCCGCAGCCCGCGGCGTCCCTGGTTTCCGGCGGGTATTTTCCCGGTCAGGTGCCCGGCACTCAGGCGTCTTCAGCTCCCGCCCAGCGCCTGGTGGCGATGGAAGAAGAGCCTGAAGAGAAGATGATTGAGGCGGCACTGCGCCCTAAGTCCCTGGATGACTTTGTGGGTCAGCGCCGTGTGCGTCAGCAGCTGTCCCTGGTGCTGGAGGCTTCGAAGATGCGTGGCCGTAGCGCCGACCATGTGCTGCTGTCGGGCCCTCCCGGTCTAGGTAAGACCACGCTCGCAATGATTATTGCGGCAGAGATGGAGGCGCCGCTGCGTATCACCTCCGGCCCGGCGATTCAGCATTCGGGTGATTTGGCGGCGATTCTGTCCTCGCTGACCCCCGGTGAGGTGTTGTTCCTGGATGAGATTCACCGTATGAGCCGCCCTGCTGAAGAAATGCTCTACATGGCGATGGAAGATTTCCGTGTGGACATTGTGGTCGGTAAGGGTGCGGGTGCGACTTCCATTCCGCTGGAGCTGCCGCAGTTCACTCTGGTGGGTGCGACGACCCGTGCGGGTCTGCTGCCCGGTCCTCTGCGTGACCGCTTCGGTTTTACCGGTCACTTGGAGTTCTATTCGGTGGAGGAGCTTGAGCTGGTGCTTCGCCGTAGCGCGGGCCTGATGGATATGCAGATTACCTCCGAGGGTTTCACCGAGATTGCCGGTCGTTCCCGCGGCACGCCGCGTATTGCGAACCGCCTGCTGCG
The DNA here is from genome assembly GCF_001811075.1 of Rothia sp. HMSC069C03. Classification (NCBI taxonomy): domain Bacteria; kingdom Bacillati; phylum Actinomycetota; class Actinomycetes; order Micrococcales; family Micrococcaceae; genus Rothia; species Rothia sp. HMSC069C03. The sequence continues at coordinate 363,861 of NZ_KZ627140.1, forward strand.
CCGTGTGCGTGACTGGGCGCTGGTGAACGGCGTGGACCGCATTAACGCGACCGATGCCGCAACCGCGTTGGACATGTACGAGGTGGATTCGCGCGGCCTGGATCGTCTGGACCGCGCCGTGCTGGAGGCGCTGATTCACAAGTTCGGCGGCGGCCCGGTGGGTCTGTCCACCCTCGCCATTGCGGTGGGTGAAGAGACGGAGACCGTGGAGACGGTTGCCGAACCGTACCTGGTGCGTGAAGGCCTGATTGGTCGTACCCCGCGCGGTCGTGTGGCTCTGCCCGCGGCGTGGGAGCACCTCGGCTTGGAAGCCCCGGAGATTCAGCTCTAGATGCGCATTAGCTGATAACACTGTAGTAGCCCGTGGGAGGTATCCGCCTCCTGCGGGCTTCTCTGTACCCCGGTTTCTGCAGGGGCAGTATCTCTTCTGCAGGCGCGGCACTCTTCTACCGGTTCTGCAGGCGCTGTCGGGTTTCATTGGGCTCTGCCGGGCTCTGCTGGTCTTTATTGGCGACATAAAATTACGCCGAGAGAGTCCAAAACTCAGGTTAACCTCACAAAAACGCTGGTTCGGGGCGCTAAAGCTCATGCTCTCGCGTAGGATGGATACGTACTGTATCTACGATTCCACACCTTCTGGTACGCTCAACCCTCGCGGTGAGCGGCACGGGTGCGGATGTGAAAGTGAGACCATGGATTTTAACCTCCTGATTATGATCGCCATGATGGCGCTGCTGGCATGGATGATGTTCTCTGCCCAGAAGCGTCAGCGTAAGCAGATGGAGGAACTGCGCGCAATGCAGCAGTCTCTCGTCCCCGGCGCCCAGGTGATGACTGGTTCCGGCATCTACGGTACCGTTGTCAGCACTGACCTTGAGAACAACAAGCTGCAGCTTCAGATTGCGGACGGTGTTGTTATCACCCTGGCACTGAACGCGATTATGGCCGTCGTCGAGGAGGAAGCCCCCGCAGCGCCCCTGACCGAGGACGTGTACGAGGCTACCGCATCCGAAGCTCCCGCTTCCGATACCTCTTCTGATACTGCTAAGTAATTCAGAGCGTATGAGCCCGGCGCCCAGTGAGCGGCGTCGGGTTTTCGCGTTACGGAATCTGTAGAACACTCAATACTATTCACACGAAGAAGGAACATTATGGCTAAGCGTTCACCGCTTGCAGCCGCGCGAGGGGCGCTCCTCTCGATGGTCCTGCTCATGGTTGTTATGGCTGCCGGTATTTTCGGCACCACCTACGCGGGAGGTTCTTGGGCACCGAAGCTCGCCCTGGACCTTTCGGGTGGTACTCAGATGATTCTTTCTCCGAAGGTCAATGGCTCTTCGGATGAGAACGTCTCCCAGGAGCAGTTGAACCAGGCGGTTGAGATTATTCGTCAGCGCGTTGATGGTGCCGGCGTTTCGGAGGCGGAGGTTACGACCTCCTTCGGCTCGGGTAATAACGTGGTTGTTTCGGTTCCCGGAACGATTAGCGCTGAGACTCGTCAGCTGATTCAGGCGTCTGCAAATATGACGTTCCGCCCGGTGCTGCTGTCTGGCGCCGGTACTGCTGTGGCTGAGGATGCCCGCACTGCGGACGATAAGCTGCCCAAGCCCTCTGCGGAGCCGACTGATGGTTCGGACCGTAACTGGATTACTGCGGACCTGTACAAGCAGTATGAGGCGAAGGACTGCACCGCGGCACGTAATGAGGACGCCGATAGTACGGACCCGACTAAGCCGATGGTGGCGTGCTCCACTGACGGTCAGGAGAAGTACATTCTGGGTCCTGTGGAGCTGAGCGGTAGCGATATTTCTACCGCAAGCCACTCGCAGGAGACGACCGGTCAGGGCGTGACTACGGGCCGTTGGGCTGTGAACATTCAGTTCAACGATGAGGCTCGTGAGAAGTTCCAGAACATTACTTCTCGCCTGAACGCGATTCGTGCACAGAACGCAAATGATCCGCGTGCCCGCTTCGCGATTCTGCTGGACGGCAAGGTGCTGTCTTCGCCGGTGTCGCAGGCAGTGATTTCTGACGGTAAGCCGCAGATTACCGGTAACTTCACCGAGCAGGAGGCGAAGGCTCTCGCTGATCAGCTCAAGTACGGTGCCCTGCCGATTAGCTTCACGATCCAGTCGGAGCAGCAGATTTCTGCGACTCTGGGTTCGGAGCAGCTGCGTGTGGGTCTGCTGACCGGCCTGATTGGTCTGCTGCTGGTGTTTGTGTACTCGCTGTTCCAGTACCGTCTGCTGGGCTTTGTCACGATGATGTCGCTGATTGTTGCGGGCATCATTTCGTATGAAGCGATTGCGCTGCTGGGTTGGGCGTTGAACTACCGCCTGTCCCTGGCTGGTGTGGCGGGTCTGATTGTGGCGATTGGTGCTACGGCTGACTCGTTCATCGTCTACTTTGAGCGTATCCGTGATGAGATCCGTGCGGGCCGCACGATCCCGTCGGCGGTGAACCACGGTTGGCAGCGTGCATCCCGCACTATTTTGGCGTCGAAGGCTGTGAACCTGCTGGCTGCTGTGGTGCTGTACGTGGTGTCGGTTGGTTCGGTGAAGGGCTTCGCGTTCACCCTTGGTTTGACTGCGATTGCTGACCTTGTGGTCGTGTACCTGTTCACCCACCCGATGCTGACTCTGCTGGCGAATACCCGCTACTTCGGTGAGGGTCACCGCCACTCGGGATTGTCGCCTGAGTCGCTGGGCGCTACGCCGCTGTACCGTGGTGCCGGTCGCCTCCGCAGCCCGGAGGAGAAGCAGCTGAGCATTGCTGAGCGTCGCCGTGCAGAGCGTGCTGCCGCTGAGGCTGACGAGTCTGCTTCTGATGAGAAGAAGGAGAGCTAAGCATGGCTACCGATGTGAAACCTAATGCTTTTGCCCGCTTCGGTAATGACCTGCATTCGGGTGCCCGCTCGTACCCCTTCGTGGGTAAGCGCCGCCTGTGGCTGCTGCTGGCTACTGTGCTGATGGCGGTTTCGGTTCTGATTCCGGCTGTTGGTGGCGGCTTCAACCTGGGTATTGATTTCCGTGGCGGTTCGGAGTTCGTGGTCTCGAAGACCGCGCACGTTGATACTGCTACGGGTGAGCGCATTATTCACGAGAAGGCGAAGGACGCTTCGGATGTTCGCGTGACCAATATTGCGCCGGGTACGATTCGTGCCCAGATGAGCAAGCTCAACGATGATGAGACTCTGCAGGTGAAGGCGGCTCTGCAGGAGGGTTACGGCGTCTCTGAGAATGACGTGACCTCTTCGTTTGTGGGCCCGACCTGGGGTGCGGATGTGACCCGTCAGGCGTTCTGGGGTCTGGTCGCGTTTGTGGTGCTTGCGCTGATTGGTATGGCGTTCTACTTCCGCACCTGGAAGATGTCGCTGGCGTCTATTGCGGGTCTGTTCTTCACCGTGGTGGTGACGGTTGGCCTGTACGCCGCGTTCGGCTTCGAGATCACTCCGAGTGCAATTATTGGTTTCTTGACGATTCTGAGCTACTCGCTGTACGACTCGGTGGTGGTGTTCGATAAGATTCGTGAGAACACCGAGGATGTGCTGGAACGCCGCGACACAACTTTTGCCGCGCAGATTAACCTGGCGGTGAACCAGACTCTGGTCCGTTCGATTAACACCGCTATTGTGGGTGTTCTGCCGGTGGGCGCGATCTTGTTCATTGGTGCGTTCATCCTGGGTGCGGGTACTCTGCAGGACCTGTCCCTGTCGCTGTTTGTGGGTATTCTGGTGGGCATGTTCGGTACGCTGTTCGTGTCTGCGCCGCTGTATGCTTCGCTGCGTTTGGGTGAGCCCCAGATTCGTGAGCACACCGCGAAGGTGGAGAGCGGCAGCTTCAAGGACGCTGAGGATGCTGACGAGGCTGAGGGTGACTCTTCGGAGGAGCCCGCCGAGGCTGAGAAGGCTGCGAAGTCTGAGAAGTCCGCAAAGTCTGAGGAATCTGCTGACAAGGCGGCCGAGAAGCCCGCTAAGAAGCCGGCACGTGCAACCATTGAGATTCACCGCGTGAACCTGAACGGTTAGCCAGCGTTCCGCCAGCGCTACTGGCGTTGCTAACGATAGGGGAGTCGATACCGAAAGGTGTCGGCTCCCCTTTAGCGTGCCCGTGCATCCGCCCGGATATTCGCTCAGAAAACGCGCTCGGGCGTGTTAAAACGTCGCATAGTTTGGCGCGTTCCAGACCGCTGGGTAGGATAAGAAGTGAAGATACTGTGCGCTCGCGTTTGAGCCTGCTGATAGCTGGTTTGGCCGGTATAGCCCTCAATGATGAGGAACCTGAGTGTGCGGCTGATTATCTTGAGCCCGAAGGAGCCCGGAATGAGTGCAGAACCTGCCGTGAACACCAACGCTGAGAACCCTGCAGGGACCGCCGAGAAGCCCGCGGTTCGGCCCGCTGGCCCGATTCCTCTGCCTGAAACTGATTCGTCTGATGCGAAGAGGAAGCGCGGCTCGCACCGCGTCATGGCTGCTGGCGGACGTGTGCCGAACCGCCTCGTCTTCGGTAGCCGCAGCAGCAAGATGGAGGCCTCCGACTCGCACGGCGGTACCATCCGTTTCTCCCCGATGATTGCGCCGGTCGTGCGTGCCGTGCGCCGCTACCACCCGGACGAAGACATCCAGGTGCTGCAGCGCGCCTACGAGGTGGCGAACCGCTGCCACGAGGGTCAGAAGCGTAAGAGTGGCGACCCGTACATCACCCACCCGGTCGCTGTGACCGCGATTCTTGCGGAGATGGGCGCGACCGGCCCCGTGCTCGCTGCGGGTCTGCTACACGACACGGTGGAAGACACCGACTACACGATGGAGCAGCTTACCGAAGAGTTCGGTGAGGAGGTCGCCTACCTGGTCGACGGCGTGACCAAGCTGGACAAGATGACGTACGGCGAGAACGCCTCCATCGAGACGATTCGTAAGCTCGTGCTGTCCATGAGCAAGGACATTCGCGTGCTGCTCATTAAGCTTGCCGACCGCCTGCACAACGCCCGCACCTGGCGTTTCGTGCCGCAGGCTTCCGCCGCGAAGAAGGCGGAGGAGACCCTGAAGATTTACGCGCCGCTCGCGCACCGCCTGGGCTTGAACACGATTAAGTGGGAGCTGGAGGACCTGTCCTTCGCCGCCATGAGCCCGGAAATTTACGCCGAAATGGTGCGCATGGTTGGCGAACGCACCCCCGCGCTCGAAAAGTTCCTGAACGAGGCGCGCACCAAGATTACGGAGCGCCTGAAAGAGGTGGGCATCGACGCGACCGTGACGGGCCGCCCGAAGCACTACTACTCGATTCATCAGAAGATGAAGACGAAGGGCCGCAGCTTCGACGAGATTAATGACATCCTCGCCGTGCGCATCATGGTTGAGGAAGAGGCGGAGTGCTACACGGTGCTCGGCCACGTGCTGTCCCTGTGGCCGTCGATGACTGGCCGTTTCAAGGACTACATTAAGAACCCGAAGAACAACAACTACCAGTCGCTGCACCTGACCGTGTACGGCCCGGGCAACCTGCCGCTTGAGATTCAGATCCGCACCTACAAGATGCACGAAGAGGCTGAGTATGGCGTGGCGGCGCACTGGCGCTACAAGGCGGCGTCGCGCGGCGAGAAGGTTGCGGCTCGTGGCGGCGCGCCCGCGAAGGACCCGAAGGAGCCGGGCACCCAGACCTCGGCGATGATGAACGTCGGCATCCTGCAGTCCATTGCCGAGATTTCGAACTCCAACCCGGAGTCGGAGAAGTTCTACGAGTCGCTCGCTGACACACTCGACACCGACGAAATCGTCGTCCTCACCCCCAACGGCGAGGCAATCGCCCTGCCCAACGGCTCCACCCCCGTGGACTTCGCCTACGCCATCCACAGTGAAGTCGGCGACCGCACCGTCGGCGCGAAGGTCAACGGCCGCCTCGTGCCGCTGCACACGGTCCTGCCCACCGGCGCGACCGTGGAGATTATGACCACGAAGAACGAAGACGCCGGACCCAGCGAGGACTGGCTGAAGTTCGTTCGCTCCTCACGCGCTCGCACGAAGATCCGCCAGTACTTCGCGAAGGAACGCCGCCTGGAGGCGTTGCTCGCCGGCCGCGAGATGCTCACTAAGAGCATGCGTAACAGTGAGCTGCCGCTGCAGAAGATGATGAGCCCGGAGATTATGACTCAGGTGGCTCAGCTGCTGCATAAGAACGATGTGGCGTCGCTGTACCGTGCGATTGGTGAGCACGAGATTGCGCCGAAGCAGGTCATTGACACCCTCGTTGAGGTGCACCGCGGCGACGAGCCGGCACCCGAGGTTGAGGTCAGCGACTTTGACGAGACGCTGCTGAAGTCCACCCGCAAGGCGATTGGTGATAACGGCGTGATTGTGCCGGGCGCTGAGGGTGTGCTGACGAAGATTGCGCGTTGCTGCACCCCGGTCCCGCCGGATGACATTATCGGCATTGTGACCCGCTATAACGGCATTTCGGTGCACCGCCGCGACTGCCCGAACATGCGTAACGCTGACGAGGAGCCGCGCGTGACGACGGTTGAATGGGCGTCTTCGCCGACCGCTACGTACCGTGTGCAGATTCAGGTGGAGGCGCTGGACCGTAAGGGCCTGCTGAGCGACCTGATTCGTGCTATTTCTGAGTCGGGCGTGAACATTCTGGATGCGCGCGTACACACTTCGGAGGATCGTACCGTGGTGGACCGCTTCGCCCTGGAGCTGGGTGACCGCTTCATGCTGGAGCATGTGCTGAACGTGGTCCGTAACGTGACGGGCGTGTACAAGGCGTACCGCCTGACCGGCGCGAAACCTTCGGAGGCATAAATACTTTTCTACGGCCAGAAGCCACATGTGTTGAACACATGTGGCTTCTCGCCGTTAAACGGGTTGGGTTCCATAATGACGAACCGGCGAGTGCGGGGTCTGAGGAACCCGTATACTGAAAGAGTTCGCGCCGCCGGGTACGAAACGGCTTGTTGAAGCTACGAACGCTCCCACGGAGTACAGCATCTAGACCGGCGCTGGCGCATGTGTACGACCGGGGCCGCACTGGTTCCGAACTTTTGACGTTTCTTCGACTGTAGAAACGATTACTGATGAGAGGTTGACCGCCCCTATGACGACGCAGTCTACGGATTCTTCCGCTACCACTGACGAACACCGTAACCGCAATACGGAGCGTGCGCAGCTGCACTCTACGATTTGGCGTATTGCGAATGACCTGCGCGGTTCGGTAGACGGCTGGGACTTTAAACAGTACGTGCTGGGTATGCTTTTCTACCGTTACCTCTCTGAGCGTCTGGTGAAGCATCTCAGCGATGCTTCGTCCGGCGGCAATTATGCAGCGCTTTCCGATAGTTTTATTGACGCTGAGGGTAAGCGTGATGTCATTAAGAATCTCGGTTTTTTCCTCTTACCCTCAGAGCTCTTTTCCTCAGTACATGCTGCTGCACAGCGTGATGATAACCTCAATGAGACCCTTCATAAGGTTTTCAAATCAATCGAGTCTTCAGCTGAGGAGATTTATTCTGAGAATAACCTAAAAGGTCTTTTTGATGATTTTGTATTAGACTCTAATAAATTGGGAGCGACTGCTACTGCTCGTCATGAGACTCTAAAAAAACTTATGGACGCTGTGGCAAAGATGGACCTTAGCTCTGATTATTCGGAGAGTTCAAATGACGCTTTCGGGGATGCATACGAGTTCCTTATGGGTATGTACGCGGCGAATGCGGGTAAGAGCGGAGGTGAGTACTACACTCCACAGGAAGTCTCAGAGCTCCTGGCAGAGATTGCTATGGACGGGCGTAATCCCCAAGATATTAGTACCGTGTATGACCCGGCGTGTGGTTCAGGTTCGCTGTTGCTAAAGTTTGCCCGCATCCTGCGAGAACGTGGTGACGAGGTTGAGATGCCACTTTTTGTAGGACAGGAGATTAACCTGACGACCTATAACCTGTGTCGCATGAATATGATTCTTCATGGTCTTGATTTGAACGGTTTCAACATTGCGCATGGTGATACCTTGATAAATCCGAAGCATCGCAGGAACCTCGAAGCGAGGGAGAATGCTGGGGATAAGGCCTATGGCCTCTACGATGCTATCGTGTCTAATCCGCCCTATTCCACGAAGTGGAAGGGCGATTCTGATCCGACCCTAATTCACGATGAACGTTATGCCCCGGCAACAGTTCTGGCACCTAGGTCGAAGGCTGACCTGGCGTTTACGATGCACATGTTGGCTTCTCTTGAAGAAACGGGTACGGCTGCGATTGTCGAATTTCCAGGTGTGCTGTACCGTGGCAATGCCGAGCGCAAGATTCGTGAATATTTACTGAAAGAGGACAGGGTGGACGCTGTAATTCAGTTGCCCCCTAACCTGTTCTACGGCACGAGTATTGCGACTTGCATTCTGGTTCTGAAGAAGAGTGCCCGTAAGGACCATTCGGTACTGTTCGTGGATGCTTCGCACCTCTTCGATAAGGGCACGAACCAGAACATTCTGGGTAAGGCGCACCGTGAGAAGATTCTGGAGGTGCTGGCGGCTCGTGAGGAGCGTGAGCACTTCTCAGCGCTGGTTCCGGTGGAGAAGCTGCTGGAGCAGGAGGCGAACCTGGCGGTGTCGAGCTGGGTTGAGCCGGAGGATACCCGTGAGCGCGTGGATATTGTCGAGCTGAATTCCCGTATTGAGGGTATTGTGGCTCGTCAGGCTCAGTTGCGCGTGGAGATTGACGCTATTGTGGCGCGCCTGGAAGGCGGCGAGTAGTCGTGGCGGACGTGATGAATTATATTGACCGCCTGGTGGCTGAGCTCTGCCCGGACGGGGTGGATTTCTACCCCATTGAGGAGCTATTCACTACCCGTAACGGCTATACTCCGTCTAAGTCCAACAGCAGCTATTGGGAGAACGGAACTGTTCCCTGGTTCCGCATGGAAGACATCCGTGAAAATGGTGGAGTCCTATCAGAAGCCATGCAGTCCGTTCATGAAAGCGCTTTGAAAAAGGGTGGCATGTTCCCCGCTGGTTCAATCATCGTGGCAACTTCTGCAACGATTGGTGAGCATGCGCTAATCAACGTAGATTTTCTGTGCAATCAGAGGTTCACTGTTCTGACCCCTAAGGAAGAGTTCAAGAGCCTTCTGTTGCCTAAATTCCTCTACTACTATTCGTTTGTTCTGGATCGTTGGTGCCTTTCGAATACTACGCAGTCCAGCTTTGCCAGCGTGGATATGAAGCGTTTCAAGAAGTTTGAGTTTCCTGTTCCGCCGCTGGAGATTCAGGAAGCGCTTGTTGAAATTCTCGACAAATTCACGAACCTGGAAGCGGAGCTGGAAGCGGAGCTGGAAGCGCGTACTCTGCAATACGAGTACTACCGTGATTCACTCTTCGAAGCCCTCGACTGCCCCCGCGTTCCTCTGGGATCTCTAGGAACTTTTGTTCGTGGAAATGGGCTGCAGAAAAAGGACTTGCAGGAATCTGGAAATCCTGTCATTCACTACGGTCAGGTCTTCACCCGCTACGGATTGCACGAGGATAAGACTTTGTCGTATGCCAACGATGAAGTCTATAACAAACTTCGAAAAGCCGAAAAGGGAAATCTTGTCATTGCTACGACCAGTGAGAATGACGAAGATGTCTGTAAAGCTCTAGCTTGGCTTGGAGAAACGCCTGCAGGTATCAGCGGAGATGCATACATCTACCGTCATGAGATGAACCCGAAGTATGTTTCATATTTCTTTACAACTCATGATTTCCATCGGCAGAAGCTTCGCCATATTACCGGTACAAAAGTTCGACGAGTATCGGGAAAGAATCTTGAAACAATCGAGATTCCTCTCCCCAGCTTGGAAGAGCAGCAGCGCATTGTCGATATTCTCGACCGTTTCGACGCCCTAACCAGCAGTCTCTCTGAGGGTCTACCTGCAGAGCTCGCGGCGCGTCGCAGCCAATACGAGTACTACCGCGACCAGCTACTTACCTTCCCCCGCAAGGGCGACAACCAGTAGCCACCCGCGCATCAAACTGCGCATCACGCGCGAACCCCGTGCATAGGCGGCACCCGCAACCCCTGCACGGGCCCCGCACTTCAACCGCACTCAACAACCCAAACTCAAACTAGCCGGGCTCACCAACCCCGAGCCCAACCGTCCATATTCCACCCCTACACAAAGGAGTACCCCGTGGAAACTGTACCCAACTACCCCTATCTCTCTGAAGGTAGCCGTGACCGGGTCCTCACTAGCGACACCTATACTGTTATCGGTGACCGTGAAAAGGCTCCTGGTTATGATGAATGGAAGACTGCACAGACCCTCCATAGTTCAGCTCAAACTGAATCTCAACTTGAACGCGAACTTATTAGGGTTCTTAGGGCCCAGGGATATGAATATTTACCGCGACTCACCGACGAAGCCGCACTCATCCGCAACCTGCGCGAACAGCTCGAACGCCTCAACACCCGCCCCGAAGAAGGTGCTTACGGCCCCAATAGCGGATTCCACTTCAGTGACGAAGAATTTGACCGCTTGCTTAACCGGCATATTGCTCGCTATAACGATGGCATCCTTGAGAAGGCTAAGCTCATTCAGGAGGAACGTCGTATCAACTTCTATCTCGACGACGGTACCCCACGCAATATAATACTCATCGATGCCGTTAACCCTGCACGCAACCGCATGCAGGTCATCAACCAGTACCGTGTACCCGATGACCAAGGCAAAACCCTGAACCGTTACGATGTAACCATCCTCATCAACGGTCTGCCCCTTGTACATATCGAGCTCAAAAGGCGTAGCATCTCCATTCGCCGCGCCTTTCAACAGATTGAACGCTACCAGGGAGAGGGTTTTCAACAAGATACCTACCGTCTTTTCGAATACGCCCAAATCTTTATTATTAGCAATGGTGTAGACACTAAGTACTATTCCAACACCGTACGTCACAAGCACATCGAAGATCAGCGGAAAGCCAGCCGCAAGGTAGCCTCCGGCGGCTCCGCGGGCAAGAGTTTTGAGTTCACTAGTTATTGGGCGGATTCAAAAAATAACCGTATTGGTGATTTGATGCTTTTCGCCCGTACCTTCCTGAATAAGCGAACTATTGCAAATATCCTCACTCGATACTGCATTCTCACTGTAGATGAAGACCTGCTCGTCATGCGTCCCTACCAGATTGCGGCAACCGAGCGAATCATCAACCGTGTCGAAATTGCCAACAATGACCCCAAGCGCCTCGGTACCAAGGAAGCCGGCGGCTACATCTGGCATACCACCGGCAGCGGTAAGACCCTCACGAGTTTCAAAACTGCACGCCGCCTGGCAGAAACCGGGCTCGTCGAAAAGGTCATCTTCGTCGTGGACCGCAAGGACCTCGATTACCAGACTATGCTCGAATACAATAACTTTCAGGCAGACTCCGTTAGCTCCACCGGTAGTACCCGTGAACTCGGCGAACGCCTCGCCGACAGCGGAACCGGCATTGTCGTCACCACCATCCACAAGCTGTCCAACCTAATCTCTGCTGAACCCAAGCATCCTGTCTACCGTCAGCGTGTAGTTATCATCTTCGACGAATGCCACCGCTCTCAGTTCGGCGCAATGCACCGGTCTATTCGTAAGCGTTTTACTAAATACAGCATGTTCGGCTTCACCGGTACCCCCATCTTCGACGAAAATTCCGCAGGAGGCCCCGGTACCACTACCGTAGAAATCTTCGGAGACCGGCTACATTCATACACCGTTGTGGACGCTATCAACGATAAAAATGTACTGCCTTTCCATATGGAGTACACCATCACAAATGCAACCTACAGCGATGAAGAGAAAAGCGCATACCAATTAGAGTGCATTATGGAGGGCAGTGAGCAACCAAATCCAAAAGATATCGAGAAGTACCTCCAATCTAAAGAAGCTCTTGAAAACCCTCAACGAATTGAGGCTATTGCAACCTACATTCTGGATAACTATGACCGGAAAACTAATCAGCGTGCAGGTCGTAATTATGACCTTAAACGGATTAGAGATATCACTGATCCTGTTACTGGTGCAAAATCCAGGGAACCCTATACTGTAACAGTTCGCGGTTTTAACTCAATCCTGGCAACCTCCTCAATCGATGCTGCCTGCACCTACTACGACACCATCAACACCCTGCAAGAAGAACGTATCGCAGACGGTGTACTCGACCCTGCCAAAAAGTTGAAGGTTGCCATCATCTACACGCAGGGCAACGGTTCGCAGTTGTTCGACACCTTCGGCGAGGAAGAAAACTATGAATTTCCCACCGCGGGTAGCGCAGAACAGAACCGCATGGCAGGCTTCCTCGAAGACTACAACACTATGTTCAGCACGAATTTCAGCGCTGATGGTAAGTCCTTTGACAATTACTATAAAGACGTCTCTCGCCGTATGAAGACACGCGAATTAGACATGCTCATTGTAGTAAATATGTTCCTGACCGGTTTTGATTCTAAGACCGTCAATACTCTATGGGTCGATAAGAATCTCAAGAGTCATGGTTTGGTCCAGGCTTTTAGCCGTACGAACAGAATTCTAAACTCTCTTAAGCCTTCCGGCAACATTGTATGTTTCCGTGATTTGGAAGAAGCTACGAATGATGCTTTTGCCCTCTACGGTGACTATACTGCTGGCGCGAATGCTGGAAGTGGCTTGGAAACTCCGTGGAATATTGTGCTTACCCGCCCATATAAGGAAGCCCATATTGAGTACTGTAAGGTCGTAGATGAGCTCCGTGAAGAATTCCCTGTAGACGCTGGAGGAAATATTATTGCGGATACTCCGGAACAAAAAGTACGCTACGTTGAACTCATTAACCAGGTACTTACCCTACAGAATGAGTTGGAAGTCTTTGATGAATTTATTCGGGATGGAAGTGCTCAGCTAATTAGTGACTACGATATGCAAGGCTATCTGGGTAAATATAACGATATTCGTGAAGAAGCACGTGAAGCACGTGATTATGACGGCGAACTTACCAACCCAGATGGAGGGGATGAGCTAGGTCCTGATCCTTGGTACGACCAGATAACCTTTGAAGTGGAATTGCTTAAACAGCAGAACATGGACGTCTACTTTATCTTGGAGCTGGTCGCCAAAGCGCGTGCTGAGCGTGATAATGCTAGGGATCAGAAAGAATCGCAGGAATACACTGAACGTCGCATTGAAGAGTTCCGCAAGATAGTTCATCGTGCTGTCCGCAGTGATAATGAGCTGCGCAATAGCGGCGATATTATTGAAGACTATTTTGAAAAGTACCTTACTGAACCGACTGTAGACGCAGAAGGGTCGGAAGACGTACATGAGCGGTTCCGTATCTACGTAACTGAACGTCGAGTTAGTGAAGAAGATTTCATCGTTCAGGAGGAAGAGCTAAAGCGCGAAGAAACTCGGCGTGTAGTCAATCGTGCGTTGCGTGAAGGAAACCGAAGCATTATCGGTAAGGTTAGTCGTCTCATTAAGAGTAAGATGTCGTTCTTCGGAGGCGCCTTGGGAGGTCCTGACCTTGAAGATGCCGCAGTTAAACGCCAGCGCGTACAGAATAAACTGGAGAAGCACATTGGCCGATTCATGCCGTTCCTCGGCGGCCGCTAACCTACTGTATCAGTGGTAGTCCGCGGTAACCAGCGGTAATTCGCCCAGAAGCCACATGTGTTTCGAAAAGCCACTTCTTTGGTGGCTTCTCGAAACACATGTGGCTTCTCGCCGTTAAGCGGGGGAAGGGGTGGACAGCATCAACCCGGCTCTACGCTACTGATTAGCCCCTCTGCACAGCGCCGATTTTCGGTCATGAGTTAGTGACTTTGGTGGGGGTTAAAACCCCAGCCCAGAGTCACTAACCCATGGTCGAAGTCCGTAACTCATGACCGAATTTCCGCCCGGTGTGTGGGAGGCGGGGCAACGGCGCACGGGAATCAGGCCCATCGCACCTAATCTTCCGCGCGGCGGGGGAGTTTGGCGGGGGAGTGCGCCTCCAGAAAGCCCCTTGTCACCCAATATTTTTTGGTGTTTTTCTGGCACAGGGTGGTGCAGCCCCTTATCTTGTCAGGGCTGCCCCGTACCTTTGGTGGTAGAGAACAACGACGCGTTCTCACCCACTCCGCCGAGCGACCAAAGGAGCCCCTCATGTACACGGTTGGTTACTACAATGACGAAGACTTCCGCGCCTTCTACTCCGGCCAGGACGCCGCCAACATTGACGACTTCTTCACTGACAACGGCGAATACCTCATGGTGTACCTGCCGGAGGTGGCCGACCGCGAGTTCCTCGCCGGCCTCCGCTACGGTAACGGCTGTGACGCTCTCTGCCAGAGCGGATACGCCCTCGACGAGGCGGAAGAGGCACTTCGCGACATGTATGCGCTCGCCGTGTAGCCCTCCCACCTGTCACAGATGGGGATCCGGTCATGAGTTACGGATTCGTGCCATAGGTTAGCGTCTTTGGTCGTAGTTAAAAACCATGGTCGAAGACGCTAAACCATGGCACAAATTCTGCCGGGGCGGCGCCTCCGTGGACGCAGAGATATTTGATGCATAAAGCATTGATGTGTCCGAATAATGACGTTCAGATACTATTGCACTCAAAGCAACACAAATAGACACAAAGATGCGGTAGGGTGGTAACTGTAGTGTTCCATAACGCATTGATGCGTTTGTTGGGTGCGCTACGGGGCTGTTTTCCTTCCGGTGGTCAGCTTAACCTGCGAATAATGGCCCGACATGCACATATATCACACCGTCACCGATGATAGGAGCGTATCTTCTATGGATTCGACCATCTTTAATCGCCGTACCCTGCTGGGCAGCGGCGCACTTGTGGGCATTGGTGCCCTGCTTGCAGCCTGCGGCCAGCAGGCAAATAACGAGGCGGCAGCCACCGCCTCCGCCGCGCCGAGCGAAACCGCTTCGGCTTCTGCGGCGGCTTCGGAGTCGCCTTCGGCAAACGCAACCCCGTCTACTGTCCGAGGCTATTCGGGTGGTTCGAAGGCGCCTGACGGCGAGTATCGCCCTGCTGATAAGTACGGTCCGGCGCAGAATGTGCCCAA
>NZ_KZ627141.1:0-15424 GCF_001811075.1 Rothia sp. HMSC069C03
TTGGGCACATTCTGCGCCGGACCGTACTTATCCGCCGGGCGGTACTCCCCGTTAGGCGCCTTCGAGCCGCCCGAATAGCCTCGGACAGTAGACGGAGTAGCGCTTGCCGAAGGTGACTCAGATGCCGCCGCAGAAGCCGAAGCCGACTCGCTCGGTGCGGCCGAGGAGGTGGCAGTCGCCTCGTTATTTGCCTGCTGGCCGCACGCCGCAAGCAGGGCGCCAAGGCCCACAAGTGCGCCGCTGCCCAGCAGAGTGCGGCGGTTGAAAATGGTCGAATCCATAGAAGATACGCTCCTATCGTCGGTGATGGTGTGTTGTTTAGTTACTAGTCGGGCGGTTATTCAGAGGTCAAGCTGACTGCCGGAAGGAAAACAGCCCCGTAGTGCGCCCAACAAGCGCATCGGTGCGCTATTGAGTACTACAGTTACCACCCTACCGCATGTTTGCCGTCGTTTGCATTCTTTTGAGGGTGGTGGCGGTGGTTGGTCATTATTCGGGCTTCTCAATGCTTTATGCATCAAATATCTCTGCACCCGCGGAGGTGCCGCTTCTGCAGAATTTGTGCCATGGTTTAACGTCTTCTGCCATGGTTTTTAACTACGACGAAAGACACTAACCTATGGCATAAATCCGTAACCCATGACCGAATCTCCGGCTGCGCCAGGTAGATGAGAGCTGGTTATGGGTTATGCCTTGCCTTTTCGTCGATAGGTTAGTGTCTTCACTGCGGGTTAAAGACCCACGGTGAAGGCACTAACCTATCGAAAACCTCGGTCTAAAAAACAGAGCGGCCCCGGATGCACACACATTCGGGGCCGCCTGCTGCGGTTATTTACGACCTACGAGGCAATCTTCGCGATCTGGAACATGGACGCCGGCATCGGCCGGTCCAACGACCAGCGAATATGCATCGGCTTGGAGCCCTCGTGAGAAATGTATTTCACGGTGCCCAGGCACATGTAGGGTTCGGGGCCGAGCCTATTCTCCCTGTGCTGGCGGGCGAAGAGCACGATGCGTCGGCCCCGCTCCTCGTGGTGTTGGAAGAGCTGACCCGTCGGACTTTCGGGGGTTGTCGCGCTCTGTGAATCCCATGCGAACTCGTCAGTGCTGATGGCGTAGTCCTTGTACATGGTGGCCGGGGAGAAGTGCTTCTCAGATTTCTCCAGCGTCACCAGTAGCGCGGTGGTGTTCGTCGGGTCGAAGGGTACAACACCGTTGACCACGCCGCCGGGTACTTTGAAGTTCTCCTCCTGGCCGCCCAGTCCGGCGAATAGTTCCTCGCGGGAGTAGAGGGCGTGAGTGCGCAGGGGGACGCCTTCACCCTCAAAGAGCGGCAGGGTGGAGGTGGTATCCGTACCGGCGTTAAAGTTCCAGACGCTCTCCATCTCCTGCAGCATGCCGCGGTTCTTACGCAGAGTTGCCAGGCCCTCGTCGAGGCTGAACTTCTCAGAGGAACCGTCCCACTTGGCCTTCGGCCAGATGGAGAACAGAAGCATCCATGCGTGGCGGCGCTGTTCATCGGTCATGTCCTGCTCTAGGATGTCCGTGTTCAGTAGCTCCAGGTATGCGTTAATGCGGAACGTGTCGTGCACGTGCGTGAGTGCCTTGACGCGCTTATTCGTCTCGACGGCCACGTTGTCCTGGAAGGGAACCACCAGGTCGGGGTACAGTTCACTCGTGGCCAGGAGGCTGGTCCAGGTCGTTGCGACGGGCTTAGTGACACCGGGCAGGGTCACCTTGCTGTTGCGGCCGTAAATCTGCGGCAGTCCCAACCCGTAGCGGTTGATGAAGTCAATGACGGTGGGGCGAATATCGAGGTCCGTGGAGTTTCGGCGCATATCTTCCAGGTAGCTCTTTGCGGTGTCGATGAGGGCGCTCTGGTTCATGCGTAGGGACTCGCGAATCTTCTTGATGACCTGCTTCTGAGTCATCTCGTCCAGGTGGAAGTGGCAGCCAGCCGGCAGCTCGGGGCTCTCAATATCCTGCTCGGTCAGGGTGCCCTGTCGTACAAAGGCGCGGTACTTGTGGTGAACCATGAAGTTCTTGTTCTGGTGTCCCACGAAGTCGAGGACCGTCAGAACAGACTTCAACGGCGCACGGCGCAGGCCGCGGCCCAGCTGCTGCAGGAAGAGGGTGAGCGACTGGGTGGGGCGCAGCATCAGGAGGGTATCGACGCTCGGAATGTCGACGCCCTCGTTGAACAGGTCCACGGTGAAGATCGTGGTCAGCTCGTGCGCTTCGTCTGCAAGGTTCTTCATGACCTCGGCGCGACGCTCGGCGGAATCTGTACCGACCAAGAAGTCGGCAGGAATACCCACCTCGTTGAATTTCTGCGCCATGTATTCGGCGTGCTTCACGCTCACGCAGAACCCGAGTGCCTTCATGCGTAGGGGGTTGTCGACCTTCTCGCGTAGCTCCTCCACGATGATGCGCAGGCGGCGTTCAGCTTCGCCCTTGGTGTACAGGTTCTCCAGGGCGTTTTCGTCGTACCGGCCACCCCGAACGTTGATGCGGCGCAGGTCGGTGCCGTCGGCAATACCGAAGTACTGGAAGGGTACGAGGAGGTGGTCTTCGAGTGCGTCCCATAGGCGGATTGAGGTTGCCACGTAACCGTCAAAGTACTTGTCGGCGATGTTTACCCCGTCTTCTCGCTCGGGGGTTGCGGTCAGGCCGATAAATTCACGGGGCTCAAAATAGTTGAAAACTTTGTCCCAGCTGGCGGCCTTAATGTGGTGGCATTCGTCCATGATGATGACGTCGAAATAGTCCGGCGCGTAACTTTCGAGGGCGGCACCTGACAACGTTTGAACGGTCGCAAAAACAGCCTCATTATATTCGGGCTTTTTGCCGCCGGTCAGGAGCTCACCGAAATTACCTTTAAGCATGACGTCGCCGAAAGTGCGGCGCGCCTGGTCAAGGATTTCTTTTCGGTGTGCAATGAAAAGCAGCTTCAGCTTTTTGCCGTACTGCTCGCAGAGGCGCCTGTAGTCGAGAGCCGAGAACACGGTTTTGCCGGTGCCGGTTGCGGCCACGGCGAGGTTACGGTGGCGGCCCTTAGAACGAGCGTTCTGCATTTCTTCGAGCATGCGCGCCTGATGCGGGAACGGGTGCACATCCAGCAGGGACGAGTCGATATCGTACTCCAGGCCCTTGCTTTTACGGCCGGTAATATCGGCCTTGGCTAGGGCGGTGTCGAGCTCCTGCTTCTCCTTGTCAGAGGCGGTGTAAGAGGTGAAATCACCGCTCTTCCAGTAGCTTTCAAACAGGCCTTCAAACTGGCGGATTAGGCCGGGCGTAATCGGGCTGGAGATGCGAACATTCCACTCCAGTCCGTCAGTGAGTGCGGCACTGGACAGGTTCGAGCTGCCCACATAGCCGGTGGACATGCCGGTATTGCGGTGGAACAGCCAAGCCTTCGCGTGCAGGCGGGTGCTGTCGCCCTGGTAACTGATTTTTACCTCGGCACCGTACTCTTCAACGAGGCGGTCAATAGCCTTGCGGTCGGTTGCGCCCATGTAGGTGGTGGTAATAATGCGGAAAGGAATACCGCGATTTTTAATAGCTTTAAGCTGCTCACTCAAACTATTAACGCCGGACATTTTAAGAAATGAGCAGAGCAAATCTACGCGGTCTGCACTTTCTAATTCTTTCTGAATTTCAGTATTGAGATTCAGGTCTTTAGAAGTATTCGTCATCAGAGCAACGTCGCTCAGAGGAATATCGGGGCGCGTAGTTTTTGCGTCAGTGAGGGCGAGCTCGCGCATCTGAATTACGTTGCTGTCGTCATCGGTCAGCAACGAATCGTTCTGCTCTTCGGCATCCTGCGGCAGGAGCTCCATCATGCGGTTGATGAGTTCCACCTGGTCTGCGGGGGTTTTGAGGCTTTCGAGGGCGGGGGCCAGCTGGGTGGCGAAGAACTGGGTGAGCAGTTCGGGGATGTTGTAGTCGTCCTTTTGGAGGATTTCTTCCTGCCATTGTGCGCCTTCGGGGATGGTGCGGCCCATGAGCGATGCGCTCTTGAGGTGTTCGTAGAGTCCCAGGGGGAGAGTTTCATCAGTCGTGGTCATAGCAGCAGCCTAGCAGCCCGGGCGGTTTGCCGCTGCCTGGGCGGTCACCGGCTCACGGGGTAGGGGGGGCGGCGAAATTCTGTAATTACAAAAAATCGGGCGGCTCCTGCATGCATCCCTCCTTAAAAAGCCACATGTGTTTCGAGAAGCCACGTAATATGTTGCTTTTCGAAACACATGTGGCTTCTCGGCGATTATACTCAGCGCACCAAACACCCGCCCCGCACGCAGAACACACCAGCCCAAACGCTATTGATTCGCATCACACACCGGCGTTCTTAGGTATCCTTGGGGTAACACTCAGACAGAAGCCCGCCCTCCACCTCGAAAGGGGCCGCATGAAAACCTTCTGGACCAACCTCCCCCTCACCATCCGTGCGGCAGTCATCTTCTGCTACGCCTACGCCGCGGTGCGCATCCTCAACCTCTTCTATGAGGCAGGCACCGCACCGCTGACCCCGCGCACGCTCCTTGACGGTGCCCTCACTGCGGCTGTCGTCGTCGGTGCTCTCGTCCTGTATCTGGGTAACGCGCTGGGTGCCGCCCTCCGTGCCCGGCGAGAAGGCTACGAGCCCCGCGCGGTCGGCATCATCGTCGCCTACGCGCTCTTCGTGGCGGCGTGTGCCTACCTTGCCTACCGCCTCATCGCTTACACCGTGGAGGCGGGGCTCACCTGGCTTTTCCCGCCCGCCCTCGACTCGGTTCTGACCGCCGTGGGTATGGCTGTTCTTGGCGTGATTAACTATGTGCGCCTCGACCGAGCATATCCCGACCGCCGCAAAGACTAACCGGGGGAGCGGCCCCCAAAAAAAATCCCTGTAATTACAAAAAATCTCCCGCACCGGGTGGAGCACACCTCCAAGGCATGCCCCGCCCAGTGCGGGAGATTTCTATATCAACGGAACGCCGCAGCCTTCACACTACAGCGCCCTGTGCACCTTACAGGCTCTGCGCCTGAATTGCGGTGATCGCAACGGTGTTGATGATGTCCTCAACGGTGGTACCGCGCGACAGGTCGTTCACGGGCTTACGCAGACCCTGCAGAACCGGGCCCACAGCGGCAGCACCCGAAGACTGCTGAACAGCCTTGTAGGTGTTGTTACCGGTGTTCAGGTCGGGGAAGACGAACACGGTAGCCTGACCAGCAACCTCGCTGCCGGGCAGCTTGGTCGACGCAATGGACATGTTCGAAGCAGCGTCGTACTGGATCGGGCCCTCGACCGCGAAGTCGGGGTTCGATGCGCGCACGAGCTCGGTTGCCTCACGCACAACGTCCACGTCTGCGCCAGCGCCGGAGGTGCCGGTCGAGTAGGACAGCATAGCAACCTTGGGGGTCACGCCGAACTGGCGTGCAGTCTCTGCGGATGCCTTCGCGATGTCGGCGAGCTGCTCTGCGTTGGGGTTCGGGTTCACTGCGCAGTCGCCGTAGACCAGAACGCGGTCTTCCATCAGCATGAGGAAGACGGAGGAGACGATCTTGGTGCCGGGGCGGGTCTTGATGAACTCGAGCGAGGGGCGGATAGTGTTCGCGGTGGTGTTCACAGCACCGGAAACCATGCCGTCGGCGATGCCCTTGTAGACGAGCATGGTGCCGAAGTACGAGGGGTCGGTCATGCGCTCGCGAGCAGCCTCAATGGTGACGCCCTTGTGCGCACGCAGCTCAGCGTAGGTTGCTGCGAAGTCTTCGGTGTACTCGTTGTTTTCGATGTCGATGATGCGAATCGAGCTGGGCAGTTCGATACCTTCGGCCTGGCAAATCTCTGCGATCTTGGCGGGGTTGCCAAGCAGGATCAGGTCGCAGAAGTCGCGGCGTGCAATGATTTCGGATGCACGCAGGATTCGCACGTCGTAACCCTCAGGCAGGACCACGGAGCGGCGGTTTGCGCGTGCGGTCTCGATGAGGTTGTGCAGGAAGCGCAGCGGGGTCATGGATGCGGGGCGCTCAATTTCGAGGCGTGCGAGCAGTTCGTCCTTGTTGACGTGCTCGTCCCAGCCGCCCATTGCTGCTGCGAGCTTGCGCTGGTGGCCGCTTTCGAGGGTGCCGCGGACGCGGGAGACTGCGCGTGCGGACTTGAAGGTGTCCTTGGTGGTGGACAGCACGGGGAACGGTGCGTTGTCGATGAGGGAGCCGACTGCGGTGTTCTTGCCGGGCAGTGAGTCCAGGCCGCCGGTGAGCAGCACGCCGGAGGGTGCGGGGAAGGTCGGTGCCAGTGCGGATGCGAGGGTTGCTGCGACGATGTCTGCACGGTCGCCGGGGACGATAACGAAGTCGCCGTCGACGAACTGGTTGAGGAAGTTGGAGACGTTCATTGCTGCGACCTTGATGCCGTGGATGTCGCGGCTGAGGTCTTCTGCCTTGATGCCTTCGGTGTCGAGCTTGAGGGCTTCGGCAACTTCACCGACGGTGGGTGCGGTCAGTTCGGGGATTTCGGGCAGTACGTAGACGGGCAGGTTTGCGTCGCCGCGCTTGACGGAGTTCTCGATTTCTTCGCGCAGTTCGGGTTCTGCGCGGCCGACGATGATGGCGAGCAGGTCTGCCTTGGAGGCGAGCAGCTCGGTGCGTGCCACGTCAACGGCGGTGACTGCTTCCTCGACGGTTGCTTCCTGTGCGCCGACGATAGCGACGACGGGCAGGCCCAGGTCGCGTGCAATCTGGACGTTCAGGTCGAATTCGACTGCGAGCGCGTTGGCGGGCAGGTAGACGCCGTCGACGATTACGACGTCGCTGTTTGCAGCGACCTTCTCGTAGGCGGAGACCGCACGTGCGGAGATTTCTTCGGTGTCGCCTTCTGCGATGAGTGCGAGTGCGTCGGTCATGGAGACTGCGCCGCCGACCTGCTCTTCAGTCAGGCCGAAGTGTTCACGGATGAGGCGTGCCATGGGGTCGTCGGCGATGGTTGCGCCGTCGAAGACGGGGCGGAAGAAGCCGACGCGGTCTGCGCGCTTGATGAGGGAGTCTGCTAGACCCAGGGCTACGAGGGACTTGCCCGAGTTCTGGGACATAGCGGAGAGGTAAAGACCGGTGGTCATTGTTTTACTGTCCTTCTATGCGATGTTCGGCGCTGGGTCCCGCGGTTGCGCAGGGGTGTATGTGCTCCTGTGCGCGGGTGCGTCGAGCTTATAGGTCTCTTCTATCTTAAGGCGTTGTGGGGGTGGCGCCTAACAGGGTGTGCGGTGCGCTGCGTCATGTGGGCGGGCTGTTTCCCTGTTTGGGTGTGTCGTTTAGGGGTTGAGGATGCGCGCGTACCGTACGCTGTGGCCGGGCGCCCAGATGCCGCGTGCCTCAAATTCGATGCTGTTGCGCTGGTAGCCGAGCCGCTCGTAGAAGGAGAGCGCTCGTTCGTTTTCTGCCATAACCCACAGGTAGGAGTTTTCATCCGGGTAGATGACGGATTCGTAGAGTGCCTGACCGAGCCCGGTGCCGTGCGTGTGGTTGAGGGTGTACAGGTGCGCGAGTTTGCGGGTGCCTGCGGGCAGTTCGGGGAGGTTGTCGGCGCGTTCGAGTTCCCAGGAGGAGGGTTCGCACAGGGAGAGCGCCAGGCCGACCGGCTTATCCCAGTCGATGCGTGCGCCGATGGAGCAGGAGAGCCCGCCGTCGGGGGTCCAGCCGGGTACGTCGTAGGCGAAGAAGCCGCGTACGGTGGGGGAGGAGAGGTGGCGGTGGAAGTCTTCGAGGTATTCGTTGCGTTCGGCGCGGTGGCGGGCGGTGAAGCTTTCCCCGAGCGCGTCGAAGTAGATCGGGTCGTAGGTTTGCTCCATGCAGTCCAGCTGCAGGTTGACGTATTTTTCGGCGTCGGTCGGTTCAATTGGTGCGAGCGCGTAGCGGCCCTGACATACAAATCCCATGGGTTCTAGTCTACTCAGCCGACCCCTATGGAGGCGGTTCCTTGCGGATGCGTACGCTAGGGGCGTGAGGGCTGTCGGCTAGTCTAGTGGGTATGGCGAAAAAGAGCAGGGCACCCAAGAAGACCCAAAAGGCGCAGAAGCAGCAGAAGAACCGCATCGACGATACCGAGAGCACCCCCGTGCAGGGTGCCGCCGCTGGCGTGTACCCGATTTCTACGGGTGAGGCGGAGCTGGTCCCTGACGGCTACCATGCCGACGGCTGGCTGCTACTTATTAATGGTGTGCAGTCTTCCCACGTGATTGTGGGTGAGCCCCGCCAGCTGGATTTTGAGTACATGCGCTGGATCGCGGCGGTCGTCTCCTCGCACGTGGAGGAGCATCTGGACGCCGCGAAGCTGCGCATCACCCACCTGGGCGGCGGCGCGTGCTCGATGGCGCGCTATTTCGCTGACCTGTACCCGACCAGCCGCAACACCGTCGTTGAGCTGGATGCCAAGCTCGCCGAGTATGTGCGCGCCTGGTTCGACATCCCCAAGGCGCCGCGCGTGAAGATTCGCGTGGGCGAGGCGGGTGCCGTCACCGCGACCTTCGCGCCCGCATCCCGCGATGTGCTGATTCGTGACGTGTTCGCCGGGGACACCACGCCCGAGGCGCTTACCACCGTCGAGTTCACCCGCACCGTCGCCGAGTCGCTGGCACCCGGTGGCCTGTACATCCTGAACTGCGGCGACGGGCCGGCACTGACCGGTGCCCGTGCTGAGGCGTCCGCCCTGCTTGAGGTGTTCGAGTACGTGTGCATTGTGGCGGATTCGGCAATGTTGAAGGGCCGCCGCCGCGGCAACGTCATTATCGCCGGTTCGCACGCGCCCCTGCCGGAGGCTGGCTCCGTGCAGGCTGCCGCTATCGCCCGTGAGCTCATGGGTGGAGGCGTGCCCGCCCAGTACTGGGACACCGCGCGGGTGCGCCAGTTCGTGAGGTAGCGGTTCCGGCCGTGACTTAGGTCTTTCGGTAATGACTTAAATTTTTCGACCATAGGTTAGCGACTTTGGTGGGGGCTTTTAACTACCGCCAAAGACCGTAACCTATGGCCCAATTCGGCGCCCCCTCCAGGGCAGACGCTACTATAGTGGCATGCGATACACCTACCTTGGCCCCTCCGGCACCTTCACCGAATCCGCCCTGCTGAGCGTCCCCGGCGCATCCGGCGCCGAACGCATCCCCGCCACCAGCGTGCCCGACGCGCTCGCACGCCTGAACGCGGGCGAGGTGGACGCCGCCATGGTGCCCATCGAAAACTCCGTGGAGGGCGGCGTGAGCGCCACCCTGGACGCTATCGCAGCCAGCGAGGGTGTACGCATTATCCGCGAGGTGCTCGTACCGATCCGCTTCGTGCTGGTCGCCGCGAAGCCCATCAGCATTGAAGACGTTAAGACTATCTCCACCCACTCGCACGCCTGGGCGCAGGTGCGCGGCTGGGCGCAGGATAACGTACCCGCCGCGGCGTACCTGCCCGGCTCCTCCACCGCCGCGGCGGCTGTCGGCCTGCTCGAAGAGGGCTGCACCTACGATGCGGCAATCTGCTCCCCGGCGCTGCTGAACTACCACCCGGAACTGCACGTACTGCAGGACAACATCGGCGACAACAAGAACGCCGTAACCCGCTTCGTGCTGCTCTCCCGCACCGCCGACATCCCCGAACCGACCGGCTCCGACAAGACCACCCTGACAGTGCCGCTGCCCACCAACCGCGCAGGCGCCCTGCTCGAACTGCTTGAACAGTTCTCCGTACGCGGCGTGAACCTCTCCCGCATCGAATCGCGCCCCACCGGCGAAGGCATGGGCTCCTACTCGTTCAGCATCGACGCCGACGGCCACATCTACGAGGCACGCATGCGCGACGCCCTGCGCGGCCTGCACCGCGTCTCCCCGACGCTGAAATTCCTCGGCTCCTACCCGCGCGCCGACCACGAAAACACCGAAGTCGACAGCATCCACTCCGACGGCTCCTTCGACGCCGCACACGAATGGGTCGAGTCGCTCTTCCCGAACGGCCGCCCCGCACAGCTGCAGCGCCACTAGCCGGCCGCCACTAGATACCCCCCCCGCACCTACCCGCGCCCCACCAGTGCAAACCCCGCCCACAACCCACCGCAAGATTAGGTAGGATAAAACAGTGATTGATATTAACCTCCTCCGCGAAAACCCCGACGTCTTCCGCGCCTCCCAGCGAGCACGCGGCAAGGACGAAACCCACGTCGACCGCATCCTCGAAGCCGACACCGCACGCCGCGCACTCATCGGCGAATACGAGACCCTGCGCGCCGAACAGAACGCCTTCGGCAAGACCGTCGCAAAGGCACCCAAGGAAGAAAAGCCCGCCCTCGTCGCACAGGCGAAGGAACTGGCAGCCCGCGTCAACGAAGCAAAGGTAGCCTCCGAAGCGAAAACCGCCGAATACGAGGAACTGATCAGCAGCATCGAAAACCTCATCATCGACGGCGTACCCGTCGGCGGCGAAGACGACTACGTAGTCGTCAAGGAAGTCGGCACCCCCCGCGACTTCACCGCTGACGGCTTCGAACCGCGCGACCACCTCGAAATCGGCGAACTCGTCGACGGCATCGACATGGCACGCGGCGCGAAGGTCTCCGGCGCACGCTTCTACTTCCTCAAGGGCCAGGTAGCACGCTTGGAGCAGGCACTCATGTGGATGGCGCTCGACCTCGCAACCGAGCATGGCTTCACCATGATGACC
Organism: Rothia sp. HMSC069C03; assembly: GCF_001811075.1. Lineage (NCBI taxonomy): Bacteria > Bacillati > Actinomycetota > Actinomycetes > Micrococcales > Micrococcaceae > Rothia > Rothia sp. HMSC069C03. Next base: position 10,669 of record NZ_KZ627141.1, read on the forward strand.
ACCCCCACCCTGGTACGCCCCGAAATCATGAACGGCACCGGCTTCAACGTCAAGCACGACGACGAAATCTACCGCCTCGAACGCGACGACCTGTACTTGGTCGGCACCTCCGAGGTGGCGCTCGCCGGCTACCACACCGACGAAATTCTCGACTTCGAGAAGGGCGCGAAGAAGTACCTGGGCTGGTCCTCCTGCTACCGCCGCGAGGCAGGCTCCGCAGGTAAGGACACCCGCGGCATCATTCGCGTGCACCAGTTCAACAAGGCTGAAATGTTCGTCTACTGCCCCGTCGAGCAGGCAGAAGAGATGCACGAGAAGCTGCTGTCCCTCGAAGAGGAAATGCTGCAGCGCTGCGGCCTCGCATACCGCGTGATTGACACCGCCGCAGGCGACCTGGGCACCTCCGCAGCCCGCAAGTTCGACTGCGAGGCGTGGGTCCCCACCCAGGGCACCTACCGCGAGCTGACCTCCACCTCGAACTGCACCACCTACCAGGCGCGCCGCCTGAACATCCGCGAGCGCACCCCGGACACCGTGGACGAGGCAGGCAACGTGCGTAAGGGCCGCACCCGCTCCGTAGCGACCCTGAACGGCACCCTGGCGACGACTCGCTGGATGGTTGCCATCCTGGAGACTCACCAGCAGGCAGACGGCTCCGTGCGTATCCCGGAGGCGCTGCGCCCGTACATGGGTGGCGCCGAGGTCATCCCGGCAGTAGCTGCTGAGTAATCTCACAACCAGCTGAAAAACCCGCTCACCGCGTAAACGGTGGGCGGGTTTTCGCGTATCCCGGTAGTCTAAGAACTATGCCTCTTTACCGTAAACTCCTTGGTGTTTCTGCGGCGGCGGCTCTGACCGCCTCCGTCACTCGTGCCCGCCGTGAAGCGCGCCGACGCGCTATCGAACTGGGTGCGCCCTTCGGTGTTCTGCCGACCCTGCCCACCGGTGAGGCGCAGCGCGTGGGCGTGGTGTACAACCCGAGTAAACCCGGCGCCGCGGCGGCCATCGAGATTCTGGAACGTATCCTCGCGGCGAACGGCCACCCGCAGCCGCTGGTGCGCACCACCCGTGTGGACGAGCCCGGTTCTGAGGCTGCCCGCGAGCTGATTGCTGAGGGTGTTGACCTGCTGATTGCTGCCGGTGGTGACGGTACGGTGCGTGCTGTGGCGGCGGCGCTGGCGCATCATGAGGGGCGCAAGCCGCGTCTGGGTATTCTGCCGATGGGTACCGGTAACCTGCTGGCACGTAACCTGTACATCCCGGTGAGTGACGTGGCGGCGTGCGTGAATATTGCGCTCAACGGTGCAGGTCAGGCCGTTGATGCGATTGAGATGACGACGACGAGCACCCCCGGCGAAGAAACCGAACACACGTTCTTTGTGATGAGTGGTGCCGGCTTTGACGCGCTTGTCATGAATGATACGAACGAGGAGATTAAGGCGAAGTTCGGTTGGGTCGCGTACGTGCAGTCCGGCATGAAGCACATGCTGGGCAGGTCGCATCCGGTGCGTATTAGCGTGGACGGTGGGGAGCCTAGTACTCTGCCGATGCGGTCGGTGCTGATCGCGAATTGTGGCCGCCTGCAGGGTGGTATTCGTCTGGCGGATATGACGGATGTGAATGACGGTAATCTTGAGGTGATTGTGGCGTCGCCGCGTGACCTGGTGGAGTGGGGGCTGCTGATGGCGAAGGTTACGCGCCGCACGATTTTGGGTTCGCCGCGTATTGAGCTGCCGGTGATTCGCCACCTGGTGGGGTCTGAGGTGGTGTTGGAGTTCCCGGATGGTGCGCAGCCGGTTGAGGTGGATGGTGACCCGGCACCGTCGGCGTACCGCATTAGTGCACGGGTGCTGCCTGCTGCCGTGGAGGTGGCGGTCCACCCTGAGGTGCTCTAGCGGGCGTAGTGAAGGTGCTGAGGGAGAGGCTGGCACCACCCCCGAATCACCTATATGTGACCTGGATTATGAAAAAAATCGCGGTTTTTTACACTATTTTTCTCGTCATTCCCATATTCAGGGTGGCAACCTCCGACGCCCGAATACCCCGGAACAGTCCTCGTTTCTAGACGCTACACCTCAACAAAAGTCCCACGTATCGGTTCTGTGGCTGTGGGCGAATTTATTTTCAAAATATTCTTGGCTACCCCAAAATACCCCCTTATCTTGTCAGGGGTATCCCCTATGGTCATTACAAGAGATTTCCAAACAGGTTATCCCTATATCTCGCAGAAGAGGAGGAAAAGCCATGGCTGAGAAAACCAGCACCGACGATGGTGTCCTGTACCGTGCCTACAAATTCCGCCTCGACCCCAACCAAGCACAAAAAACAGAGCTGATGCGATGTGTAGGCGCAGCACGCCACACGTACAACCTCCTCACCACTTATAACCTTCAAATCCTCCACAACAAACAGGAATATCGGAGAACCCGTGCCGCCGAAGGTGCAGATCACGAGACGATCAACGGCGAGCTTAAGAAACTACGTGAGAAAGACCCTGCTTATCAGATCCTCTATAAAGCTGGCTATAAAACTGGCAACGAGTATGTGCCTGGTTACAGGCAGCTATACCTGACTCCTGAAATCAAGCGGCACCGCGCTGCAAGCAAAGCCATTGCTGCCGGCGCCGACCCCGCTGTTGTCTGGCCCGAGACCGAACGGTATTCCGAGCCATGGCTACATAGCATTAATAGCCGAGTGCTCGATTCGGGTCTGCTGAATGCTGGAAAAGCTTGGAAAAACTACAAAGAATCCCTTATGCACCTGCGTGCCGGCGCCCGAATGGGTGTCCCTCGTCGCAAGCGTAAAGGTGTCAGCCGCGACTCTTTTACTGTCGACCGCGACCCGAATAATGACGAGGTCGGAGCCTACGGCACCCCCTACAAGAAGGGCACACCTGAATTTGCGCGCCGCACGGCACAGCTGAAGCGTCGCGGCATCAAGACCGCCCCGACCATTGAGGACTACCGCCACGTACGCCTCTCACACCTGGGCGTTATCCGCACTCACAACACTACGAAGCCGCTGGTGAAGGCCGTGCGTGCTGGCGCGAATGTCAAATCCTACACTGTCTCCCGTGCCGCCAACCGCTGGTACGTCTCCATCCTCGTTAAGCTGTCCCGCACCCCGGCGACCCCCACCCGTGCCCAGCGTTCCGCTGGCGCTGTCGGCGTAGACCTGGGCGTGCGCTACCTCGCCGCGCTCTCTGACGAGCAGGCACCGCAGCGCTTCGCACAGTACCCTTCCTTAGAGTTCACCGATAACGGTGCGCCTACCTTGGCTAACCCCCGCTGGGCACGTACCGCCGAGAAGCGCCTGGTACGCCTGCAGCGTGCCCTCGCGCGCGCACAGAAGGGATCTAACCGTCGTGCCCGCTTGGTCCGGCAGATTGCACGGCACCACCACCTGGTAGCCTTGCGCCGTGAATCCGGTCTACATCAGGTTTCTAAGCGCCTGGCCACCGGGTACACCCTCATCGGGCTTGAAGACTTGGCTGTAGCGGGTATGACCGCCTCAGCTGCCGGTACCATCAAGGCACCGGGTAAAAATGTGCGCCAGAAGGCTGGGCTTAACCGGTCCATTCTGGATGCCGCTTTTGGTACGCTACGCCGTCAGCTGGAGTATAAGGCCAGCTGGTACGGCTCGCAGGTACAGATTATTGACCGCTTCTTTGCATCCTCTCAGACGTGTAGCGCCTGCGGAGCACGAGCGAAAACCAAGCTCGGACTCCATGTGCGTGTCTTTGAGTGCGCAGCCTGCGGTGCGCGGATTGATCGTGACGTGAACGCGGCACGAAATATTCGCGCGGAGGCTGTACGGATGTATGAGGCGCAACTCGCCCCCGGCACGGGGGAGAGTCTAAACGGACGCGGAGCTACTGACTCTGATGCTGCCGGTTCGGTGGTATTGGGGGATGTGGCGTTGGATGTGTCAAGGCCCGCCGCTTCTGGCGGCGGGTCACCGTAGGCGAGTAATCGTCTACTCATCCCCTTTATATGTGTATACGTGTGGAAACTGAATATTTTTTGGTCTTTGGCTGGGTATCGTGCCTTGTGGCTAAGTGTATTCCCCGTATGCACGGGGATGAGCCGCGTTTTCGTCACCAGCGAGTTTTCACCTTATCGTATTCCCCGTATGCACGGGGATGAGCCGTTTACTATTACCGCACAGTACAGCCCCAGCCCGTATTCCCCGTATGCACGGGGATGAGCCGGATTATTCCTACACCACGACTGAGATTTGGCAGTATTCCCCGTATGCACGGGGATGAGCCGAAGGTACCCGCCGCCACCATCGCAGCAGCAGTGTATTCCCCGTATGCACGGGGATGAGCCGTATTCGATCTATTTGAAAGAGAGAACTTCATGGTATTCCCCGTATGCACGGGGATGAGCCGTCACCTTGTACATATCCTGCTTCTTCGCCTTCGTATTCCCCGTATGCACGGGGATGAGCCGGAACCCACCCGACAGGCCATACACCCACCCCCGTATTCCCCGTATGCACGGGGATGAGCCGCCAGATACACCCACACCCCCGCCACCCTCCATGTATTCCCCGTATGCACGGGGATGAGCCGCATCAAAGCCTTTGACCAAGCACAGCAGGCACGTATTCCCCGTATGCACGGGGATGAGCCGATGACGCGCGATGCAACAAGCTAGAAGCCACCGTATTCCCCGTATGCACGGGGATGAGCCGTTAGGCGTCACAATGAGTGATTTTAGCACCACGTATTTCCCGTATGCACGGGGATGAG
>NZ_KZ627141.1:15524-67560 GCF_001811075.1 Rothia sp. HMSC069C03
CGTATTCCCCGTATGCACGGGGATGAGCCGAGACTGGTTGCACGTTGCATCGCACCGTGACGGTATTCCCCGTATGCACGGGGATGAGCCGCCTCCTATGGGCTTTCCTCCTGCCTCTCCAATGTATTCCCCGTATGCACGGGGATGAGCCGAGTGCGCCGACGAAGTTTGCGTCTCTGGTGGGGTATTCCCCGTATGCACGGGGATGAGCCGGAATTTTCTGCTGAGTTACCGGCGGATTACACGTATTCCCCGTATGCACGGGGATGAGCCGAGCGCCCCCACCCTCAACCAGCGGCTCACCACGTATTCCCCGTATGCACGGGGATGAGCCTCAGGCGCACCCATTCTGTGAAGATAACAGTCAGTGTTCCCTGCATGCGCGGGGATAAATAGAGAGGTACTGGGCTGCGCACTCCTCATTCGGTGTGTTTGCAGAAAGGAACTGGCGTGCGCCCAATCGCCTGCCTTCCAGGCGTTCTCTCCACCCCACCAAACCCGCACCTCCTGCCCCTCGATGTCACCCCTCGTAAAAACCCCCGTTAAAAACACAGTCGGGGCCGTCTCGCACGCAGGCTCGAAAAGTGCGAGAATGGAACGAAAAGAAAACTACGAAAGAAGATACTTTCATGCTTATTCTCGTTGTGAACGCCGGTTCTTCCTCCCTGAAGTACCAGGTGCGTGACACCTCCCTGCCCGAGGCAGAGCAGATGCTGACCTCCGGCCTCGTCGAAAACATCGGCACCGACGTGCCCAACCACGAGGTCGCATTCGACATCATGTCCGAGAAGCTTGAGCCCGTCCTGGCAGGCCGTGAGCTGCAGGCAGTCGGCCACCGCGTGGTGCAGGGTGCAGAGAAGTTCACCCACCCCACCCTGCTGACTGAAGAAGTTGTCCAGCAGATCGACGACCTCTCTCCGCTGGCACCGCTGCACAACCCCGCACACGTTCAGGGCATGCGCGCAGCAATGCACAAGTGGCCCTCCCTGCCGCAGGTCGCTATCTTCGACACCGCGTTCCACTCCACCATGCCCGAAGAAGCATGGCGCTACGCGATCCCCTACGACCTGGCTGACAAGTACAGCATCCGCCGCTACGGCTTCCACGGCACCAGCCACGAGTACGTCTCCCACGTTGCAGCTGACATGCTCGGCATTGCACGCGACGAGTTCAACGGCGTTGTCGCTCACCTCGGTAACGGCGCGTCCGTGACCGCTGTGAAGGGCGGCAAGTCCGTCGACACCTCCATGGGCTACACCCCGCTGGCCGGCCTGATTATGGGTACCCGCTCCGGCGACATCGACCCCTCGGCACTGACCACCATCCTGTCCCGTGAGGGCATTGACGGTGAACGCCTGGACACCATCCTGAACAAGGAGTCCGGTCTGCTCGCACTGGCTGGCTCCAACGACATGCGTAAGGTCGTTGAGGCTGCACAGTCCGGCGACGAGCGTGCACAGCTCGCACTGGACATGACCTCCTACCGCCTGATGAAGTACATTGGCGGCTACAACCTGGTTGTTGGCGGCGCGCAGGCACTGATCTTCACCGCAGGTATCGGTGAGAACTCCGGCGACTTCCGCAAGCTGGTCCTGGACCGCCTCGGCGCACTGGGTGTCAAGTACAACGAGGAAGAGAACGCTAAGCGTTCTCCCGAGCCGCGCGTGATTTCCACCGAGGATTCCGCTATCAAGGTGCTGGTCATCCCCACCAACGAGGAGAAGGCTATCGCTGAGGCTACCGAGGAACTCGTCAAGAGCCTCTAAGCCCCACGCACCCCGCCGTGTAGGCGGCTCAGCGTAAAATGATCCGCCGTGGCGCCCATTCTGTATGGGTGCTACGGCGGATTTCTTATGCCCGCAAGGCTGCTCACCCCGGAGCCTCTGCACTGTGCGCCCCGGCGCTGTGTATCCTGGCACTGCGCATCCCAGCACTGTGGCGTACTGTAGCGTCGCGAATGAGCATTCTATGAGAAAAAGCGTATTCACATTCACTAGTAAGTGCCCAAAAACGATAGAGTGGAATCAGATAACACTCGATACGAAGCGGACGAGACATGACTCAACCCCCTGAAAACCACCAGCAGCCCGGCGGGCAGTTCAACGCCCAGCCCGGCCAGCAGGCATTCCGTGCCCTCGGTGAGCCCCTCCCGCAGGACCTCTCCGCCGGCTGGCTCCCCGAAGACGAGCGCCAGAAGCCGGTCAGCCCCCTGCCCCAGCCGAGGCTCTTCGCCTACCAGTCGATGCTGCCGCCGAAGGTGCTGCACGCGCTGCGTCACCCCTCTGAAATTCCGTGGCTGGTTGCCGCCTACGCGGTCACCGCGGTCGGCTACATTGTGCTGTTCATGGCGTTGGCTGACCTGTTCAGCTCGATGATGCGTTACGTCTTCAGCTCAACCGGTGAAGGCTCGGTTCGTGTACCTTCTTCCGATAGCACCACGGCAAGCATGGAAGACCTGATTTTCCAGACGGTTAGCCTGCTCCTCCTGGGCCCGCTTGTCATCTTCATTGTTCGTGCAATCTACTACGCGCAGCAGCGTGTGCGCGGTGTGCGTATCACCCCCACCCAGTTCCCTGAGGCGTACCAGATGCTCGCCGAAGCAGCTGAGGCGGCAGGTCTGCGCCGTGTGCCGGATGCGTACGTTGTTCTCGGTAACGGCACCATGAACGCTTTCGCGGCAGGTCACGGTTTCCGCCGCTACATTTGCCTGTACTCTGACCTGTTTGAAATCGGTGGTAAGTCCCGTGATCCGCAGGCGCTGCGCTTCATTATTGGCCACGAGGTTGGTCACATCGCCGCAGGTCACGTCGGTTATTTCCGTCTGATTTTCACTACGCTGTTCAACCAGATTCCGGTGCTGTCGAGTGCACTGTCCCGCTCGCAGGAATACACCGCCGATAACTTCGGCTACCGTTTCTGCCCCGAGGGTGCGGAGGGTGCTGTCAAGGTGCTTGCGGCAGGTAAGTACCTGAACAAGCAGGTCAACTTCGATGAGCTTGCCGACCGTGCCGTCACCGACCGCGGTCTTGCCGTCTGGTACGTGAACCTGCTGGCAAGCCACCCCATACTCACCTGGCGTGCGCACGCGCTGCGTGACCGCACCCAGCCCGGCCGCCTGTTCTGGCGCCCGACTGAGAACCCGGTCAAGGACACCGCACCGCGCGTTCCTGTCCTGATCCCGGCGGCGGAGCCGGTGCACATGTGGCCCGACCCGATTCAGTCCACCGAGTTCATGCGTGAACACCAGGACGTTTGGGCAGACCACACCCTGGAAACCGTGGACGTGTACTCCAAGCCCAAGAACGCCCCCGAGTTCGACGCGAACTCTACGCTGTTCGCTGGCTGGCTCACCGAGCAGGCTCGTGCCTTCCACGGTCAGCGTTGGGATGCGTACGCTGCCGCCGGTGGCTCGCCGGCACCGGGTGCTCCCGGTGGCCCGCAGATGCCCGCACCGGGTCAGCCTGCGTACGGTCAGCAGCCCGGCTTCGGTCAGCCTGCCGCAAGTCAGAATGGTGCAGGCCAGCCCGCACCTGAGCAGCCTTCTAATGGCCAGCCTAACGGCCAGTCTTCTAACGGTCAGTCTGCTCCCGAGCAGTACGGTTACGGCCAGTACGGCAACGACTCCTCTGAGGGTGGCTCGTACGGTTATGGCTTCGACGGCGATAAGAAGTAGCCAGTAGCCGCCAGGGTGCGCTCTAATCGCCTCATCTGGACCGCATAGCTCAAATAACCTTCACGAACCCGTCGGGGTGCCTAGGCGCTCCGGCGGGTTCTGTCGTTAACCGCCTCCTCACAGGCTCGTAGCCGGTTGCTGCAGTCGTTCGGGTTGCCTGGCATGAGCCGCCCGTAACCTTCACCTCCGGCCGCCCTGCAGCTGAGATGCACCCGGCACCCCGGTACCTTCACACAGGCGCAGGTCTAGAATGGACAGCATGCTTTCATCACTTCGCTCCATCAAACTCGACCCGCTGCTGACCATGCTCATTAGCGCGGTTATCCTCGCAATTATTGTGCCGGCGCGCGGCGACTTCGCCGACTGGTTCAGCACCGGAACGAAGTTCGCGGTCGCCCTGCTGTTCTACCTGTACGGCGCTCGCCTCTCCACCACGGAGGCTATTCGCGGCCTGACCCACTGGCGTCTGCACCTGATGATTCTCAGCTGCACGTTCGTGCTGTTCCCGCTGGTCGGTTTGGCGCTCTCACCGCTGCGTTTTGTACTCGGTGATGGGCTGTACATGGGCATTCTGTTCTTGACCTTTGTGCCCTCGACCGTGCAGGCGTCGATTGCGTTCACTTCGATTGCGGGCGGTAACGTGGCGGCGGCGATTGTGAGCGCCTCGCTCTCTTCGATTGTGGGTGTGGTGGCGACCCCGCTGCTCGCCATGCTGCTGATGAACACGGGCCATATTGAGTTCTCTGGAACAGTCTTCCTGGATATCGCCATTCAGCTGTTTCTGCCGTTCGTGCTCGGTCAGTTGACGCGCCGCTGGGTGGGGGAGTTCGCCAAGAAGCCGACGACCAAGTGGCTGGATAAGTTCTCGGTCATGATGATCGTGTATTCGGCGTTTTCCGCTTCGGTGGTGCAGGGCGTGTGGACGCGCGTGGCGTGGTGGCAGATTGTGCTGCTGGTCGTGCTCATGGCGATTATCGTGGTGTTCATGCTGTGGCTGACTGACCAGCTGGCTAAGCGTCTGGGCTTCAACCGTGCCGACCGTATTACGATTCAGTTCTGCGGTTCGAAGAAGTCGCTGGCGGCTGGCCTGCCGATGGCGATCATTATTTTTGGTGCGGGCTCGCTGGGTCTGATGATGCTGCCGATCATGATTTTCCATCAGGTTCAGTTGATGATTTGTACCTGGCTTGCGGGCCGCTATGCGCGCCTGGATGTGGTGGGTGCCGCCTCCGCGAAGGAAGTTCAGTAGGGGCTTGAACCCTATCTGCCGGGGGTGCTCGCCGGGTGTCTATTAGAAGCGTCTGCCGGGGTGCTGATTGGGTGCTCTGGTGGGGTCTCTGATGGGCGCCCGGCGGGTGCTATTCTTGGGCTTCTGAGCCTGTGAGATAAGCCTCTGATGAGGGGTTTTAATGGGATCTTTGGGCCTAGTTGACCTGCCCGTAAAGTGATGTTGCGCGCTTTAGTGAAAATTCCCCTGACTAGTGCATACGCGTGCAAAATATAGTATCTATGCTGGTCAGTCGGTTTTCTGTGGGTTATGTGCACTCTATTGCATAAAAGTGACCGGGGAGACAATCAACACTATCGTGTGTTGAGCGACAAAAGCTCCCTAATTTTGCCCTAAAATATTTTGTCGTGGGTTAGATAGATTTGCATCCTGTATGCAAGAATTTATGACTCACATGGGAATGGTTGAGATTCACTCCCTCACGCCGCCCACGAGCGTTGATGCAGTGGATTCACTCCCCGCCCGCATCCCACACCGGAAGAGACTCACTCGCTCAACCGGCAGGAAGCTCAAAACCACTTATTCACTCAAACACAACTGGATACACTCAGCTTAATCACGCGCGTAGATTCCATCTATGCGCTAATCGCTGTCTGTATCCGCCAAGAAAGAGGACACACCATGGCTACCATCATGAGCGTGAACGTATGCGATTCCAAGTACAACGCTGACCCCACCGGCGTACGAGACTCCACCAGTGCTATCCAGAAGGCTATCGATGACGTTGCTGCACAGGGTGGCGGATCTGTGGAGATTCCCGGCGGCATGTACCGCGTCTCCTACCCCTTCATCGAAATGAAGCACCGCGTCGAGATTTTCGGCCACGGCCAGGCAACCCGAATCGTCGCTTTCACCGACAAGAGCATCCCGTCATCTAAGAATGGTAGCTACGAATGCACCGGCGTTTTCCACACCGGTAGCTACACCACCCCCATGAGCGGTGGCACCAACCAGAACAAGCCCATGCGTATGGGCGTGCGTGACCTGTTTATCCGCACCAACAAGTACAACCTGTCGCTGGATTCCAAGAGCAACCAGATTTTCCTGGAGAAGCACACCCAGCCCGTCGACAACGTTGCAGGCGTCATCTTTCACACCCGCATTGCGGACGCTAACCCCGGTGAGCCGGACGCAGTTCCCACCCTGTCCAACATCGAAATCTGGGACACTGCTATTGGCGTTGCGATCCTGGGCCTGGACGACCAGGGCATGAAGATTGACAAGCTGCGCATCCGCCAGACCCTGCGCCAGGGCCTGCTGGTCGGCAAGCCTGTCGGCCACCCGCTGCGCGGCCGTGAGGGTGACACCCCCGGCGCGGCAGATAACACGTTCTCCATGATTGACGTCTCTGACGCAAACATGAGCTTCGGCACCTACGCGGGTATCGAGATTTACACTTCTCAGTCCAAGTTCGAGGCGTCTACCAGCTGGTTCAACAAGCGCAACCAGGGTAAGAACGCCCTGTACGAGGTGAAGACCCGCCACGTGGGTGCAGGCTGGTTCATTCAGGGCACCCGCAACATGTTCATTGGCTGCACCGCCCAGGAGAACGCCGGTCACGGCTGGCTCGTGGAGTGGGGCAACAACCAGTTCATTGGCTGCCTGGGTGAGTCTTCGAGCTTCCAGGATGCTGTTACCGGCGGTGCTCGAGGTGACGAGGCGGCGAACTGGTACATTGGCCGTAACGCACGCGGTAGCCGCTTCGTGGCTCCTCGTTCGCACAACCCTTACAGCTGGGCGAAGGCTTCCCTGTACGGTTTCTACATTGAGAACAACATTCGCGATATGCACATTACGACTGCGTCCGCGAAGGATGACCGTATTGGTGATAACAACATGATCGGCCGCCGCGTTCACGTGACCGGTGCGATGGGCGATAACGTGCTCATCGAGGTGGACCACATCCGCCACGCAACCTTCGCGCCGAAGCAGCTGGAGAAGCGCGGCAACGGCGTGTTCATGGGCTAACCCTCACGGGTTGAGTTCTGCGGGCTGAGGCTCGTGACCACAAAATCTTAAAACGTATACGTCTGAGGGGTGGGGAGTAATCCCCGCCCCTCAGGCGTTTAACGCCCCTCTCTGAGTGATGGCGGTAAGTGCTGCAGTGTCTATGGTCGATTAGGCCTGTATATTGCGGTACTCTTGAGCAAAAGCTGACCCCTTGGTGCTTGGTTCAGCGCGTACCAATATATTTGCCGCAACATGCTCAACTTGCCGCACCAGAATCACTCCCTGCCGTATTTGCTTATTATGCTGTCATCAATCTCTTGATGAATCCGCTTGTGGATGTGTTTTTAGTAGATAATCTGAGCCTGACCGTTCAGGAATCTACCCAATAAATGTTAATGAGAAAAATTTTCAAGAATATTCCTCAAATAGGGTAGTATTGCACGCGTAAACATATTACACTTGAGTGCAAAGCTTCAGCCTGGTGCAATGTAAGCCCCAATCTGGCGTGATATAAGCCCAGTCTGGAGCGATGTAAGATCCAGCCTGGTGTAAATAAAACCAGGCTGGACTTATTTGTTTCCAGACTGGTGTCAAAAGACAACATAGTCTGAAGGAGTAAAAATGTCGGCAGTATCCGCTGTTCACGTTCCGTCCTCTGCGAGCATGGTTGATCGCATGGCAGTAAGCGCATTGAGCGCCCCCGCCCGCCTCAAGAATGAGGCTAATAAGCTCATCATCCGTTATGACGGGTGGTTCCTTGTCCTTCTGGCAGTACTGCTGGTTCTGTCGGTTGTTTTCTTTGCTGCTATGGCCATTTGGTGCTTTCAGCAGGGTAGGTTCCGGTTCACTGGCAACTGGGAATGGGGCGCGGGCTATAACCGTGTTTTCGTAGAATGCGTCTAACGACTTAGGGTGACCATGCCCTGAATTTGAGAACTACGGAAGGGGTGGGACTCCAAAAGAGACCGCCCGCCCCTTTCGTAACAACTTCCAATCACCGAATAATTTCTGGTCAACACACAATGAAGGGTGTGACATATATGCTTCTCAACGCGCACGATATTACCTACGCGTACGGGGCTGGGAAACCCGCCCTCACCGACGTTCATCTCCAAGTTTCTTCCGGAGAAATTCATGGACTAATTGGACCTAATGGCTCTGGAAAATCCACGCTCATGAAGCTGATAAGTAACCTTCTACACTCCAAAGATGGCGATATTCAGATTAGTGGTCATGAGCATCGGAGCCTTGCTGCTCGCACCTCCTTGATGTACCTGGCAAGCAACGACTATCTACCGGAATTCCTGACCGGTCTGGAATATCTGCGTTTTATCCACTCTCTGTACAAGGAGAAAGTGGATGAGAATGCTGTAGCGGAGTACTTTAAGCGTTACCAGATGACAGGTCGACAGCACGACCTGATGGAAGACTACTCCCACGGCATGCGCAAGAAAACTCAGCTCATTGCAGCGTTGCTATTGCGTCGACCGCTCACTCTCATTGATGAGACGCTTAACGGAATCGACATCGACGCAATTTACACCTTTGAACGCGATATGCGTACATTACGCAATGAAGGATGCGGAATCCTGCTGTGCAGCCACGACTTCACGCTTCTAGAAAGGTGCGCAGACCGTGTTACCTTCCTCCACCGCGGCGTAGTGCTCGAGGACGACGCTACCGATGCTCTGCTAGAACGCTTTGGCACTCTCGACGCAATGGTCCGAAAAACTGTGGATGAAATCGAGGGGGACCTATGAGGTTCAGTGCGGTTAATCAGCTCGTTCACTTCTATTTCCTTTTCCTGCGCCGCCGCGTTTTAGGAAGGGGAGTTCTGGCAAATCGACCAATTCGTTACGCCGTATTTTTTGGTGTCTTAGCGCTATACGCAGGATATGTTCTACTGAGCATCAGTGTTGTTAAGCAAACATTTAATAACCCAGAAATAGTAGCGCCGTTGCTAGAAGGAATGGGTATTTCATCTATTTTCTGGGTTGCTGCGTTTTACACAATTGTGCGAATTCTATTCCTGAAAGCAGATGAGCTAACAGAACTTACGTACACTCTTCCTGCGACGAATAAGGAACGCTTGATTGCGAGTGTTGTATTCGAGATGCTTCTTGTCGGAACAGCTACTATTGCTCTTTCAAGTGCGCTGGCTATTGCTTGTAGCATTGTCGTGGGGTGGAAAGCTGCGGAGCTCTTCCTGTTGGGTGTTGTGTCACCAGCTCTTGTTACTTACCTGATCCTGCTAGTAATTCATTTGGGAGTAGAGCGACTCCTTGCCCTCATGGGAATGGCACGTTTGCGCGGTCTTGTGATTCCTGCTCTTCTTGCAGGTCTTATGGCTATTGCATTTAGCCTGATGCGTGACCAAAGTGTGGAGTACATGCGGATTCGTTTGCTTGAAGATACGGCCCCATGGATGCCCCAGCTGGCGTTTCTCCGTATTGAGGAAGCTATCGGAGGGGTACTAGGAGCAACGGGTGCTGTACTCGCCTTGCTAGGAGTATGTGGACTGCTACTAGCTCTAGCTATAGCAATTGCGCCGAAGGACTACACTCCGCTCAGGAGCTATTTCCTCGCGCTACCTGGAAGTCTTGCTAACACGCGATTTGGCACTTTGGTGCTGATGCAGTTCCGTAGCTTCGAGAACCAGTTTGTGCTGGTATCTGCTGTGGTGGCAGCTTTTGCAATTCCGTGGAAGAGCTGGAATGCGCCTCCGGCGTACATTCTTCTTCCTGCTTTCTTAGGAATATACGCGTACGCATCTTCTGAACCCCTGCGTCGCCTTACTCCGTTCCGCCAATCGGCAGGTGTGTTTTATCTTCAGCTGATCGGTTCGCAGGCAACTATCATGCTTGCGCTAGGTGCAGTTCTTGGAACGGTTTATCTAGCGCAAGGAGGTCAGCTATCAGATATCCTGACCGTTTTTGGGTTTGGGCTGGTATCTATCGTCATGACTAATCTCGTGGGTATTATCTTCCCACCAGAAAAGGGAAATCCATTCTCTGTGGTTATTGGTGTGATTCTTCTGCTATCGGTCGTTGCAACTTTTGCGTTGGGCCTGAATATGTTTGGGCTCCCAACGGAGGTTAACGTGACCATTATCGCGGTGCTTCTTGGATTCGCCGTGTTCTTTAGTGTCTTGGGAATTTCCCGTAATGAAAAAGGAGTGCGCCATGAAATGGTTCATCTATAGTATTTCTTCGCTTGCTACTGCTGCAGTAGCCACTGTAGCGGTAGTTATTGGAAGCACCATCTATACGCTCTTTAGCCTGAATGAAAACGTCTCTAAGGGAGAAGCTTTCTTTGGGGCAGTACTCTTGGAGTCAGGGGCACTTCCGGGTGGGGGAGTTCGCATGCAAATGAGTATGGTAAATCCTGCGCCCGTGGTGGTGACGCTCATTCTCTTGACGATTTTCATCTTTGCTGTGATTGTGGCGTATAAGCGACTTTCCGCCTACCGTGCTCAGCTCATTGCAGAGAAATCCTAAGGAATGAGCCGGCGAACTCTTGAACTTTCACAGGAGACATCCCTGTTGCATCAATCGAGGCACCTAGCGGTTGCTATATTGTGGTCGCTACGGTGGTTCCTCGCGATATGGTGCGGATGTACTGTAGGCATGATTCTCTGGGCTACCAGTGCGGGTGCGCCAGGACTTGCAGAGCCGCTGATATGGGTTCTGATCCATGCGCTTGGCGGATTGACGTTGGGATTCATGATTCATGAATTAGCGCATCTGATCGCTTTGCGGGTTTTAGCTCCGAATGTTGGAATAGTTTCACTTGAAATTACGCCTTTACGGGTGAGCTTGCATCCGCACGGTTACATGACGGGCCGACAAATAGCAGCTGTTGCAGCCGCTGGGCCGGGTGTCTGTATTGTGGCAGGGGCAATCCTGTGGGCGTTACCTGTCAATTACGGGCTTCATTGGTGGTATCTTACCCACGTCATATTCCTTCTCCCCATTTTCGGGGACGGTCACGCGTTGGTGCGAGGCCTGTTACTTGGTACTAAAGCTAGCCATGTAGGGGAGAGCTGACCGCAGAAGTCCATAACTAAAGATGGTTAGGTTCGAGGGGCGGGGAGTAATCCCCGCCCCTCAGTTGTTTAACCCGCCCACAAAACAGCCGAAAAACCATAGAAAAACGGGGTAGGGGGAGCAGGCATCACAGTGCCCGGTCGTCGCCTCCACACGCCCAATGCGGTACCCTTGAGCAGAAGGCAGGTCTGCCGGTGCACAGACCCACACACGCCAAAACACCCGCAGAAATGCGCCCAACACACCGCACCACACAAACTCAACACTGCACCCACGCAGCACCGTATTCACTCAATTCACTCACCACGCCGCCTTCAGCACCGAACGCGGTACCCATCGAAAGAATTGAGCCCCTCATGCCCGATACGCCCATGAGCATCAACGCCATCAACTACGGCGCAGACCCCACCGGTGCCAAAGACTCCACCGCAGCCATCCAGCGCGCCGTCGATGCTGTCGCCGCACGCGGCGGTGGATCCGTAGAACTACCCCGCGGCATCTACCGCGTCTCCTACCCCTTCATCGACATCAAGCACCGTGTCGAAATCTTCGGCTACGGCTCCTCAACCGTCGTCATCGCGCACTCCGACCGCGCCATCCCCACCACCGCCAACGGCCACACCGAATACACCGGCGTGTTCCACGTCGGCAGCTACACCACCCCCGTCTACGGCAACTACAACGCCAACAAGCCCATGCGTATGGGCGTACGCAACCTGCACATCCGCACCAACGCTGCCAACACCCCCATCAGCAGCTACCCGCTCGATGCGCACACCACCCCGCTGAACAACGTCGCCGGCGTCATCTTCCACACCCACCTGACCGGCGACATGCTCAACGAACCGGACATCGTGCCCGTTATCGCCGGCGTGGAAGTCTGGGACACCGCCATCGGCGTCGCCGTGCTCGGCCTGGACGACCAGGGCATGAAAATTGACGACGTGACCATCCGCCGCACCCTCAACCAGGGCCTGCTGCTCGGCAAGCCCGTCGGCCACCCCCGCCGCCCCAACGAAGGCCAGAACTCCGGCGCGGCAGACAACAAGCTGCGCGGCGTAGACGTTGCCGAAGCGAACCTCAGCGGCGGCTCCTACGCCGGTATCGAGGTGTACGCGGCGCAGGCAAAATTCGAGAACTGCTCCAGCAACAGCAACCACCGCACCAGCAACAAGAACGCCCTCTACGAGCCCGCCACCCGCCACGCCGGCGCAGGCTGGATCGTGCAGGGTGAACGCAACATGTTCATCGGCTGCACCGCACGCTCCAACGCGGGTCACGGCTGGCTTGTTGAGTGGGCGCACAACGTCTTCATCGGATGCGAAGCGGAAGGCTCCAGCTGGGCTGGCACCGTCAGCGGTGCCGCCGGTGCTGACGAGGCCGCCAACTGGTACATCAGCCGCAATGCGCGCGGTACCCGCATGGTCGCGCCTGTCTCCTACAACCCCCCGGAGAAGCCCGCCTCCCTGTACGGCTTCTACATTGAAAACAAGATTTACGACCTGCGCATCACCGAAGGCACCGCCAAGGACGACCGCATCGGTGAGGGTAATATGCTCGGCCGCCGCGTGTATATCACCGGCGCAATTGGCGCGAACGTGGTCATTGAGGTTGAGGAACTGCGCCACTCCACCTCGCCCGCCGGTCAGCTCACCAAGGAAGCCTACAACGTGATGCGCGGTTAGTAGAGACTGACGGCAACTGACGGCAGCTAGTAGACACGCCCGAACCGGTTCGGAACTTTCCTGTGAATCGTGGGGGAGGCGCGTGTGCCCTAGTGGGCGCGTTATACCGCGATATATCAGCTAAAAATCAAAGCAGCTGCGAATGGAATACATACCATTCGCAGCTGCTTTGTTGTTTAGAACAATGTTTAATTTTTAGTTGATAAAAGTCTCAATTAAATATTGAATAAAATATCAATATGTACTTTAAACTTTCTATGGTGGTGTAAAACAGTCCATTCACTGCGCACCACCATAGCCGTGCGACAGCATGCGGAATAGCTACCCGCAGCACACACAAACCTGCATCGCCGCATGTCAGACCCTATTCATTGCCGCTTCTCACTATTCCTCAACGAAAGCTTTCCTCCCTTTTCTTATTCGCTCCATTTGGCGACCCCGCGGTCGACCCAAAAATCGGTTCCTTCCGGCCGGTTATCAACCACAATTACATAAGGACAACCCATGTTTTCGGTTATCTCTCGAGCACTCACACCCGCTCCCCGCGCACGCCGCACTTTCGCCCTCACTCTCGCACTCGCCCTCGGTGCCGTACCCGTCACCTCCGCGGTGAGCGCACAGCCTGCCGCCCACGCGGCAGAACCCGCAGTCAACCTGAAACTCGTCATCAAGGCAGAGCAGCCCAAGGACGACCCTAGCTATGTCGAATGCGTCGCCAACTTCCTCGGCACCATGAGCGCCACCCCCGGCGTGTGGGCGGTCTGCCACGGCTACCTCGACAGCGAAGAATACACCGTCACCCGCCGCCACAGCAGTGCAACCGTCACCCGCGGCCAGCTGGTGCGCATGCTCTACCGCATGGCGGGATCGCCAACCGTCAAGAACTTACCCACGACCTCCCCCTACAAGGACGTGGCAACCACCGACCCGGACTACCCCGCCTACATCTGGGCGGCGGATGCGGGCATCACCTCCGGTTGGGATGACGAGCTCTTCCACCCGGACGACTACGCCACCCGCCACACCCTCGCCGCATTCCTGTATCGCGCCGCAGGTAGCCCCGACGGTGCCGCGCGCCTGCGCCAGATTCGCCGTCCGCTACGTGCCGAAGTCAAGAAGACTGAACAGTTCAAGACCGAAAACCGCTGGGCAGCCCGCACGCTCGGCGCCTGCCCCGAAGTGGACCGCGACGGTGACGGCGTGGCAGACGTGGTGAACCCTGCCAGCCCCCTGTACTTCTCCGACGCCCTGTACATGCTCAAGGCGTACGGCGATAAGGGCCTGAAGGTTGTGGGCACTCCCGCCGTTGACTAGGAGGCCGTTGACTAGGAGTAATACCGACTAGATTCAGTGCTCTAACTAGATTCAGCGCTGACTAGCGCATATATTCACCGCCCGCCGATGCGACCCAATGGGTTGCGCAGGCGGGCGGTGCGCTGGCAAGTTGCGAGCGCCCATGTCCGCTGCGCAATCGCCTCCGTGCAATGAAGGGCGCCTGCTCTGCACCCGCTAAGCTAGAAGGCATGAAGATTGCCACCTGGAACATCAACTCAATCCGCGCCCGCGAGAACCGCGTCGAAGACTGGCTCGACGAACACGACGTTGACGTGCTCGCACTGCAAGAAACCAAAACCAAGGACGAAACCTTCCCCTTCGACCTCTTCGAATTTATGGGCTACGAGGTTGCGCACTTTGGCCTGAATCAGTGGAATGGCGTGGCAATCGCCTCCCGAGTTGGCCTCGAAGACGTGCAACGCGGCTTCGATAACCAGCCGCACTTCGGCAAGCCCGGCGAACCCGAGGTGCTGGAGGCGCGCGCGATCGGTGCGACCTGCGGCGGCGTGCGCGTCTGGAGCCTCTACGTGCCCAATGGCCGGGGCCTGACCGACCCGCACATGGACTACAAGCTCCGCTGGATGGAGGCGCTGCGCCAGAACGTGCACAACGAACTGGCGGCTAACCCGCAGTCGCAGCTCGCCCTGGTCGGTGACTGGAACGTCGCCCCCGAGGATACCGACGTGTGGGATATTGACTACTTCCTGAGCAACGAAATGACCCACGTTTCCGAACCCGAACGCCGCGCCTTCGCCGCCCTGCTCGAAGAGGGCATGGTGGATGTAGTACGCCCGCACACCCCGGGCGAGTACACCTACTGGGACTACCAGGCGGGTCGCTTCACCAAGGACGAGGGTATGCGCATTGACTTCCAGCTGTTCTCGCCCGCGCTCGCCGCACGCGTGGAACGTGCCTGGATCGATAAGGTGGAGCGCGCCGGTGAAGGCGCAAGCGACCACACGCCGGTCGTGGTTGAGATTGCTGACTAAACGGAGCGTATAGCTTGCCGTAGAACCGCGTGCAGTAAGGAGGCGGGGGAGGGGCCCCTCGCCTCCTTGCTGTATCTGCTGGTGTTTCTGCGCGCATGGCTCTGTGTGTCTACCCCTGTGTTTCTGCCAATATTTCGGGGTTTTCTGTGTGGCTTAGTTGAAAAGTTCGGCTTGACGAACTATTGTTAAATTCCGCCCGGGATGACAGGCAAAAGCGCATCATGATGCCTGCGCAGACAACACCGTGTCCCTGTCGCCCCGGCGCGGCAAAATCCACACATCAACCACATACTCAAACCCGTGACTTCCAATGAAGGACGCCTCATGAACGCTCTAACCCCCGCAGGCAGCAACGCACACCGCCTCATCCAGGCGCTCTGCGCCGCCCTAGCACTCACCCTACTACTCGTGCTCACCGGCTGCGGCAGCACTGCCAGCACCACCGATGGCGCTAAGAGCAGCAACGGCAAGAAGACCGTGCTCACCACCTTCACCGTGCTAGCAGACATTGCCAGCAACGTGGCAGGCGACGACCTGAACGTCGAGTCCCTCACCAAGCCCGGCGCTGAAATCCACGAGTACGAGCCCACCCCCTCCGACCTGAAGAAGGCGCATGCCGCCGACCTGGTGCTCGATAACGGCCTGAACCTCGAATCCTGGTTCGCCAAGTTCGTTGAAGAATCCAACGCCAAGCACGTGACCGTCTCCGAGGGGGTCACGCCCATCTCCATTACCGAGGACGCCTACGCGGGCAAGCCCAACCCCCACGCCTGGATGAGCCCCAGTAACGTACAGAAGTACGTGGACGTGATGATTCGCGAATTTAGCGCCCTCGACCCGGACCACGCCGCCGACTACAAGTCCCGCGGCGAAGCCTACAAGAAGCAGCTGCAGGGCGTACGCGACGAGCTCGTCAAGGAAATCTCCACCCTGCCCGAGAACCAGCGCGCACTCGTCACCTGCGAAGGCGCCTTCTCCTACCTGGCGGCAGACGCGGACCTGAAGGAAAAGTACATTTGGGCGGTCAACTCCGAACAGCAGGCGACCCCCTCGCAGATTTCCTCCGCAATCGATTACGTGCGCCAGAACCAGGTGCCCGCCGTGTTCTGCGAATCCACCGTCTCCGATAACCCGATGCGCCAGGTAGCCGACGCCGCCGGTGCGCGATTCGGCGGCGTGCTCTACGTGGACTCGCTCTCCGAGGCGAACGGCCCCGTGCCCACCTACCTGGACATGATTCGCTACGACGCACGCACCATTGTGGCGGGCCTCAAGGGCAACTCCTAAAACCCGAATAAACCCGGCATCGAAAACCCCGGGTAAATCCCAAACCCCCGACAGGATAGGAGGGGGCGGTCGCCTTCTTGGCTCCGCTCCTCCCACGCCGTTAACACTCGCTCACACAGCACCCGCCCACACGGCACCCACTCACCAACACGCAAGAAAGTACACCCGCCCCACGCATACGGTGACCACCAGAAAGAACACAAGGAATGAGCACTCTTCTCAGCTGCGAAAATGTGCACGTGAACTACGGGCCAGTCCGCGCCCTCACCGGCGCATCCTTCACCCTGGACACCGGGCGTATCTGCGGCCTAATCGGCATGAACGGCTCCGGAAAATCCACCCTCTTCAAAGCCATTATGGGGGTCGTGCCCGTGCACGCCGGCAGCATCACCCTCGACGGGCAACCCGTCGGCGGTAACCGCGGCAAGAACGCGCACCACCACCGCGCCGGACTCATCAGCTACGTGCCGCAGAGCGAAGAAATCGACTGGACCTTCCCCATCTCCGTGCGCGAAGTCGTCAGCATGGGACGCTACCGCAATCTCGGCATCACCCGCCGCCTGCGTGCCGCAGACCGTGCCGCCGTGGATGAGGCGCTCGCCCGCGTGGAACTGACCGACCTTGCTGACCGTCAGATTGGGGCGCTCTCGGGTGGTCAGCGTAAGCGCGCCTTCGTGGCACGCGCTATCGCCCAGGGCGCCCAGCTGCTACTGCTGGATGAGCCCTTCGCCGGTGTGGACAAGCGCAGCGAGGCGATGCTCATTCAGGTCATCGAACAGCTGCGTGACGAGGGCGCGACCGTGCTGGTTTCCACGCACGACTTGGCGAGCCTGCGCCAGTTCGCCGACGAGGCGCTACTGCTGCGCGGTGAGATTCTGATGCACGACACCCCCGAGAAGGTGCTCGCCCCCGAGAACCTGGTGCGTGCCTTCGGCATGGAAGTGGACGCCGGCACGCCGACTGCCGCCTCCAGCGCTACCGCCTCCGGCACTACTACGAACAGCTCTGCGGAAGGGAAGAACTAAATGGACATCCTCAACTTTCTGGTGGAGCCGCTGACCCTGCCCTTCATGCTCCGCGCATTCGTGGTCACCGTCATCGCCGCCGCCGTCTGCGCCCTACTCTCTTGCTGGCTCGTGCTGCTCGGCTGGTCGCTCATGGGCGACGCAATCTCGCACGCGGTACTGCCCGGCGTGGTGCTCGCCTACATTTTTGGTGCACCCTTCGCGGTGGGTGCGGTCATTGCCGCGCTCGTGGCGGTGGCGCTCATCGGCGGGGTACGGCGCAGCGGCCGCGTGCGCGAGGACGCCGCGATCGGCATCGTGTTTACGACTATGTTCGCGTTCGGTCTGGTGCTGATTTCGGTCACGCCGTCGAACACCGACCTGAACCATATTCTCTTCGGTAACGTGCTGGGTGTGTCCTGGTCGGACGTCTGGCAGGTCGCCGTCCTCGCGGTGGTAGTTGCCGCCGTGCTGCTGGTCAAGCGCCGCGACTTCGTGCTGTACGCCTTCGACCCGGGGTTTGCGCAGGCGGTGGGGTTGCGTCCGCGTCTGCTCGGCGCGCTGCTACTCATTATGCTGGCGCTGACCTCCGTGGTGGCGCTGCAGATTGTGGGCGTGGTGCTGGTTGTGGCGATGCTCGTCATCCCCGGCTCCACCGCGCGCCTGATGACTGACCGGTTCGTGCCCATGCTCGCGGTGAGCGTGGGAGTGTCCCTGGTGGGCACGCTGACCGGCCTGTACGCCAGCTACTACGCGGATGTATCGCCCGGTGGTGCCGTGGTCGTCACGCAGGGCATACTGTTCGCCCTGGCGTACGTGTTTGCCCCGCGCTACGGTCTGCTGGGCAGGATGCGCGCCCGCCGACTCAGCACTGCCGCAACGAAAACTGAGCCGTCAGCTTCCTAAGAAAGCTCACCCTGTGAAAGCTCCCTCTAAGAAAGCCCACTGAGTACACTCACCGAATACAGCAATAGGCGGAAAGTCCCACCGTGGGGCTTTCCGCCTATTGCTATCTTCTGAAGGTTGGGGGCGCGTACCCGCCCGGATTTCCGGGCTAGAAGCCCGCCGCTACCGCCCTGTATCTACCGCCCTGTACCTAGCGCACCGTGCGGGACACGAACAGGGAGGCGGTCGCCTCTGCACCCAACGGAATAATGGTGCCGCCGGGCTTCACCGCACCGACCGCATCCGTCTCGTGCAGGTTGCCGGAACCGGCACCAACCACGCTCACGTTCACCGCCTCCGAGAAGGGTGCACCCTCCTCAATGTGCAGGCGCACGCCGGGCACAAAACCGTGGCCCTGCAGGTAACGCAGCAGGCGCGGGTCGTCATCGTTAATGCGTTCGAGCACGACTGTTTCGCAGGGTTCGCACTGGCTCAGCGGCACGGTCTGCGGAAAACTAATATGCCCCGAAGAGTCCGGGATCGGGTCGCCGTGCGGGTCGCGGGTCGGGTGCCCCAGCAGGGTGTCGATGCGGTCCACCATGAAGTCGGATACCGCGTGCTCCAGAACCTCCGCCTCGTCGTGCACACGGTCCCAGGTGTAGCCGAGAATCTCCACAAGGAACGTCTCAATGAGGCGGTGGCGGCGAATCATCGCCAGCGCGTAGGAGCGGCCGGTTTCAGTGAGCTCAATAGCGCCGTAGGGCTGATGCTCAATCAGGTCGGCGGCGGCGAGGCGCTTGAGGCCGTCAGATACCGAAGAAATGCGCAGGCCCATGCGTTCTGCCAGGGCGGATGCGGTGGCAGGGGTTTTGGTCCATTCTTCGAGGCTCCAGATTTCCTTGAGGTAGTTCTGGGTGCTGACGGAAAGTTCTGAAAGAGGCATAAAGATAAGTCTACCTTTTCTCTGGTTTTGCCCGTCGAGCTACAGGGTATTCAGCGCGGGCTTAAAAAGCGTCCCGCCCGGATAGTTCACCCCTGGCAGGGGGTGACTATCACGGGCGGGATTAGGTGTTCGGTTCCGCGCTGGCAGCTACGAAAGGCTGGCAGGCGCGAAAGAATGAGGGATGCGCGGCGGTGGTTAGGTGGCGCGGCGGCGCGAACGGTCAATACGGGTCAGCAGCTCGATGAGCGCACCGCGTGCCGCCTGCTCCTCATGCCAGAGGGAGCGGACGAGGGTGCGGCTGACCGCCTGGGTGGTGATGCCGAGTGCGGTTGCGGCGGCCTTCTGCTGGCCGCGCACGCCGGGTACGAGCAGGTTTACTACGCGCCATTCGGCGTCGGTGCGGTCGGCGCATACGCGGTAGAGCAGGCGTGCGGAGCCTGCGGCGAGGTCGGCGAGGTGGCGGTTGTCGGCGCTGACGCTGATGCAGCGTACAGGTGCGCCTCCTTGTGCTTCTTCGACGGCGAGGCGTGAGAATTCGAGGGCGTCGCCGGTGCAGTCGGTGGTGCTGACGGCGCCGAGTGCGCCTGCGAATCGGGGGATGTTGAGCTCGCCGATTCCGATGCCGACCCAGAAGCCGTTATCGCGCGCGGCAATGAGCGCCGCGTGGAGTGCGTCGCTGGCGCGGTCGAAGGCACCCTGAATTTCGTCAGGGTATGTCTGGGCGAAGGCAACACGCGGGTTGAGCTTTGCGAGTTCGTCCGACAGTGCAGTGAGTGAGTGCTGTGCGGAACGTTGAATAAAGGTTAGAACGAACACCTTCCTATTATGCCGTAAAACCTTCAACAAGCGGCGTAAGGTTCGCCGTAATACCGGCAACATTTAAACCCCTAAAAATACGCATTGATAAGGGGAATTATCGTGAGCGTGCACTGTGTGCAGAAATCCTAGAAAGGATGTAGAACACCCCCGAAAGGAAAATAATTTTCATGCAAGTGCACGTTGAATTATTCGCTTTCGGGGGCGTTGAGTGGAGTTGATAGACGGGGCTATCGCGGAACTACTGTGCGTTCGTTACCTGCGAGATATGGGGCAGCTGACGCAGCGGCTTCTGGAATACCATCACCACCAGCGACAGGAAAATGAACACCGCGTAGAACAGCGCCGTGTACGTAATACCCCAATCAACAATGAGGAAGCCTGCCAGTAGAACAGCCAGCGGGGTGAGCGCCATATTCGGGATGCCCTGCACCGAGTGCACGCGACCGATCATATGTTCCGGGGTGGATGCGTTAATGTACGCAATGATGCTCGAGTTGAAGGAGGGGAGCACAATACCCGCCAGCACAATCAGCAGGCACACCGCCCACAGCATCGAATGAACCACCGGCAGCAACAGGTAGCAGGCCGACATGATGGCCAGGGAGGTGATACCGAGCGGGCCGAGCGCAAACTTCTCGGTCAGCGGGCCGACCAGGAACGAACCGAGCAGCACGCCCACGCCGAAGGCGCTCGCAAAGATGCCGATGAAGAGCGGGTGTGCGCCCTCCAAGGTGTAGTAGTAGATGAAGGTGAGCGGAATGCCGACCGTTCCAAAGTTTGCAAGCGTTGAAACGAACGCGATGGACACCAGTACCTTGTTCTTCAGGATGTACTCGAAACCGGCTTTTGAGTCCTGCCAGAAGCTGGTTTTCTCGCCCTCTTCCTCTTCCGTGGGCTGCCGACTAGCACCGTAGGTTTTGGGTGCGACGATGAACGCCAGCAGGTTGACGACCGCGTGAACTGCGGTCATGAGCACGGTCGAGAAGCCGATAATGATGCCGGCGACCGGGCCGCCCAGCAGGTTGGCGGTGGACTCGCGCGTCTCACCCATGCCGGAGGCGTATCCCAGGTGTTCCTTGGGGACTACGCGGGTGATGATGGACTGCTCGCTCGGGTAGTCGAAGGTGGAAATGATGGCGGCGAGAGAAATCGTAATCACCAAAACGTAAATGTTGGTGACGTTGAAAACGAGGTAGAGAAGAATCGCCACCCAGGACAGCGCCTGGCCAATACAGGACAGTGCCAGGCACTTTGAGGGACCGATTCGGTCAACCCACGTTCCGGATATCGCTCCGGCGCAGGTAGCGAGAACACCCGCGACAAAGAGGGTGATGCTCGCGGCTTCGGGGGAGCCGGTCAGCGCCAAAATAATGATGGGCGTGGTGATATAGCTCATCGAGTCTGAGAGCTGGTTGGCTCCAATGGCGAAGAGAGTATTTCGAAAATCTCTATTCTTGAGTAGCTCGGTGTTGACACTCATGGGGGACCTCCACGATGGGGTTTATGGTGTCGCGCGGCGTGCAATCCGTCGTGCGTAGTTCATTGTGCGCAATCGTATGAGTGAATACCCCGACAACCGGCTGTGCCTACCTGTATTCGCTTGTTTTTGCCTGTACCCGCCGGTCATGACGGGCCCGCCGGTCATCACGGGGTGGTTGAGGATGCACGGGGCGGCTCATCGGGAGCCCCCGCACAAGAAGTGTGTCGCGCGATACTTTAGATTCTATAAGAGATGTGAATCATATACATGAACGCTAGTTGAAAAACTTTCCTCATTTTGAGTATTGACATTAGGGTTAGTTTGACTATAATTCATTCTTGGTGCTTCCGCCCGGCTGAGCCCTGACTAAACCCGGCTGAACCCGAATCAGGGCACGCCAAAGACACCCGCAACCAGGCTCCGCCAATCCACACCGCCAGACTCTGTTACAGTCAGACCCTGTTACAGTCAGCCCCGCAACGCAGCGGGCGGGGGAGTGTAGAAGAGCGCAAAATAAGGGCCGCACTAGGGGCGCTACTCCACCAGGCCCGCGAAGCCCGACAGAGCCAGTACCTCCTCAACATCCTGCGGCACCGAACGCGCCACCCACGGCGAATGCACCAACACCGCCTGCCACTGACCGCGCGACACCGCCACATTCAAACGATTCGGCGACAGCACAAACCCGGCACCGCGCCCAGAATCAACCCGCGACGACGCCAACGACACCAACACCACCGCAGCCTCCTGACCCTGGAACTTATCCACCGTGCCCACACGCACGCCAGCACCCGAAGAATCCGCCAAACCAGCAGCAATCAGCGCCTCACGCACACAATCAACCTGCGCGTTATACGCCGCCACCACAATGCAATCCTCCGCCGCCAACGGGCGCGGCTCAGCACCAGCCGCCGGAACCCACTCACGACCCAACAACTCGCGCACGCAATCCACCACCGCCTGCGCTTCCTGCACAGAACGCACCGAACACCCCGCGTGCTCCACCGGATACGACACCACACCCGGCGCAACACCCTGCAGGGCGCGACCAGCCGTCGCCGCCGCGCTCGCCAATGCGCCATCATACGACAGCCACGAAACCCGCTCGCACAACGCCGAATCCATACGCCACGACTCACCCAAGAAATAGCCAAAACGAGGATCCAGCGCCGCCGCCCCGTCAGACAACCAGCCCAACGCCGAAACATCCACCGGGTACGGGTGCACACCCGTCGACACCTGCGGCAACTGCTGCGGATCGCCCAACAGCAGCACCGAACGCGCCGCACGAGCCGCCGCCACCGTATTCGTCAGAGAGAACTGGCCCGCCTCATCAACCACCAGAACATCCAGCGACCCGGCAGGCACACGACGCTCACTCACGTAATCCCACACCGTGCCGCCAAACAGCAGGCCGCCCGCACCAGAAATCAGCTCCACCAGCTCAGAATCAGACACCTCAGACCACGGGGCGTCCGGAATCACCGACTTGCCGCGCAGACGCACCGCACGCGAAACATCAAAACCATCACGGGCACAGCACGCCACCATGAGATTCTCAATCACCGCATGCGACTGAGCCACCACGCCCACCTTCGCACCCTCAGCCACCAGACGCGCAATCACATGCGAGGCGAGGAAGGTCTTACCCGCACCCGGAGGGCCCTGAACCGCCACATAGGAATGGTCGAGAGCGCGAACCGCCGCGTGCACGGCATCCACCGTGGGCAGGTCAGAGGCGGAAAAATCAACCTCAAGGGGTAGATTTTCTGCATTCTTGGCGTTCGAGGCGCCCTTCTTCAGGCGCGGCGCGCGGCGGAACAACAAATCCGTGGAGGCACTCTCCACCCCCGTCAGGGAAGCCGCCGCATCGAGCACGCTCGGCAGGGCGCGGGACGAGGAGGGAGCATCGGAGGGCTCGGAATCTTCACCGGATACGGGGTCATTAAGCACGGAGTCGTTGGGCATGAGCGCGCCGCCGAAGAGCAACCCGTGCACATCAGACTGCAGAGCCGCCTCAATCGTCGCCGTAGACACCGGATCGCCAGGACCAATACCCGAAGGCAGCGCGCCGTGCGGCTCATCCTTCATGCGGATGCGCTCCTGCAGAAGCACCTCCAAGAACTCGCCAGCCGACTCGCCGGTCGACTTGCCGGACTCTGGGGCAGCCTCTTCGGGGTCCACAGAATCCGCGGAACCGGCACGGAAACCGCCCTGCGCCACCGCCAGCACACGCATGCCAAAGAAACCCGTCGCCGCCAACTCGGCGGGCACACGCTCACCCGGATTCGAGGCACGGAAATAATTCACCTGCGACTCCATACGATCCAGCGCAATCTGCGGGCTCAACCCCGCCTCATACGCACAAAAAACCGCACGGTCAGAGGGCGCAATCACCAGGCTCGGGTCAGCCTCAATTCGCGCACGCAACAGGCGCACCTGCGCGCCGCGCACACGATACCAGCCGGGGGCGTCTTCAACCTCGGTGAGCTCCTTCATGGCGGCGGCAAGCGCCTCCAGGTCTGCGGGGGTGTTCAGAAGAGCATGCGCATGCTCCACCGAAAGCACCTGCACTCGATCAAGGTACGCGTAATCGCGGCTCGCTACCCACGCCGTCGGGCCGTCCTCCAGGCGGCGAATGTGCTCACGCCAGAACGGGGCACGCTCGCGGCGGTGATAATTCGTCATGGACAGCAGCATCGCCGCCTCAAGCTCACCGGCACCCCAGCCGTGCTCTGCCGCGTGCTCCTCCAGGGATGCGAGCTGGGCATCCAGCAGGCACTGCAGGCGGTACTGTTCGCTGTCGTTCTCCACCGCGGCGGGCACCCTGTACATGACCGGATGCTTCTCAATTTCGGGATTCTCGGCGGTATCTTCGGCGGTGTCTTCGGTGACGAGCTCCGGGGCGTCGGTCGCGAGGGCAAGAGATGCCGCCGCGTTCAGGCACGCCGGGCACTCGTCGCAGGTCAGAAAATAGGGGATGCGCTCGGCAAGTTCCGCCGGTTCTACACCCTCGTTCAGCGCCTCGGTGAGCAGTAGGAGGCGCTGCTCCTGCAGGCGAATCAACGGCAGAATACGCACCGAATCAACCCTGTGAGGTTGAGGAACGGGGGAGCGGTGCTCAGTGGGCTCCGATTCGGGTTCGGTACTGTGCTCCAGGTGAAGGTCGAGGCGCGCGGCATTCTTGGTGTTCTCGGCGCTCTCGGTTGCACTAGCGGTCAGCAGGTGCGCCGCCAGGGCACCGCGCAATAGTGCCCGATGCGCCGCCTCACCCAGATGCGGGGTGCAGACGATTTGGGCGGTATTGCTCTCGGCGGTGCTGTCCTCAGCCGGGCAGTCGAGGCGGTCGAGCTCAACCGTGTAGGTCAGCCCCGCCGCGGAGGTCGCCACCAGGGGTACCGGGTGCGCTGTGCCGCCCGGGTGCTCACCGCCGACTACTTCACTGCCGACCATTCCACCGGCGGTCAGCACTCGCAGGCACTCGCGGTACGCTTCGCGGGCGCGCTCGGACTTCTCGGGGGTCGGGTGGGCAGACTGCTTCTGCGCACGCTCCCGAAGCTCGGTGTAGAGCCGCAGCTCGCAGGCGGAGGTTGCGGTCAAATCAGCGAGGGTGAAGGTAAGGTCCATGGTGACTTTTCTGCTGGAGGAGAGAGGAACAAGGCGGGGCGAAACCCGGCCGGGTGAGCAGGCGCGAGTCCCGGTTGAGGAGTCTGTCGGCACCCCGTGTCCCCTCACTCCGAGAGGTTGATTTTCAGGTTTCACGTGAAACACTACAGAAAATCAACCTGCACGGGATGATTTAGGGGGGGCTTTCGGGGCTATCCGGGCACACACGCTAGGAGGCTGCACCCGCCACAGTCGCGGTAGAAACTGCCGCCGTGGGCGCCGCCGAAGCGCTCGCCGCTACCGCAGAGGGAGCAGCAGAAGCACTCGGAGCGGTCAAGCGGTTCGCAATCGCCGCCGCCGCCGCGTCCACGCGTTCCTTCGCGGCGGGCAGCGCATCCGCACCGCCCAGATCGTTCAGAATAATCGCGAAAATCAGGCGGGTGCCGTCGGGTCGGGTCGCCACACCACACAGCGAAGACACCGTGTACAGGGTGCCGGTCTTCGCCTGCACAAAAGTGCGCGCGTGCACGGCATTCGCCGCACCAAAACGACCGGACAGAGTGCCGCTCACGCCCGCGACCGGGAACGTGCTCATCAGCTGCTCCGCGTGCTCATCAGCATTCAGCAGCGCCACAACCTGCACGAGGGTTTGGGCGGTCACGCGGTCCGTCAAGGACATGCCGCACACGTCCGCCTGCACCAGGTTTTCAATGTTCACGCCGGCATCAACGAGTGCCTGGTGCACGGTCTGCTGTGCCGCTTCGCCGCTGCCTTCCTTACCTGCGGCGATGGCGGCGCAACGGCCAAGCACCTCAGCGAGGGCGTTGTCGGATTCGAGCATCATGTGTTGTGCCTGCTCCAGCAGGGTTGCCGATTCGACCGCGGCGATTTCGACTGCTTCCGCGGGGGCGGTGCGGCGCTCCGCGAGGGTGAAGCTCATGCCGGATTCCTTGCCGACGGTGTTGAGTGCATCTACGAACGCCTGCTGGGCGGCAACCGCCGCATCATCCGGGCGTACCGGGTTGCTTGCAGTGGACTTGCCTGGTACCGTGTGCGATTCGAGCGCAATCGGGTGAATGGGCGTAATCTGGCCGGACGCCACGTCCGCGTCATCCCAGCCGGGGTTCACGCTGGGGCCGGTGAAGAAGGTGCCGTCAAGGTAGACGGGTAGCGCCGCGGTTGGCTTCTCGCCCTGAAGAAGCGCCTTCACGGTCAGCTCGGCGAGGGTGCCCAAGCCTGCGCGTCCGACGATTTGCTTCGGGTCGGAGGCGCCCGCACCGAGCAGGGTGTCGCCGCCCGCCATGAGGTACAGTCCGGCGGCGTCGCGGGTGACGCGGGTGCGCAGGCGCGCCTGCAGGTTCGCGTAGCGGTTGAGTGCGAACAGGGTCAGCACCTTAAAAGTGGAGGCGGGCACGCGCGCGGTGTCGGCGTTGGCGGCGTACAGGTCGGCGGGTGCGGTGGCCGCCTTGATGCTGGGTAGGTTGCCGTCCATGCCGGTGACGAGCAGGCTGTACTGCGGGTAGGTGCCGTCCACGAAGAGCGCGGTGAGGGCGGCACGTAGTTGCTCCTGTTCCGCTTCGGGCAGTGCGGGTGCGAGGGTCGGTGTGGCGTTCGGGGTTGCGGAGGCGGTCGCCTCGGCAGTGCCGGTGGGGCTGCCGGTTGCGCTGCCGGTGGGGCTTGCGGAACCTTCGGGGCGTTTCTGTTCGGTTGCGGCGGATCCGCAGGCGGTGAGGAGGAGCATGCCGCCGAGGGTGAGGGCGGCGCGGCGGGTGAGTGTGGTGGTCTGGGTGTTGTGCTTGTTGGAAGGCATCTTTTGAGCATAGCGGGCGGATGGGGTGCCTATCGAATTTACGCGCCGGTGCTGGGATCTCATGCCGTGTTCCGGCTGCCCCTCACGAACCCTATCTGGGCTGCCCGGTACGGCGGCGGGGTGTGCTGGCGGGCGTGGGACTAGGCGGAATGTTAACTGTGGTGTGAGCGTGGTAAATTACGCTGGTTTTGGCGCCGAATACGCGGTTTCGGTGTGCGTGAACGGGTTACAATGGGTGAGTTCAACACCTAACTTTCGCACCTTGCGCGCCGAAGTCGCCGCGAAAGTGACTCTAACTCACGAGAAAGAAGGTTCCGATGGAACTCGATGTCACTATTGAAATTCCCCGCGGCTCCCGCGTGAAGTACGAAGTGGACCACGAGACCGGCCGCCTGCGCCTGGACCGTGTGCTGTTCACCTCCATGCAGTACCCCACCGCTTACGGCTACTTCGAGAACACCCTCGGTGAGGACGGCGACCCGCTGGACGCAATGCTGATCCTGGACGTTGACGTTGTTCCCGGCGTGCTGGTTGAGTCCCGCCCGGTCGCAGTGTTCAACATGACCGATGAGGCTGGCGGCGACGCTAAGGTTCTGTGCGTTCCCACCGACAAGCGTTACGACCACATCAAGTCCCTGGCTGATGTTCCGGAGCAGCTGAAGGCTGAGATTCAGCACTTCTTCGAGCGTTATAAGGACCTGGAGCCCGGCAAGTGGGTTAAGGGCGAGGGCTGGGAAGACCTGGCTGCTGCTGAGAAGATGGTCCAGGAGGCTATCGACCGTTTCGCAGCTGAGGGTCACTAAGCTGCCGCACCGTTAGGTGCACCCGGTTTTGTAGGGGGCGTGTTCACTGCGTCTGGTTCGTGCGATTTTTTGTGCGTGCTGGAGGCGGTGGGCACGCCCCCTTTTGATGTGCTCCTTGATTGTGTTCGGAGGTTCCGGGAATGGTGTGTGCGACCGAACTATTCTTCGGAAAACAGCCTCAGAGCACCCCTGGGAGTGCTATTATGGGCATATTACGAAGAATAGTTCGTATAACCTGAGGTTCTGCAGCGGTGAGGAGGAAACCCCCATGGCATTCGACGCAACGGGGTTCGCACAAGAATTTGGCGCCCAGGTTCGCGCCGTCCGCAAGTACGAAAAAATCACCCAAATGGAGTTGGCGTGGATGGTCGGGCTCAGCGATAAAACAATCCGCGATATTGAGCGTGGGCTACCCGGCCCGTCAATTGGTGCGGTCCTCAAAGTCGCCCAAGAGCTCGGCATCGAGCTGGCCATTACTAACCCCCTCACCTAACCCCTCCCGCACACTGCGATAGAAAACAGAACCTGGAGAAAAGCCATGACAGATGAACTTATGGCAGATGTCTATAAAGATGGTGTTCTCGCCGCATATTTGAGGCGAGACACCAACGGGCTGATTCATTTCACCTACCGCGCAGATTATGAAGGCCCGGCAATTGCCACGAGCCTGCCTTTAAACGCGGAATATACCGCAGAATCAATTCCTCCTTTCTTTCAGAATCTTTTGCCCGAAGGCTATAGGCTCGACGTCGTTAGTTCCGAGAAAAAAATCAGCAAAAATAACACCCTGGGCTTATTGCTGGTGATTGGTTCTGACGTTCCAGGCGATGTGCAAATTATTGAGCACGGGTGGGAACTGTACACCGCTCCTGCCGCATTGGTGAACAACCCTGAGGTTGTTTCTTTTGCAGAACTTATGGGCACGGTTGACCGCCGAGGACTGCCTGGCGTTCAAGAAAAGCTGAGTGCCGTCATGAAAACCCTGCCCGTGCATTGGACGGGCGCTGGCTACGATGCGCTTCTGAAAATCAGCCCGCAACGTATGCCCGGGCTCGTAGAAAACGAAGCTGCCCACCTCACGGCGGCCGCACTCATGGGGATTCCTGTAGCTCAGCATGAGCTTGTCTATGATCGAGACGGCGTATCAGGTTTGATGGTCTCCCGTTTCGACCGAACACCCTCTGGGGGACGCATCGCTATGGAGGATGGCGCACAGATTTTGGGTGTTCCTTCGGGTGAGAAATACACAGAAGATAATCCTGCTGTGACAACAGAAAGTGTCATTCAAGCAATGGTGAAGCTTGCTGCTTCCCCTGCTGTTGCCCGCAGGAATCTTTACATGCATTTTCTCTACGCTTGGCTGACCGGCAATGGGGACCTGCACGCAAAAAATATCTCGCTCCTCAAGGGACGCCGTGGATGGGAAGTAGCTCCTATCTACGACATCCCCTGTTCGCTCGTGCACATTAAATCTCTATCCATGGCGCTTAGCGTCAACGGAAAAGATAATTCGAATCCCGGCGACGGTTCACCGCCCGAAGATTGGAAGATTACTGTTGACGATTGGCTTGCTCTCGCAGAGACTATCGGTCTTCCGTCTAAGGTGCAGAAAGACGCTCTAACTCGTGCTCTCAAAGCGGCTCGAGCAGTTCGCTGGCCCACAGACCGAGCCGCCCCGGGATATGTTTTCAACTCGAATGCCTCACCGTTTAAGGCCATGCAGAAAGAGTTGGAACGCCGCCAGGACGAGTTTGAAGAGTACCTTCATACGCGCTCCTAAGGCTCCTGACTTCTTGAGCCTTCGTTATTTCTAAATTCTCCTCGTGAAGTATCTATCTACATAGATACTTCGCAATTTCTATAAAGGAACCACCATGCAGAATGGACGCGCAGGACGCCTGCACCCCGCCGTCGGCACTGCCCGCCGCCACCTCGTCGCCGCCCTCGAAAAGCTCCTCGGTGCAGGAAGCATCAAAGCTACCGGACGCTCCCGCACCGCCTCCACCGCGGACCCCGCCGACCTGCCCCTGCTCCTGGTCGCCTGCAGCGGCGGCCCCGACTCCCTCGCGCTGGCAGCCATTGCCGCACACTTCGCCCGCCGCGGCGACGTACGCGTAGGCGCCATCATCGTCGACCACGGCCTGCAAGAAGACTCCGCCGCGGTCGCCGCGCAGACCGCGCAGACCCTCACCGACCTGGGGCTTCACCCCGTTATCATCGAAAAAGTGCAGGTTCCCGTCGGCAACATGGGCCCCGAAATGGCGGCGCGCACCGCCCGCTACACCGCCTTCACCAAAGCCGTTGAAGCCACCGGCGCCCGCGCCGTACTACTCGGCCACACCCTCGACGACCAGGCAGAAACCGTGCTACTCGGCCTGAGCCGCGGCTCCGGCACGCGCTCCCTTGCCGGTATGCCGCCCGTACGCATCGAAGAGGGTGTCACCTACCTGCGTCCCTTCCTCGGCCTGCGCCGCACCGACATGCTCGACATCTGCGACGCCGAAACCCTCACCCCCTGGAACGACCCGACCAACACCGACGAAACCCTCATGCGTGCCCGCATCCGCCACAGCGTGCTGCCCTACCTGGAGGATCACCTCGGCGGGGACGTCGCCCGCTCCCTGGCGCGCACCGCCTCCGTAGCTGGCCCCGACGCCGAATACCTCGACGAGCAGGCACAGGCAGCCTACGAGCAGGCGCTCCTACCCGCCGGAACCGCCGTGCGCGGCATCGAACGTGAGGACGCCGTGCTGCTGGATCGTGCGCAGGTGGCGGCGCTGCACCCGGCGCTTCGATTGCGTGTGCTTGCGACCGCCTGCAAGGCCGCCGGGGGAGAGAACCCCGGCTTTGAGCGACTGCAGGCGCTGGACTCTTTCACCGCCGAATACGCGGTGGCTGGGCCCGTTCAGATGCCCGGTCACGTGAGCGCGTACCGCCGCCGCAAAATTGTGCATCCGGCAACCGGTGAACGCCTGGACGTGCTCGTATTAGTGCCAACTCGACCCTAACTAGGTGCCCAGCTAGGTGCCCGCGGAACCCCCTCAGCACACACTATCTGCGTGGTGAGGTGCGCCGCGGCGCCGTTTTAAGCCATACTTAAGGCGAACACCATCCACATTGTCCGCTGTGGGAAGGTATGAAACCCCTCACCCGGGGCCCCGGCGGAGGCGCAGAGCGTCTAAAAGAATACGAAGGAATACATCGTGCAGGCTATCGACGTGCAGGACGATATTAAGAACGTTCTCTTCAGCAAGGAAGAGATTAACGCGAAGGTCGCCGAACTGGCGGCGCGCATCGACGAAGACTACGCCGGTAAGGACGTGCTGTTGGTGGGTGTTCTCAAGGGCGCCATCATGATCATGGCTGACCTTTCCCGCGCTCTCAAGGGCCACTACACCATGGACTGGATGGCTGTTTCTTCTTACGGTTCCGGCACCAAGTCCTCCGGCGTTGTGCGTATCCTCAAGGACCTGGACACCGACCTGGTGGGCCGCAACGTCCTGATCGTTGAAGATATCATTGACTCCGGTCTGACCCTGGCATGGCTGCAGCAGAACCTGATTTCTCGCGGCGCAGCTTCCGTTGAGATTTGCACCCTGCTGCGCAAGCCCAAGGTCGTCAAGGCTGACGTTGAGGTCAAGTACGTCGGCTGGGACATCGAGCCCGAGTTCGTTGTTGGTTACGGCCTGGACTTCGCTGAGAAGTACCGCAACCTGGACTGCGTCGCAACCCTGCACCCGCACGTTTACTCCTAAGCCTTCACCTCAGCAACCATGCTGTAGGTGGTTATGCCCCGCCTCCTCACGCTTGTGGGGGAGCGGGGTGTTGCTGTACCCACCGGTGGATGTACGTGGAGGCGGGAGGCGCATCCGCCAAGACGGGCCGCCGCCGGTGTACCAGCCGCCGCAGATACCCGGCGAAGAAGATGCACTTTCACCCCCACCGAGTGCTACAACCCTTTAGCCCGCAGGTGAAATAGAGAAGCCAGGTACCTAGCCGCCCGCCGGGGTAGGGTACATTTAAGGTTGCACCGTTGGGTGTTCCGGCAGGCATGCCGCACCCCAACGGGTTACAGCCGCAACGTAAGGACAAAGCATTGGCGCAAAACCCCAATACTCCGCAGAAAGGCTCGGAGGGCTTCCTGAAGAAGCTGATTAACGGCCCCTGGTTCTGGCCGGGTGCAGCTCTCGTAATCATGCTGGCTTTCCTCATGGCCTCCTTCTTCACCCAGCCCTCGCGTCAGGTGGACACCAACGTGGGTCTTCAGCTGCTCAACGACCACCAGGTCAAGAGCGCAAAGATCTACGACGGCGACCAGCGCGTCGAGCTGCAGCTTAAGGACGACTACAAGAAGGGCAACGACAACTACGGTAAGTCAGTGCGCTTCTACTACGTGCAGCCCCGCGGCGACGAAGTTGCTAAGGCAATGGAATCCGCCGAGCTGGAAAGCTACACGGACCAGCCGGTTGAGCACAGCTTCCTGGGCTCCCTGGTGTCCCTGCTCCTGCCGATTCTGCTCTTTGGTGTGCTCTTCTGGTTCCTGATGGGACGAGTCGGAGGCGGCTCCTCCGTCATGAGCTTCTCCAAGTCCCGCGCGAAGAAGTTCACCAAGGACAAGCCGGAAGTCCGCTTCAGCGACGTTGCCGGCGTGGACGAGGCGCTCGCCGAGTTGGAAGAAGTCCGCGAGTTCCTGGCTGAACCCGAAAAGTTCACCCGCCTGGGTGCAAAGATCCCCAAGGGCGTGCTGCTGTACGGCCCTCCCGGCACCGGTAAGACCCTGCTCGCCAAGGCTGTGGCGGGCGAGGCAGGCGTGCCGTTCTACTCGATTTCTGGCTCTGACTTCGTTGAAATGTTCGTGGGTGTGGGTGCGTCCCGCGTGCGCGACCTGTTCAAGGAAGCGAAGAGCGACCCCGCCGCCATCGTCTTCGTCGACGAAATTGACGCTGTTGGCCGCCGCCGCGGCGTCGGCATGGGCGGCGGTAATGACGAGCGTGAGCAGACCCTGAACCAGCTGCTGGTTGAGATGGACGGCTTCGACGGCAATTCGAACGTCATCGTCATTGCGGCAACGAACCGACCCGACGTTCTGGACCCGGCGCTGCTGCGTCCCGGTCGTTTTGACCGTCAGATCGGTGTGGACGCCCCCGACATGCAGGGCCGCGAACACATCCTGCGCGTTCACGCCGCAGGCAAGCCGATTGCTAACACTGTTGACCTGGCACAGGTCGCTAAGCGCACCCCCGGCTTCACCGGTGCTGACCTGGCGAACGTCATGAATGAGGCGGCTCTGCTGACCGCCCGCGATAACGGCAACGTGATTGACGACCGCGCTATCGACGAGGCAATCGACCGCGTCATGGCTGGTCCGCAGCGTTCCTCGCGCATCATGAACGAGCACGAGCGTAAGGTCACCGCATACCACGAGGGCGGTCACGCCCTGGTCGCGGCGGCACTGCGTAACTCCGCGCCCGTCACCAAGATTACGATTCTTCCGCGCGGCCGCGCCCTGGGTTACACCATGGTCATGCCGCAGGACGACAAGTACTCCACGACCCGCCACGAACTGCTCGACCAGATGGCGTACGCGATGGGTGGCCGTGCGGCTGAGGAAATCGTCTTCCACGACCCGTCCACCGGTGCGTCTAACGACATTCAGAAGGCAACCGATACCGCCCGCAAGATGGTCACCGACTACGGTATGAGCGCCGTGATTGGTTCCGTGAAGCTCGGCGGCGAAGACACCGAACCGTTCCTCGGTGGCGGCGGCGCTTCGGCACGCAACTACTCCGATGCGACCGCGGCAAAGGTGGACGCTGAGATTCGCGCCCTGCTGGAGCAGGCACACGACGAGGCGTTCCAGATTCTGCTGGAAAACCGCGATATTCTCGACCGCCTGGCGTTCGCCCTGCTGGAGAAGGAAACCCTGCTCGAGAACGAGATTGCCGAAATCTTCAAGGATGTTCGCAAGCGCCCCGAGCGTGAGCACTGGTACTCCAAGCCGACCCGCGAGCGTACCGACATCCCGCCGGTGAAGGCACCGAGTGAGCTGGCTCAGGAGGCGCAGAAGGCTGAGGAAGCACCTGCCGCTACTGCTACGGAACCTACTGTTCCGGTAGCACCGGCTGCACCCGCGCAGCAGGTTCCGGTAGCACCTACACAGCCGTTGCCGCCTCAGGCGCCCCTCACCGACCCGACCGTCGCAATGCCCACCCAGCAGTACCCGAACTACCCCGCCCCTCCGGCGCAGCGCCCGGAGAACGGCACCCCGAACCAGAATGGAGCAGAGAATGAGCGAGGCTAAGAACGCCGTCGACCAGCCGCGTATTGAGGCTGCCGTCCGCGAGATTCTGCTCGCGATTGGTGAGGACCCGGACCGTGACGGCCTGCAGCAGACCCCTGCACGTGTGGCGCGTGCTTACGCGGAGTTCTTCTCGGGCCTGTATCAGGATGCTGGCGATATTCTGGGTACGACCTTCGACATTGCCCACTCTGAGATGGTGCTGGTGAAGGACATTTCGTTCTACTCGACCTGTGAGCACCACCTGGTGCCGTTCCACGGTGTGGCGCATGTGGGTTACATTCCGGGCCCGGACGGTAAGGTAACCGGTCTGAGCAAGCTTGCTCGCGTGGTGGATCTGTACGCTCGCCGCCCGCAGGTGCAGGAGCGTCTGACCACGCAGGTGGTGGAGGCTCTGGAGGAGCACCTGAACCCGCGCGGTGCGATTGTGGTGATTGAGGCTGAGCACATGTGCATGTCGATGCGCGGTGTGCGTAAGCCGGGCGCGAAGACCGTGACCAGCGCGGTGCGCGGTGCGCTGATGAACAGCGCAACCCGTGCGGAGGCGATGAGCCTGATCTTCTCGCAGCGCTAAGTATCGGGATGATCATATAGCTATGCGACAGGGGGCAGGATTCCTTAGAATCCTGCCCCCTGCGCTGTGTAGCCGCTTTTGTTGGGTCGTATGACGAGTGCCCTTGCGTGAAGAGCATTAGTGATTGTAAAGTTGTTACTACTAGAACCGGCACCACTGCCTGATGAATGATTTAGAATTCTGAAGGAGTACAGGACCGGTCTTCTTTTTTATCTTCAGTAGATTCGGGTCTCGTTACGGTGCGGGAAGTTAAAGAATTTAAAAGCTACGGTGAGCAACTAGCCATACTCGAAGGACGAGGGATGGCGATAGAAAATCGTGAAGAAGCGATTGAATCCCTCGCTAAGGTTAATTACTACCGTCTTAGCGGATATTGGCATGCCCTACGCCAGGCTGAGCGTGATGCCTCTGGAGAGACTACCCCGGTTGACCAGTTCAGAGAAGGGGTACGTTTTGACGACGTTGTAGCTCTTTATGAGTACGACCGGCGTTTGCGTTCTATTGCACTTCCCCATTTATCCCAGCCTGAAGTGTACCTACGAGCTTGGGGTATTTACTGGGAGAGATTGACCCGCTAATTCACGAGAAGGAAAATCTACTAGATGTAGCTCCTGCAAGGAGAGAAATCTGGAATAAGTTTGTTCGGATTTGTGGTGACTCTCTTCAACGTTCTAAGGAAGATTTCGCTGTACATCACATAGAACAATACGATGGTAAAGTCCCTGTTTGGGTGCTGGTAGAGGTTCTAGATTTGGGGGCTCTACAGAATCTGTATTTGGTCTCTCTGCCAAATATTCGACGAGATATCGCGAAAGCCTTGGGGTGTACTGACCCTCAGTTGGAAACTTGGATTAACTCGCTGCGGGTAATGCGCAATATTTGTGCGCATCAAAGTAGGTTCTACAATAAGCTGCACCCAGAGCCTCGCCTGCCGCGTGTGTTGAGAGGTGGAAGAGTTGAGAGCCCTGAAATCCGTGAGGTTGTTGACCTATTTGGTGTTCCTCAGCCTGAAGAAAACCATAAAATGCGTAAGACTTTCGGAATGCTCATTCTCCTCAAATATCTGATGGATCAGGGTGGAATTGGGGATACGGAATCTTTGGTGCAGATTCTGAAGGAGCGTCCTAATATTTCCGTTCCTGGGGTTGATGTATCGCGGGCTATGGGCATACCCCAAGGTTGGGAAGAAACCCGTTTGTGGAGCTAAAATCTCACAGATTATAGACACGCTGAAAGGGGCGGAGGTGAAAACCTCCGCCCCTTTTCGCATCGCCAAAGTGCTCTGAGAATGTGTTCTGAGCCGGTACCTTCCGCGGCCGTGGCGGCGCCGGTAGTGCCGCACCGCAGAAGCTAGAAGAGTGCCGCCGCTAACGCTGCAGGCTACCCTTCGCCTCGCTCGGATTATCCCAACCCAAGGCAAGAGTCACGATCAAGCCCACGGCAATGAAACCGCAACCGGTCGCGGTGCCGAAAGCAATCCAGCGCACGGCAGGAACACCTTCAGCGAGCACAATAGTCACCAGCGCGGCAAGAGCTACCAGGGAGAGGATCCAAGCTCCAGTCTTCATATTCACAATGAGTCACTTCCTAGAGTATGTATGTGTGGGTGCGCGCCGCCGACCGGGAACGCGCCCGGCGCGGTATGCGTGCTCTCCCAGCATACCCTTAAATAAGTATCTGTAATGCAAGTATTGCATGCCGTGTCCCCAGAATCGCCCCATCGCTGCCCCAACCCCCACCTCAATCACTGCGCCAAACTCCACCGCACCGCAGATTCGGTACGATAAACCCATGACTGAATCCACACACACCACCCGTGTAGCCCCCCTGCCCTGCGATGCGCTCGCCGCCGAACGCACCCTCGTGATGGGCATCCTCAACGTCACCCCTGACTCCTTCAGCGACGGCGGCCAGCACTACGCCGCCACCGACGCCATCGCCCGCGCCGCCCGCATGATCGCCGAGGGCGCCTCCATTATCGACATTGGCGGCGAATCCACCCGCCCCGGTGCCGTGCGCATCAGCGTGGAGGAGGAACAGCGCCGCATCCTGCCCGTCATCGAGGCAGTCGCGCAGATGGGCACCACCATCAGTGTGGACACCATGAACCCGCAGACCGCCCGCGCCGCCATCGCCGCCGGTGCGCACATCATCAACGACGTGTCCGGTCTGAACGTAAGCGACGAAATGATTGAAACCGCCGCCGAACTGCAGGTGCCGTACATCCTCATGCACGCCCGCGGCACCTCCCAGACCATGGACAGCCTGGCGGAGTACCCCCGCGGCGTGGTCACCGAGGTTGTGGAGGAGCTGACCAGCCTGCGTGAGCGTTTCCTTGCCGCCGGTGTGCTGCCGCAGAACCTGATTCTTGACCCGGGCCTGGGCTTCGCGAAGGGCGGTATGCAGGATTGGGAGCTGCTCGCCGCCATTGACGAGCTACAGGCCCTGGGCCACCGCCTGCTCATTGCCGGTTCCCGCAAGCGTTTTATCGCCAACGCCCTGACCGCGGCGGATGCGGCCCTGGCCGAGCGCCTGAACGCGAGCGGCTTCACCGCAACCGATGCGGGTGAGGCTGAACGTGAACTGTGGCAGCCGCTGTCGGAACCGCGCCCGGCTCAGCACCGTGCGGCAGCTTCTGCGGCGGTGACCGCCCTGGTGGCGGCGCGCGGCGTGTGGGCGGTGCGCGTGCACGACGTGCCCGCCAGCGTGGATGCGGTGACGGTCGCCTCCGCGCTGCGCTCCGTAAGCTAAGGTTCTGTCAGCTAGAACCACCAACCCCGTCCACAACCTCCGACTATCCGAATACCCTCTAGGAGACCCCCAATGACCCAGGCAGATTACGCCCGCCACGACCGCATCACCCTCACCGGCATCACCGCGAAGGGCTACCACGGCGTGCTCGACTTTGAGAAGCGCGACGGCCAGCCCTTCGTCGTGGACGCGACCCTGTACAGCGATTTTTCCGCCGCAGCCGCTACGGATGACCTGACGAAGACCACGAACTACGCGCTCGTGGTTGACCTGATTCACCGCCACGTGACGAACGGTTCGCTGGATTTGATTGAGACCCTTGCGGTAAACATTGCCGAGGGTATTCTCGCGATGTTTGAGCTTGTGGAGGCGGTGGAGATTACCGTATCGAAGCCGCAGGCGCCGATTGAGTTGCCGTTCGGTAACGTTGCGGTGAGTGTGTTCCGCGAACGTGCCGCGGAGCGTGTTGTGGAGGGCGGCCACTAGTGGCGGGCGCAGCAGAATATACACACCGCGCGGTGTTGGCGTTGGGCTCGAACCTGGGCGAAAGCGAAGACACCCTGGAGCGTGCCGTCGCCGACCTGATGGCGGGCGGCGTGCAGCTGGTGCGTGCCTCCGGGTTGTACCGTACCGCCCCGATGGGTGGCCCGACGGGTCAGCCGGATTTCGTGAACGCGGTCATTGAAGTGACCACTGACCTGGGCGCCTACGAGCTGCTGAAGCTGTGTAATGCGGTGGAGGCGGCGCATCACCGTGAGCGCCTGGTGCGTTGGGGTCCGCGCACCCTCGATATTGACGTGATTGACTATGACGGCGTGATCTCTGAGGATCCGGTGCTGACTTTGCCGCATCCGCGGGCGCAGGAGCGTGCTTTTGTGCTGGTGCCGTGGGCGCAGATGGACCCGCAGGCGTACCTGACGGTGACCCGGCGTGCGGAGCCTTCGGGGGAGCGGCCGGAT
Source organism: Rothia sp. HMSC069C03 (assembly GCF_001811075.1). Lineage (NCBI taxonomy): Bacteria > Bacillati > Actinomycetota > Actinomycetes > Micrococcales > Micrococcaceae > Rothia > Rothia sp. HMSC069C03. The sequence continues at coordinate 53,710 of NZ_KZ627141.1, forward strand.
GAGGTTCCTGCGCCGCTGAGCCGCGAGGTCGTGAACGTTGCGGAGCTGTCCCGCACGCTGCTTGGGGCGGATGAAGACGCTATCAGCTATATGCGTGAGATGCAGGTACCTGATCAGCCTTAAATGTGGCACTCTGGAAGGTAGAAGAACCTACCGAAAGGAAACACCATGAAGCCCCTGAGTTATCGGGCGATTATTGTGGCGGCTGTGTGCGGTGCCGCTGCCGCTCTTATGGTGAATTCCGTGATGATTGGCGCCGGTTTTGGTGAGCTGAATTTTTCGTGGATGCTCGGCGCGGTGTGCCTGCTGGTTGCGGCGGGAGCCGTGTGGCTGGGTGTGCAGGTGGCTCGTTATCGTCGTATTCAGACGCGTGAGAAGGCACCCCATATGGGCCCGATTCTTGCGGCGCGTGCGGTGGCGTATGCGCAGGGTTCCATCATGACCGGTGCCCTGTTGACGGGCTGGTGCGCTGCGATTCTTGGCTACCATGTGGCGATGGTGTCTGTGCGCGGTTTTTCGGTGGTCTTTTGGGAGGTTCTTGTTAATTGTGTGGGCAGTGTTGCCCTGCTGATTGCTGGGTTGTGGGCGCAGCATTGTTGTCGTATTCCGCCGGAGGATGATGAGGATGCGGCCTCCTCTTCCGGTGCTGTAAAGCCGCGAGAGGGAGGAACCTATGTCGGCTCCTAACCAGAATAGTTATTCGCCGAATGGCCAGTACGGGCAGGACGCCCAACAGGGTCAGTATGGTCAGAACCAGCCTGCTCAGCAGAACCAGTACGGGCAGTACCAGCAACCCTACGGTCAGGCGGGTGCCCCGTATGGACAGCAGACCCAGAATGACCAGCAGGCGCAGTATGGACAACAGACACAGTACGGTCAGCAGGTTCCGCCTGTTGCCGCGTACCCGAACGCCCCTCAGCCGGTTCCCCCTCAGCAGGTTCCCGCGCAGCCCGTGCCGGAGCCGCAGTGGGTGCCCACCGCCTCCCGCTACCTGACTGTTCGTTTTGTTCACACTATTTCTGCCCTGGCGCTCCCGATTCTTGCGGGTGTTGCCATGTATTGTGCGGGCGCGTTCTTCGGCGGCCCGGAGGCGCTACGCATCGTCGGCCTAGTGGTGGTCGCGGTGTTTGGTCTGTGGGGTCTGTGGTGGATTCTGACCACGCCGCGCCGTACTCGCGCGCTCGGCTATGCGCTGGAGTCGAATCATCTGATGGCTCGCCGCGGTATCGTGTTCCGTTCGATGAGCTCTATGCCGTACGGTCGCATCCAGTATGTTGATGTGGATTCGGGTCCGCTGGAGCGCATGTGCGGTGTTGCCCGCCTGACGGTGCGCACCGCGGGTACAACCACCGGCACGATGGTGCTGTTCGGTATTCCGCTGAACATGGCGGAGGAGCTGCGCGCGGATCTGGTGCGCCGCGCCGATGAGCGAATGGCGGCACTCTAATGAGTACCCCGGTTCCGAATAATAACGCCCCGAACTCTCAGGAGCAGAAGTGGTGGCGTGCCGATATTCGCACGTTCATCATGAACCTCTGGTTCATTATTCTGTTGGCGTTTGGTTTCTTCCAGAGCATTATCCTGAATATTTTGACCACCCCGCCGAACGAGTGGGGCGCGCGATTGACGCAGGCATTTGACGAGAACAGTAGCTACTTCAGCGCAACGTACTCGCAGCTTATCGGCTTCGCCGTGCTCGTTCTGATTCTGGTTGCTGGCTCGTTTGACTGGTGGTTTACCCGCTATAGCCTGGACGATTTGGCGATTCACCGCCGTAGCGGTTTTCTGTTCAAGAAGAACCGCACGATCCGTCTGGAGAGCGTGCAGAGCGTGGACATTTCGCGTCCTCTGGTGGCGCGCCTGCTGGGCCTGTCGGAGCTTCGTTTTGAGGTAGCTGACGGCTCTTCGGAGGCGCTGCACATCAAGTACGTTTCTGCCCGCAAGGCGGAGGTTCTGCGCCGCACCGCGATGGCGAGTATTAACCTGCTGAGTTCGGAGGCGGCTGGCCGCCCGGTCGACGTGCTGCTCGATAGCATGCAGATTTCGGCGGAGCGCATGCCGGATGAGGATCAGCTGCACCAGCCGTTTGAGGCATCTTACGAGGCGTCCTATGGTGCGCCCGCACAGGACGGCACTCAGCAGGTGGCGCATCAGCAGGGCGCCCAGCAGCTCGCACCCGACCAGTTCGTACCCCAGCAGCCCGTCGCATCCCGTCGCGGTGCTCGCGGTCGTATGCCGATGCCGGTCGCGGCGGACCCCTCGCAGCCGCCGATTTTCCGCATCTCGAATGTGCGTCTGATTGCCTCCATCATGCTGGAGCACCTGGTGTGGCTGGTGCCCGCCGTAGCCCTCATGGTCGGTGCCGCGGTCTTCGCCGCGATGATGGGCGGCGAGAGCCCGTTCCTCATTTTCATGGCGATGCTGCCCGGTATGTTCGCGCCCATGGTCGGTTACGTGGTTGCCCTCTGGACACGTTTTGACGGTGCCGCGAACTTCAAAATCACCCCCAGCGGTCAGGGCGGCGTGACCCTGCGCTACGGTTTCACCGGCACGCACACGCAGAACGTGATGGTTGAGCGTATTCAGGCGCTCGCCGTGGAGCAGTCCATCCTGTGGCGTGCGTTCGGCTGGTACCGCATCAAGATGACCATTGCCGGTATTGGTATTGAGAAGAACGACAACCAGAAGGTTGTAACCCGCAATGTTGCCCTGCCGGTTGGCAATAAGCAGGAGACGCTGATGGTGTTGCGTCTGCTGTTGCCCGCCCTGGATGAAGCGCAGGCGCAGGTGCTGCTGGATACCGCCGATGGTTCGCTGAAGAGTCAGAAGCCGCAGGTTCCGGCAATGATTGTGACGCCCTCTTCGGCGCGCTGGATGGACCTGCTCACCTGGAAGCGTAACGGCGTGACCACGGTCGGTTACACTGCCGGTTCGGTGCAGGCGACCACCCGCATTGATTCTGATGCGGCACGTTCGAGCGTTGGTGAGCATACGCGAGGCGACCTGCTGCTGATTCGTGGCGGCTACTTTATCCGTACGCTGTCGATTGTGCCGGTCAGCCGTGTGCTGAGCGTGAGCCGGGGTCAGGGCCCGCTGCAGCGTGCCTTTGGATGCGCGAGTGTGCATTTCGGTACGGTGCCCGGCCCGGTGCGCACGCTCATGATGCACCTACCGCCGCGTGTCTGCGAGGACCTGGTGTGGATGATGACGGTTCGGCTGGAGGGTATTGAACCCTACTACCGCGTACCGGTGATGAGTGGGCGCCCCTAAGCCAGCCCGTTAGCTGAGCTTCCCCGCCGGGTTAGCGGGCAACAAAACTACAGAACGGGCCCTGCCGTCAGTGTTCTTCGTGACACCGGCGGCAGGGTTGCCGTGAAAGGGAGAATATACTTAAAGCCGTGATACAGCATTCAAAACCTGCGCGTTTAGGCATTGGAATTATTTCCGCCGGGAGGGTCGGATCCGTCCTCGGTGCGGCTTTGCGTGCCTGCGAGCACACTATTGTGGGTGTTCACGCGGTGTCTGAGGCTTCCCAGGAGCGCGCCGCGATGCTACTTCCCGATGTGCCGTTGCTGCCGGTGGAGCAGATTGCTGAGCGTAGCGAATTGCTGATTCTCGCGGTTCCCGATGATGAGCTGCCGGGCCTCATCACTTACCTGGCGTCCTCGGGAAGTATTACCGCCGGTCAGATTCTGGTGCACACCTCCGGCCGTTACGGCACCGAGGTTCTCGCACCGGTAACCGCGCTGGGCGCTATCGGTTTGGCGATTCACCCCGCCATGACGTTTACCGGCATGTCCGTGGACCTGCAGCGTCTGAACGGCACCTGCTTCGCCGTAACCGGACCCGCACCGTTCATCCCGATTGCTCAGGCACTCGTGGTGGAGATGGGCGGTGAACCCGTGCACGTTGCCGAGGCTGACCGAGCGCTCTACCACGCAGCCTTAGCGCACGCCGCGAACCACCTCGTGACCATCCTGGGTCAGTCCCAGCAGGTGCTCGCCTCCATCGGTATTGAGGACCCGGCACGCTACATGGGGCCGCTCGTTCGAGCCGCCGTGGACAATGCGCTCGCCAGCGGTGAGGGTGCTCTCACCGGGCCCGTAGCACGTGGAGACGCAGGCACCGTGAAGGCTCACCTTCAGGCTCTGAATGAGTACTCAGAGCATGAGAAAACAGGTGATATTACAGACTCTTACGCCGCTCTGGCACACGCAACCGCAAAAAGAGCGCATAATAGAGGTTTGTTAAACGATGAACAACTGGGACGAATTGAGGATCTGCTGGGTGAGTCTTCGGACCGCAACCACCCCGGCGATATTGATGATTCAGCCCCCGAAAACAAGGAGTTCTCGTCATGACTGAGACTTCGATGCCCCGAGTCGTGACCACCATTGCGGATTTCCGCACGGCAATCACCGAATCCCTTGCCGCCGCGCAGGAGGAACTGGACCGGGCAGCCCGCCAGGAGGCGGAGCAGAACGGCACCGCAGTTCAGTACAAGAACGCATCCCTGGGCTACGTGCCCACCATGGGCGCCCTGCACGACGGCCACGCAACCCTGTTGCGTCGCGCCGCTGAACAGAATGACGTAGTGGTCGCCTCCATTTTCGTGAACCCGCTACAGTTTGGCCCCGGCGAGGATTACGAAGCATACCCGCGCACCCTGGAGGCAGACGCTGCCCTGGCTGGTGCCGCCGGTGTTGACATTATTTTTGCCCCCGAGGTTGAAGAGATGTACCCCGATGGCGACCCGCTCATCCGCATTTCGAGCGGCGAGCTGGGCACCAAGTTTGAGGGTGCGACCCGTCCGGGCCACTTTGATGGCGTGCTGGCCGTGGTCAATAAGTTCTTCAACATTATTCGCCCCGCAGCCGGTAACCACCCGGTGAATGCGTACTTCGGTCAGAAGGACGCTCAGCAGTACATCCTGATTCAGCGTATGGTGCGCGATTTCAACCACGACGTGATCATGCGCCCTGTGGCGATTGTTCGCGAAGATAACGGTCTGGCGCTGTCTTCGCGTAATAGCTACCTGTCGGATGAGGAGCGCGAGTCTGCCCTGGTGCTGTCCCGCACTCTGGCGATGCTGCGTGAGAATTCGCTGAACCGTGGTTTCCACGAGATTGATTTGGACGGTGCGCGTGAGCGTATCAACTCCACTCCGGGTGTGCGCCTTGACTACCTGGAACTGGTCGACCCGATGACTTTCGGTGAGCCGACTGAGGAGTCGGAGCGAGTGCTGGCACTGGTTGCTGCGTTCGTTGGCCCGACCCGCCTGATTGACAACATGGACCTGCGCTAAGCGTTCGTTCGTTTAGAAGAGTCCCCAACACACTACACAGATAGGTATCACTGTGAGCACTGAGCACACTGCCGCACCGGCGATTGCTGATATGTCCGAGCAGATGCAGATTCGCCTGGAAAAGCGTGCGAAGCTGATCGAGTCGGGTCGCGAGGCATACCCGGTGGGTCTGCTGGATTCTGAGGGTAACCGCGTGGAACCCAACCACATTGAGGATCTGCGCGCCGAGTACGATCCGAAGCTGGCTGCTGAGGAGCTGAAGGCTGGCGACGAGACTGACCGTGTGGTGCATGTTGGTGGCCGCGTGGTGTTCGTCCGTAACACCGGTAAGCTGTGCTTTGCGACCCTGCAGGGTGGTACCGAGGGTAAGCGCATCCAGGCGATGCTGTCGCTGGCTGAGGTGGGCGAGGAGTCCCTGTCTGAGTGGAAGTCCCTGGTTGACCTGGGTGACCACGTGTTCGTGACCGGCCGCGTGATTGTTTCTCGCCGCGGTGAGCTGTCCATTATGGTGACCGATTGGAAGATGGCGTCGAAGGCGCTGCGCCCCATGCCGGTTCTGCACAAGGACCTGAACGAGGAAACCCGCGTTCGCCAGCGTTACCTGGACCTGATGGTTCGCGAGGAGGCTCGCGAGCTGGTGAAGAAGCGCGCCCTGATTACCCGCACCGTCCGCCGCGTGCTGGAGGATCACGGCTACATTGAGGTTGAGACTCCGGTTCTGCAGCTGGTGCACGGTGGCGCGACTGCTCGCCCGTTCCGCACCCACCTGAACGCTTTTGATCAGCCGATGACCATGCGTATTGCGACCGAGCTGCCGCTCAAGCGCGCAGTGGTGGGCGGTATTGAGCGCGTGTACGAGATTGGCCGCGTGTTCCGTAACGAGGGTGTGGACTCGACCCACAGCCCCGAGTTCACCACCCTGGAGTGCTACGAGACGTACGCTGACCAGTTCGTGATGGCTGAGCGCATGAAGGAGATTATCCAGAGCTGCGCGAAGGCTGTCGGTACCGAGCGTATTGAGACCGAGAACGGCACCATTGACCTGTTCGGTGAGTGGAAGTGGGTTGGCGTGTACCCGGGCCTGTCTGAGGCTGTGGGCGTTGAGATCACCCCCGAGACTGACGCTTCGGTTCTGCGCGAGATTGCTGAGAAGCACGAGGTGGATATCGACCCGAAGTGGGGCGCTGAGAAGCTGGTGACCGAGCTCTTCGGTGAGATTGTTGAGCCGACCCTGGTGAACCCGACCTTCGTGTACGATTACCCGCCGAGCGCTCAGCCGCTGGCGCGTCCGCACCGTTCCGGTGAGCCCCTGATTGAGGCATGGGACCTGATTATTGGCGGTATGGAGCGCGGTACCGCGTTCTCCGAGCTGATTGACCCGGTCATTCAGCGTGAGCGCCTGACCGCTCAGTCGCTACTGGCTGCTGCCGGTGACGATGAGGCGATGGAGCTGGATGAGGACTTCCTGCGCGCCCTGGAGCACGGTGCACCCCCGATGGGTGGCTTGGGTCTGGGCATTGACCGTCTGATTATGCTGCTGGCGGGCGATCAGGATCCGAAGCGTCCGGGTACTGTGGTGCGTCAGCCCGGTATTCGTGAGACTATTCTCTTCCCCTTGATGAAGCCGGAAGCCTAAGCTTTAGCTTCACCTGTAGGGTTTCTTGAACTTTGCCTTTAGGGGTGTGAGTGCGGCGGATGCCGCGGATACAGTTGTATCTGCGGCACCCGCCGTTTTCTGTGCACCCTTTTGCACGGTGTATAGCTTCTGAGGTGGAGTTTTCTGTTTATTTGCACAGGTCAGGGGTTTTAAAGGGGTTTTCGTTCTATTCTGGTGCTGATTTATGCTGCTCTATTCACTCTGGCAGATGCTTCTGTTCTTGTGCACAAATGTGTTGTGTAAAAAGAATGAGGTGCTGGGATAGAGGTAGAATTTCGCTTTTGAATAGAGCTGAAATGTTATGGTGCGAATGGTCTATTGTGCAGACTCGTACGGGCGCTATATTTCACTCAGATTGTCGGGGGCGCCGGGGCGCATTATTAGGTGTCTTTGTCTCTGGGGCTGTGTCTGCTGTCTGGAAGAATCCAAAGTATTTGCACTCTGAACTTCACTTTAATGTTCTTGTAGCGGATGCAGATTTAACGGGGATGCACAGAAGCGATATATCGCTGCGGGTGATTGGCGCATTGTTTCAATGCTCAGAATATTTTCGGAATTTTTAATATAGTTCTGTTACTATATGAAAGAAAATTAGTACATAAATATATCCGGCACATTATTTTCTCAATCCCGATAGAGGCTTTTGGGTTTACTCCACAGGATATATGCAACAGATGAGGAGGTGCCTCAATGGCACAGAAGGTTCGCATCATCCTTGAAGACGATCTCGATGGCGGCCCCGCAGACGAAACTATCCGTTTTGGTCTGGACGGCGCTCACTACGAAATCGATCTGTCCTCCGCAAACGCAGCTCGCCTGCGTGACGCTATCCGCCCCTTCGTAGCGAAGTCCCGCCGCGTGCAGGGCACCGCTACCCAGCGCACCCGTGCTCCCCGTGGCACCGCTGTTCCGGTTAAGCGCAACCCCGAGACCGCAGCAATTCGCGAGTGGGCTAAGGCTAACGGCCACAAGGTTTCTGACCGTGGCCGCATCCACCAGGATGTTCAGGACGCATACTATGCAGCAATGAAGGCTCAGGGCTAAAAGTTCTAAGTTATTATGCGTAACCGGAGGGGCTGGTTCTTCAGGGCTCTAAACCTCCGAGTGCTTAGGGCGGACGGTGTTATCACCGTCCGCCTTTTGTTTTGCCCTCTGTGGTGTGTGTTGATATGCGCTGTATATCTGTTTGGGGGAGTGAGGGGGTATTTTTACCCCCAATTCCAATTAACTATTTACATGTAAAATATATAGGGTTGGTTGGTGGTGCAATCTGTGCAATACCGAGAAGGGTATTGGTTGACCGAAGGAGCATAGTTTACATTCGGATTCTGTGTTCGTTTAGATTGCATGCATCGGCAGGAAGGCTAAAGGTGTTGTTGCATTAATCTCTTCGACGCTGTTGTTGTGCGCCGAGATATTCTCCCTGTAAGAGGTGCAGAGCGCACCCTGAATAGAATCGAAAATAATAAGCATTCTACCTATGTGTCGACGCGGGGATTTCCTCTGATGTCGAGATAATTATCGGATGGAATTCTGGCGCAGATCGCCTGAAGATTATGCGGAAATATATACCGGAAATGGTGCCGTATATGTTTTGCGAATTATTGAAATTTCTCACTTAAACATATAAATTTTTAAAAATTTCTGCAATATATTCATGCACGTGCAGGAAACAAGGGGTTTAGGTGTTGGTCTATGTGGGTTCTTGTGTGTTTACTTTTTCCTTAGCCCCTCGTATTGGCACCGTAGCCCCTCGGAACCCACCTGTAGCACCTTCCCGCGGTACATCCGACGGTAATATGCGCACACTCTGCACAGGCAACCCCGGGAAAAGTAGTCAGCCCCAGGAGAAGCAGTCACCACCGGCAAAAACAGGTAGCACCGACCGGGTGGCACCCCGTCCACCTTCAGTAGGCTCACCTGCGTGAGCTAGACCCCTCAAAACCGCCCCCGAACCCCGCTAGAAGCCCCGAAACCGCGCCTAAACCGCCCCTAGAACGCCCCGAACAGCTCATCTGTTCTCTTGATGGCGAACAGACGTCCATCAGCCCGCCCTTTCAGTCGCGCTCAACGTACTCTTGTATCAATAGGAAAATGCAAGGAGTGCGTAAATGTTTGAACGCTTTACCGATCGAGCTCGGCGCGTTGTGGTGCTTGCCCAGGAAGAGGCACGCATGCTCAACCACAACTACATCGGTACCGAACACCTTCTGCTCGGTCTGATTCACGAGGGCGAAGGCATCGGTGCCCGTGCCCTGGAATCATTGGGCGTTACCCTGAACGCAGTACGTGAACAGGTTCAGGACATCGTCGGCCCCGGCCCCCAGGCGCCTAATGGCCACATCCCCTTCACCCCGCGCGCGAAGAAGGTTCTCGAACTGTCCATGCGCGAGGCTATTCAGCTGAACCACGGCTACATCGGCACCGAACACATCCTGCTGGGTATGGTTCGTGCAAACGAGGGCGTGGCAAACCAGGTGCTGGTCAAGCTGGGTGCTGAGCCCGCTGCCGTGCGCCAGGCCGTTATGGACCTGATTTCCGGTTACCCCGGCAACAACTCCGGCGATAAGGAAACCGCTGGCGTGGGTGCGGGTAACTCTCGTGAAGGCACTCCCGCGGGTTCGACCATCCTGGATCAGTTCGGCCGCAACCTCACCGCAGCAGCACGTGAGGGCGAACTGGACCCGGTCATCGGCCGCCACAAGGAGATGGAACGCGTCATGCAGGTCCTCTCCCGCCGTACCAAGAACAACCCCGTGCTGATTGGTGAGCCCGGCGTCGGTAAGACCGCTGTCGTGGAGGGCCTGGCACAGGCTATCGTGCACGGTGACGTCCCTGAGACCCTTAAGGACAAGCACCTGTACACCCTGGACCTGGGCTCCCTGGTCGCAGGTTCGCGCTACCGCGGTGACTTCGAAGAGCGCCTGAAGAAGGTTCTGAAGGAGATTCGCTCCCGCGGCGACATCATCCTGTTCATTGACGAGATTCACACCCTCGTTGGTGCAGGTGCCGCAGAGGGCGCAATTGACGCTGCCTCCATCCTCAAGCCCATGCTGGCTCGAGGCGAACTGCAGACCATCGGTGCAACCACCCTGGACGAGTACCGCAAGCACATTGAGAAGGACGCCGCCCTGGAGCGCCGCTTCCAGCCGATTCAGGTTGATGAGCCCTCTCAGGAGCTCGCCGTGCAGATCCTCAAGGGTGTGCGCGATAAGTACGAGGCGCACCACCGCGTCACCATTACCGACGAGGCAATCGAGACCGCCGTGAACCTTGCGGCACGCTACATCTCTGACCGCTTCCTGCCGGATAAGGCTGTCGACCTGATTGACGAGGCGGGCGCACGCCTGCGCATCAAGCGCATGACCGCACCCCCGGAAATCAAGCTGCTCGACGAGAAGGCAGCCAAGCTGCGCCAGCAGAAGGAAGACGCCATCAACTCCCAGGATTACGAGAAGGCCGCAGGCCTGCGTGATCAGGAGCAGAAGGTTCTGGCTGAGAAGGAAGAAGCCGAGAAGGCATGGCGCGAAGGCGGCGACGCATTCGGCACCGTGACCCCCGAGGTTATTTCTGAGGTTCTTGCCGCTTCCACCGGTGTTCCGGTCTACAAAATCACCGAGGAAGAGTCCAGCCGCCTGCTGACCATGGAGCAGGAGCTCCACAAGCGCGTCATCGGCCAGGAGCACGCTATTGCGGCACTGTCCCGTGCTATCCGCCGTACCCGCGCAGGTCTGAAGGACCCGCGCCGCCCCGGTGGTTCGTTCATCTTCGCCGGCCCGACCGGTGTGGGTAAGACCGAGCTTGCTAAGGCTCTGGCTGAGTTCCTGTTCGGCGATGAGGATTCGCTCATCACCCTGGATATGTCCGAGTACCAGGAGAAGCACACCGTCTCCCGTCTGTTCGGTGCGCCTCCCGGCTACGTTGGCTACGATGAGGGCGGCCAGCTGACCGAGAAGGTCCGCCGCAAGCCCTTCTCCGTGGTCCTGTTCGACGAGGTTGAGAAGGCTCACGCCGACCTGTTCAACTCGCTGTTGCAAATCCTGGAAGACGGTCGCCTGACCGACTCGCAGGGTCGCGTGGTGGACTTCAAGAACACCGTCATCATCATGACCACCAACCTGGGCTCGCGCGACGTGAACCGCCGCATCCCGGTCGGTTTCCAGGCGATGGATGACACCGCAGCCGACTACGAGCGTATGCAGGCACGCGTGATGGAGAACCTCAAGGAGCACTTCCGCCCCGAGTTCCTCAACCGTGTGGATGACATTATCGTCTTCCCGCAGCTCTCCGAGTCTGAGATTCTGCAGATTGTGGACCTGTTCGTGGGTCGCCTGGCTAAGCGCCTGGCGGAGCAGGATATGTCCATTGAGCTGACCAACGCTGCGAAGGTTCTCATGGCAGCTAAGGGTTACGACCCGTCCATGGGTGCTCGTCCGCTGCGCCGCGAGATGCAGCGCAACATTGAAGACGCCCTGTCTGAGAAGATTCTCTTCGGCGACATCAAGCCCGGTGAGAAGATCACCGTGGACGTTGAGGGTGAGGGCGACTCCGCGAAGTTCGTCTTCTCTTCTCAGCCGATGAAGGAGCTGGCTCTGGACTCGGTGCAGGAGCTGAACGAGGGCGAATCTTCTGAGGCTCCCGCATCTGAGGCACCTGCCGCTGAGGGTCAGGGTGGGGACTAAGCCCTAGATAGCTAGGTTTTAGCGCACTAAACGCCTGTGGGGCGGTACCGGAATTATTCGGTACCGCCCCACAGGCGTTTCTATGTGTTTGCGAGGCTCTAAGCCTTGGGAGACTCTAGAAGCCCCGCAGGAGCCACGAGGAGCCTTTCTGCGGCGGGTACTAGAGCGAGACGAGCACTGTATCGCCCTGCGTGACTTCGCGGGCGAGAGAGTCCGCCAGCAGCCCCGCGTAGCAGCGCTGTAGCTGCTCGGCGGCGGGGGAGAGTGCATACAGCGCCTTGAGCGGGCGGTGCACCGCGGCGGGTGCATCAGCCGGGAACGTAAAGTCTGGCGAAGAGGCTGCAACGGGTGAAGAGGTCGTATCACCAGCCGCAGCTACACCCGCGCTTAAAATCAGCTCGCGATTCACCGGCTCATGCGCCGCACGCAACACCGCCATGACCGCCCCGCGCACCTGACGGTCCGTGCCGTGCCAACTCTGGCCCTTGGGGGTGTAGTCCGCCTCCGGCTTGCCCGCCGCAACCCAGGCGCACAGATCCTCCACTGGGCACAGCTCGCAGGTCGGGGACTTCGCCGTGCAGACCAGCGCGCCGAGCTCCATGGTCGCCGCATTCCACAGGCAGGAGGTGGGGGTATCGGCGGGCATGAGCGCCTCCGCCAGGCGAGTCTCAGCCGCCGTCAACGAACGCGAGGGCAACGCTTTGCCAGACACAGCGCGCGCGTGCACGCGGCGGATATTCGTATCAATCACCGTGGCGCGCAGACCAAACGCGAACACGCTAATCGCCGCCGCCGTATAGGAGCCCACGCCCGGCAGAGCCAGCAGCGCCTCGTAGTCGGCGGGAACCTTACCGCGGTGCTGCTCCACAATCGCCACAGCGGCACCGTGCAGACGCTGCGCGCGGCGTGGGTAACCCAGACGGCCCCAGGCGCGCACCGCCTCCGAGGCGGGCTCGGCGGCAAGGTCGGCGGGGGTGGGCCAGCGGCGCATCCATTCCTCCCACACGGGTAGAACGCGCTTGACGGGGGTCTGCTGCAGCATGAACTCGCTGACCATCACACCCCAGGGGGTGCACTCGTCACGACGCCACGGCAAATCGCGTGCCTGGTCGAGGAACCACCGGTTGATTCGGTGGTGGAGCGCCTCGGTATTCGTGCCTTCGGGCAGGGTAGGTTCCGGGCGTGTGCGTGCGGTGCGTTTGGGCTCTGAGGTCATCCGAAAAGCCTACGCCACAGGGCATATATTCCCAAAACTGCATGAACAGAGTTCACTGTGAATCTCAGGGTTAAACCCGGTATCCTTAAGGGTATGTCTGAAAATGGTCCCGTTCTACCTCCCGAAGTCTACCGCCGCCGTCGTATCGTGGCGGTTATTGCTCTGCTCGCTGTCATTCTGCTGTTGGTCGCTGGCGTGACCTCCATGGTCGGCATGATTAACGGCAAGAAAGACGCCACTGTAGCCTCCACCGCGACGGCTTCCGGCGCGCCCTTCCAGAGCTTCAGTGCTCGCCCCACCGAAACTGCTTCGGCTACCCCGTCCGCTAGCGCGACTGCCTCTGCAACTGCATCGGCTACTGCTTCGGCAACCCCCTCGGTGACCGCTTCTGCGGCACCCACTGCAAGCGTGACCACCGCCGCGGCAACCACCCCCGCGGCGACCCCGACTGCTCCCGCACCTACTCCGAGCGTGACCACTGCGGCTGTCGCGGCAGCGTGCACCGCGAACGACCTGAAGGTGACCGTCACCCCCGCGAAGCGTACCTTCGCTGCCGGTGAGCAGGTGTCCTTCCACGTGACCTACACGAACTCCTCGAAGACCCCCTGCGCTGTGGGCGGCGAGGGTGCGAACACCGGCGTGGACCTGAACATCACCTCCGGTGCGGCTCAGGTGTACACCCGCAGCCTGTGCGCGGCGACCGCCGTTCAGAAGGCTGAGGTAGCCGCAGGTGCCGAGGCGGCAACCGACCTGGCGTGGGACCGTAAGATCAACGTCCTGGGTTGCTCTTCCGCTTCGACCGCTCAGAAGGGTTCTTACTGGGCGACCGCTACGGTGAATGGTGTGAGCTCGGCTCAGGTGAACTTTGTGATTCAGTAGTTCACCAACCTGATGTTCACAACGTCTGAACTTTCATAGTTTTTGCCCGTGAATGGGCGCGAAAAGCCCCCGTGCTGGGATTGAACTGCGCCCCGAAACTTGGACGCTATAA
>NZ_KZ627142.1:0-1428 GCF_001811075.1 Rothia sp. HMSC069C03
GGGTGTGTGGTGGAGCAAGGAACCTACCGGGAGCTACTGAAGGCAGAGGGAAAGTTTATGGAAATTTTCAAAAATCAGATCTCTGAAGATTCTGCAGGGCGCAAAACTTCCGCTGAAAGGGACTATAAAGATGCGTAAGATTATGGCTAATACTGTTTGGTCCGTGGTTTATGCTTTCAAAAATCACCCCGTATGGACCGTTTCCTATCTAGCGTCTGTTGTGTGCCTATCATTATTCCCTGCTCTGCAGATGGAGGCTGTCACTAGACTTGTTGAGCATTTGGGTCAGAGCCAGGATGAAGTGCTTCCGCTAGCTCTGGGGGTTAGTTTTGTGCTGGCAGGATACATTGCCCTGGGACAAGCATCAGACTCTCTGCGTATGATTCTAAATTCTCGAATGTCAAGTACAGGTATTCAGAACGTATCTTCTCGTCTGGCGACTTGTTCTTCTCAGGAAATCGCGAGTGGTGATTATGCTCGCTCATCAAGGGCAGCTCATGAAGCTGTGACAGGGGGGAGTCTAGGATCTCAAGTTTCCACTATGGGTGCTCTGATATTCATCATTTTTTCGACGGGAGCCCTTAGTTATTCCGTAGGAAAGATCAATGTATATGCTTCACTCTGCATGCTTGCAGGCATGATTCCTGTTGCCTTTATGTCACATCTCTATTCAGGTAAAAATGCTGAGGCAATGGAAAAAATATATTCATATAGCTACAACGCGTGGCATAGCACTAACCAGATTGCACAAATAACTACTGCTCGTGAGCTTGCAATTCTTAATGCTCGGTCGTTCTTTGCGCATCGCGCTAATCAAGAACGGAAAAAATCCGGTGAGGAGGAAATTGGCCTAGCTCGTTACATCCTCAGAATATATACAATTGTTGGTTTTATAAGCGCTGCATTGCTAGCTTTAGCCCTTATTTTTCTAGCGGCCTCGGTGCCGGCTCCCGGTGCTCTTGCTGGAGCTGTTATAGGTATTACCTCGGCTATAGTCTCGCTTGGCTCGATGGGAAGCGACCTTAGCTCGATGGCAGCGGGGTCAAACGCAATTGATATATATCGAAAGTTTATTTCTAGCGCACAGCCCGGGCAGAAAAATCCGGTTGCCGATACCTACCCCGAAATCTCCGGCGTTTCCATTAGGAATCTTGCTATCCAGTATCCAAAAGCTGATTCTTTAGCTCTTAAAAACATCAATCTCACTTTTGGTCCCGGGCAGATGATTGGTATTGTCGGGCCCAGCGGATCGGGAAAGACAACCCTAGTAAATGCACTCATGGGCATGCTTAAGCCCTCCAAAGGAGACATCCTCATTGGAGGTAAGTCGGTACAGGACATATCACCTGATGACTTGTTGGCGAATGTGGGTTTGGTGAGTCAAGACTACGGCCGCTATGAACTGACTGTGCGTGAAAATCTTCTTCT